>NZ_CP067102.1:6826469-7141125 GCF_016616885.1 Bradyrhizobium diazoefficiens | reverse complement strand
AACCTCGGCCCTCCCGTCGGACAATTGGAGACGGTTTAGGCAACTCTTCAGGAGCCGAGCAAATATTGGCAACGGATGCGCGAACATAGCATCGACACGCTTTCGCAGCATCAACGCAGGAGTTTGTTTGATGCTCGATTCGACCAAGAGTCAGCGCTCAGTCCTATTCGAACCGGCAATGCGATCCATTGCGCCGGAGCCCGGGCGTGACGGGATCGGTTTCAGAATCAATCTTGCGAAGATTCGTCAGCAGGGGCGGATGATTGTTCGTTTGATGCTTGCTGGCGCCGTCATGGTGTGGTTGGCGAGTGTTGCTTATGTCCTGCTCAGAACGACCGCGTTCAGCGCTTCTTCCGAACTGTTGATTTCGAACACCACGCTGCAACAGTCAGGCCCGGATGCGGTCGTTACGCAGCTGCTGGTCGAGAACTCGCTGGTCCAGAGCGCAATCGAAATGGCGAAGTCCAGCAGGGTGCTTGAAAGGGCCGTCGACCGGCTTGGATTGGAGGAAATAGAACTGATCTTGCCGAAATCACGTAGCATCCGCGATCTTGGGCTGTTGCAGATGTTTGCGCCGGAACGAACGAGCTCCGAAACGTCAAGAAGGCAGACGGCGCTGGCGGCCCTGAAATCCAACATCACTGTCAACCGGGTCGGCACCAGCCAAATCATTGCAGTGCGAGCTAAAGCCCTGACTGCGGAGGATGCTGCGAGGCTGACCAACGAGATCGCGGAATCGTTCGTGCAAGAGCAAAACGACACAAGTTCCGTCGTCACGACGAGCGCAGCAGTGAGGGAACGTATCAAGGTATTGGGTCCTACGGCTCGAATCATCAGCGAGGCGGTTCCCCCTGGCTCCAAAGACGGGCCGACGGCCGGGGTCATGTCCGCGTTAGCAGCCGTCCTTGGTGCCGCACTGGGTGTGAGCGTTGGGCTCGCAATCGTGCTTTTTGATCGACGTGTGCGCACTGCCGAGCAGCTAGCGATGACGTCGGCCGAGTGCTTTGGGTATTTGCCGCGAATGATGGACCGGCCCGCTTTGCGAGAGCCAAAACGATGGCCAGGTGGCGGCCGGTTCGGCGCTTGGATGCTTCAGAAGCTCTCTCCCCATGCCTATGCGCGCACCTTGCATTACGCCGATCCGGAATTGGGTTCTACCTTGCGGGGCACAGTGCTGCGGCGTGCGCGATCGGCGGTCCTCGAACGGCGCGGGGACGTCCCTCACATTGTGGGCATAACATCGTGTCGCTGCGGAGAGGGCAAGTCGACGTTCGCAGCGCACTGGGCCGGACTTATCGCTGGAGATGGCTCGCGCGTTCTTCTCGTCGATGCATCGAAGACTGCGGCGCTTTCGAACAGTCTGACGCCAAGCGAAACGCAAGGCCTTTACCAGTTGCTGCGAGGCTCAGCTGCTCCGGACGAAGTCATCCGGGCGGAAGTTCGTCCCAATCTCGACTTCTTGCCGAGCGGGCATGTGGTTGGCAACATCGACATGCAGTGGCACAATCTAGTTCACGCAATCACAGCGTCCGGCGAGTGCGGTTACGAATGGGTTATTCTCGATCTACCTGCGCTGAGCCCCGTCGCCGACGTCCGCTCTGCGGGTCAGATTGTCGACGAGTTGCTGATCGTTGTGGAATGGGGGCGCACGTCGGAAGTTCAGCTTGAGCAATCGCTGCAGTCACTGGGACCCGTTCGGGACAAGATTCTTGGCACGGTCATAAACAAGACCCCGTGGGCCACGCCTGATCCGGATGCGCGTGGTGAGCAGTGGCCGGCCCGCGACGCTTTGGAGGGCAAAGGCCGGCTATGGAAATGGTTTTGCGAAATTTCGATTGTCTCGGGTTTCGCTCTGGCCCTTGCTGTGTCGCCGGCTTTCGGAGACGAGTACAGGCTTGGCGTCTCGGATCGGCTAAAGATCAAAGTGCAGGAATGGCCGGACATCGGCGGCGAATACACTGTGACTACGGATGGCCTGGTTTCGCTGCCCCTGATCGGCGGCATCAAGGCCACTGGTCTCCAGGTCAAAGATCTGGCGCAGGAAATATCTGACCGGTTGCAGCAGCGCGGGGGCAGGATCGAACGGCCTTTCACGGCCGTCGAGATTGTTCAGTTTCGCCCGTTCTCAATCCTGGGCGACGTGCAACGACCTGGCGAATATCCGTATCGGCCAGGCCTCACCGTTGTTCAAGCGATCAGCGCCGCCGGCGGGTATTACCGCCCTGATAGTAGTGGTCTGCGCCTGTTGCGGTTAGATCGCGACGTTGCGCTCGCGAAAGGCGACATCCGCACGTTGGCCCTGAAACAGAACCGCCTGGTCGTGCGCGCGGCACGCCTGACGGCGGCGCTTGCCGGGCAGGAGAGTGTTACTATTCCGACAGAGCTTTCGAATGAACAGGTCGACGCCACCATCTCCGCGATCATTGAAAGCGAACGCGCGGCGCTCGCGCAGGAAAACGACACGGCGCGCTCGGAAGTATCGGCATTCAAAGATATCAAGTCGCTCTACCAGCGTGAGATCGATTCGCTCCGCGGACAGATCGAGGCGCTGAAGCAGGAGAAAGGCACCATCGAACATCAATTGGACGAGCTTCGTTCGCTCTCAGCGAGGGGCCTCGCCCTTGCGCCGACGCTGTTCGCCCTGGAACGGTCGCTCGCACAGATCGCAAACCAGCAGATGGCCGCCGAAACGGAAATCGTGAGAGCTGGAGAGAACATCACTTTGGCGGAGCAACGGGTTCGGGAACGCGCTCTCGAGAGAAGCCGGACGAACACGCGGGATCTGCAGCTGACGAAGGATGAGATCGCGGAGGTGCAAGTGCGGATCGAGACAGCAGACGACCTGCTGAAAGAGGCGCAATTCGGCGCGCCGGCCGAGGCGCGGGAGCGCTCGGCGGAGAAAGGCGAGCGGCCTAGCGTCACACTGCTGAGGAAGGACGGCGAGCTCATGCGAGAGATCACGGCAGACGAGACGACTATCATCGAACCGAACGATATCATCAAAGTCCCGACAATCCGCTCCAAGCCGCTCGCTTCGAACCCCTACATCAATTTGTCGCGGGCAGGGCGTTCGCAAGAAACAGAACGATGATCCTCACGACCATTCCCGGTTCGATTTTCGTATGACCTTGTGGCGCGGCCGGCCTGGCAAATCGTCGCAGAATCCGAGCGGTGCCTGCGTCCGTCGGAGGCACCACATCGGCAGACGCGACACTATTCTCCAGCGACATTTTCCAGTCGTCCAACGGACTGCAGAGCCCCCGTGCGCCTCGAACGGCCCCAACGCTTGGCGGCCTGTATCCATATCGCCTCCCAGTAGAAAGTCGAAATGTGAGCGGCAGCCAGCGTGAGAGCAAAGCCTAACGGCCGCTTGAGCAGATATCGCTGCCAGACGTTTGCGTCATTCCACCATCCGTGTGCCGCAAGCGGATGAAAGACATAGAGAGCGTAGGAAACGGCGGCGATGTAGCGAAGAGCCCGACCGCTTAGTACGGCGGTCAGTCGATTGGGCGGTTGAGCTAGCGTTGCTGCAAGCAGAAAAGCTGCCGCATAGGGTCGCAGATATTGAACCCAGCCGCTATCCGGATGAGAAGTCCCGAACCAGGCGCCGACCGCCAGCACCCAGATGACCAGCGGCGCTGCGAATGCGCGGAATCGGCGCATCGGCAACGTCGCAATACAGGCGCCCGCCAAGATTTCGTCTACGCGCAGGTGCGTCGGAACGTCAATGTAAGCACCTTCCATGACGCGGATGGCGGTGATGGCGAGACAACAAGGCCAGACGAGTACGAAAGCCTTCCGGCCACCCACCGCGAGCAGCATCACGAAGACATAGAAGTGAACCTCGACACACAAAGACCAGAGATGCTCCGTAACAGGCGTCATCTGGTCGGGTCGATAGTTGACGACGAACCCCAAATGGTAAGGCAGCGCTTGTTTGCTCAAACCGCCCAAAATAAAGACCAGCAGAATATAGAGATAGGCGAGCGGCAGTATTCGAGCCAACCGTTTTACGATGAATTCCGGGATCGGGGCCGACCGAAGCGTGCTGAGGATCAAATATCCCGAAAGGACGAAAAAGAGACTCATCCCCATCGGACCAGCGGTCGAATTCAGATGAAGAGCCTTCGGTCCCAGGGGAAGAAGATGGGTCGCCAGGACGAGGCAGATGCTGATCGCGCGAAGACCATCGAGCGCGGGATTGCGGTGATCTTCCAACTCGCTCCCACGCATGTGGCGCCCGTCTAATGCGTGCTGCTTCATCGCTGATGTTTCGCAGACATCGTCGTCTATGTCCTCGCAGCGCGGCTACAGCCCTACCAAGTGCTCAAAACAGGAGATCAAGACCTGCTCCTCAAAACCCTCTCCGTGTCGATCTTAACGAGATCCAAGAAACGAACAATGCAAGGATCAACCCATCGAATTGCGCGACGCGTGAATGGCATCACGAAGCTTGGTGGCCGTCGTTACAACATCGAAACATCGAGCCGCCGTAAGTCGGGCAGCCTGACCTATTCTTTGTCGGGTCTCAATATCGCGGGCAAGCAAGGTAATCCCATGCAATAGCGATTCCTCATCCTCTTGAGGCACGAGAAATCCGTCTACGGCTGAGGTAATCATCTGCGGCGTCGCGCCAATAATACTCGCAATAACGGGAAGGCCAGCGCTCATCGCTTCCATAACAGATACTGGCCAGGCCTCCCCTAAACCGGTGCTCGGCAAAACAAACGCGTCAGCTTGAGAAAGCAATTCAAACACGTCATTCTCGGCGAGGGTGCCAGTTAGCGAAATGTTTCCATCCAATCCGAGCTCGCGAATGCGAGAGACGATGGCATCTCTAAATGGTCCCTCACCCGCAATGGTATATCGGATATTCAAACCAAGGTCGATGGCGCGGCGAACTGCGCCGAGGGCGTACAGATGGCCCTTCGCAGGATGAAGCCGCGCAACAGTTACTAGATTTAGCGATCCTTTTTGGTAGGAGCGCTCACCGCCCAATCGCTTGAGCCGCGACGTGTCCACGCCCATACAAGTCACGAGCACGCGGTCGCTGGGGACGTTGGCTTGCTTCACAACCTGTTGCCGAAGGTGGTCACCAACGGTGCAAATGAAGGCTGCTTCTGCCATTTTCAGTTGGTGATCTGTTCCATAGACATCCAGATCACCGTGAAGTGTCAAACTAAAGGCCGGTCCTCCCGCGCGCCTTGCGAGAGCTAAAATGTGCGCCGCGTCGGCGCAGGAATGGCCATGGATATGGTCGATCCGATGTTCCCGTGCCCACATGGCTAGATCGATAGCGCAGAGCAATAAGATGTATTGCCGCGCACGATCTTTCGCGCCGGCCCTCTTCAATTGGTTCCGATAAGCAAGTGCTGGAAATAGGCCGGGACAACCTTCAAAAGCCCATCGGCGTAACGTGGATAGTCGGGGCGGAAATAGGTACCGAGTCTCGGCACGAGCTGAAGAAGCAAACTCGTGCCGACAGGCCTGCCAGGGCGGTCTTCGAGTCGATAAAAGAACGATACTTTCGCCGAGGCGCCGTAAAGCCAGAACTTCACGCCAAAAGAAAATATGTGTTTGGCTCGGAAATTCAGGGACCAGATATCCTATTTTCATCGGAGCCGCTGCACTCTACCAGATTGCGGTATTTCCTTGCTTGCTGATAGGTCTATCTGTCGAGCGCCGCGCGTTCCGAGGGAAAGGCGCGCTCGTGGCAGAAACTGTACATCAAATGCGCAGTTCACCCTTTCGCTCCGATCGTAACAAAAAGGGGACTGGCGATCCACCCGCATTCTCGAATTGAAGTTGGCGAATGAAGGGGCCCGTTTCCTCAGCGTTTTGCATTGGTGGCAATAGTTGTCGTGATGTTGGGCAGGCCTACGCCCCGCCCTTCATCCGTTCCATCTTCGCTTGCCCAAAAAGGCGGGCTTGAGGCAGTGGAAGGCCGGAATGAAAACCGGAACGACTGACTATTGCTCGATGCAAGGGTTCTCACATGGGGCCAGGCGCGTCTGTGTGCTGAATCGGCGTAGAGAAAGATGGAGAATGGGTCTACCATACGCTTGAGATCGGAGGGTAAGGGGGCTCAACGCGAGGGCGTTTTTGGAGCCGACAATGATTTCAATAGAGACTATCCACTGGCATACTCTGGCGCCGAAGTTCTTGGATTCCTCATCGCGCGTTCTCGATCTTGGCGCCAATTGCGGTCTATTTGCTCACGCTATTACCGAGCGCACCGGTTGTCGTTGCGTTGCTCTGGAGCCGTCGCCAGAGCCGTTCCGCGCTATTCCGCCATCGGATCGCATAAGAACGATACAGGCCGCCGTAGGCGGCAAATCCGGCACCACAGGATTTCATGTCGATCTCGACAACGAACTCGCAAGCGCCCTGGCGGAGGATGCGGAAGCCGATGTGCAAGTAAAAATCGTGACGCTTCCAGATCTGCTCCGGGACTTGCGATGGCCCTATATCGACCTCCTCAAGGTCGATATAGAAGGCGCAGAAATTGAGATGCTGCAAGCATGCTCCGACCAATTCTTGTCAGAACGAATCCGGCAAATCTCGATAGAGTTTCACGACTTTTGCGGAATCACGCCACCAGTGGCCGTCAGGGAGGCGATCGGACGGCTTCACTCGATCGGATTTGAAGGCATCAGAATGTCCCGGGTCGGCCACCAAGACACGTGGCTTATCAATCGAAAGATGCTGCCGATCAGCAAGGCAGAACTATTGTACCACAGGATCGTGACACGCAACTGGTTTGGGGTAAAACGTGTTGCGGCTCGCTTCTTTCAGCGACGTTTCAATTAGCCCGAATCTAAGATTGCCGACCAATCGAATATCAACAGTCGAAGTGTTCGCGTCGTGCCGGTAAGTTTTTGTGCTGCTGGGAAGGCTCCGGGTCAAATCCGACGTCACCCGGCTATCAGGCTTACGACGGATTCGCGTTTTCAGTCATCGAGGCCAACCCGATCTGGCATTCCTTTCCAGCGTTTCTGATAATGGGTCGGCAGTTTTAGACTTTCGTCGGGAGCGGTTCTTCTTGCGAGAAAAATGGCGCATTCGCCGAGAGGCGATATGCCGTTAAGCAACGAAGCCAGTGCCCAAACAGGAAACGTCAGAGCTTTCATGCAAGGAGTAGAGAAAGACCCCGCCGATCCTTTGGAGACGACACTAAACCCTAGTTCATGCATCATCATGACCATCTGCTCCCCTGTAATGGGCGAGATGTGGCGTTGCGATCGGTAATTCCTTTCGCCAAAGCCCCAAAGCTCACCCTTGAGCAAGAACTTGACCCGCCCCTGCCAAGAGGCCACGTTAGGTAACGAAATGGCGAGCCAACCATCCTCCTCCAGCAATGCATGTATTTCGGTCAGGAACATTCGTGGGCTGTCGAGGTGCTCAATGACATCGGTCGCGGTGATCAATCGAAATTTCTTGTCGAAATGATGCGAAAATGGCTGGTTTAACTCCAGGCGCTTGAAGTCGGCATCAGGAACATCAAATCGCGTCGCGTCGAGATCTGTGCCTGTGAGATCCGAAAAGCCAAGATCGTCTTTCAGCCGTAGCAGCAACGCCCCCGAATGCGTCCCAATGTCGAGGACAGCAGATCGATCCTCCGCTTTCAAATTTCGAGATATGACTGCGGCAAGAGCGGCGTGCGTCCCGGGAGCACATCCAATGATCCGACCTTTGTAGCTTTCCATGGGTGTCCTGAGTAAATGCTTCATCTGCATGCCCGGAAGCTCAACGGCCCATCGTTTTTTTGGCTGCTGTCAGGAAGCGCGGGAGCAGGCGCAACGTGACGGACGCGAGCGCCTTCTTGAGCGGCGGCTCGATATGAAGAGCCAATTCGTGCCGGATGAATATGACGCCAGCGATCCAAATAAACGCCGCGATTGCGCTCGATGCAGAAAATCGAAGCATGACGTCCACGTGGGCCTGAGCGTCAAGATAACGAAAAGCGAGAGGGGCGGGGATGGCGATGAAGGTCAGTATCAGGCTTCGGCCCCACGCCATAAAAAGCGCGCCGGGCGCCAAATCGATGACGACCTTGAGCACGAAGGAGTAGCAGGCTGCGCAGAGGGCGCTGCTCAAAACCAAACTCCAGAGCGCGGCCTCCATTCCGATCATCACGCCAACTCCGAGTGCGAGGATCGCGAAGAGAGCTCCCGCGAATTCGGAAAGGAAGAGCAATCTTTGACGTCGCTTGACGATCATGACGTCGTAATAGCCTGCAACGCTGAACGTCAATGCTTGGGCGATCGCGATAGGTACCATCATAGCGCCTGCGACGCTCCACGCCTCCCCATAGATCGTTCTCACGAGAGGTGCGGCCCAAATCGCCAGCACGGCGTAGGCCGGCCATGAAAGTCCGGTAATTGATTCAATGATGCGCAAGTAAAGTGGCGCCAAAGGTAAGCCTTCATGGTCGCGCTTGCTGAGGTTCGGAAGGAGGGGGCGCGTCATGCCGACGAAAAGACCGTTTGCAACGACCGAAACCAGGCTCTGGGCGCGCGCAAACAGAGCAGCATTCGCGAGTCCCAGGGCGCGCCCCATCATGAGCTCCGGCGCTGACATCGCCGAGCATCCGACAAGGAGCGTCGCCGACGTCCAGCCGCCGAAGGCGATCAGTCGGCCTGAACCTCTCAGAGTCGGTCGGCATTTTATCGCATCGAGTTGATAAGCCATCGTCATGACCGCCATAACGAGCGAGGATGCAAGCGAACCCCATGCCAGGGCGGCGGCTCCATGACCCACGAGGGCGAGGGTGATCGAAGTCAGGCTTTGGGCCGCGGCCGCGGCAACGCCGATAGCGAGAAGCGACCCGAAGCGCATGGCGCGCATCAGGCGAACGCTGGCAGGAAGGGCCGCGGCAAAGCAGAGGTGTCCAAAGGCGACAATCCTCAACGATATGCCGATGGTTGGATCTTGATAAAAATTCGCCAGAGGGAAACTCAAGCCGATCAATCCAATCGTGAGACAGGCGGCAATAGCGAGGCTCAAACCGAATGCAGTGCTCAAGAGTGCGTCGTCAAGCTTGGGCGCGCTGATTACGTATGATCCAATAGCCGAGTCCTTCAACGCCGCGACCACGTTGGAAGCCGCCATCGCCACCGTGTAAGAGCCGGCTTCCCGCGGCGTGAGCAGATGCGCAATGACGACGCCTGTTCCAAAGGTCAGTAGCAACGTTGCGTTCTGTTGCAAGGTCGAGATCAGCATTGCCTGGCGCAGGCGCACTAGCGGTTCTCCCGCGTTGAGTGGGCGCCGGCCCTTAGCGCGCGCCCCGCACGTCCCCGCGGCGCAGTGAAGAATGCGAGAGCCAGAATTTCGGGCCGAAGCTTGCCGGTCGGAGCTATGCCCGGCCCGTTGACGTCGACGCGGCCGACGAGTGGGCTCGCCAGAAAGCCATTTTTCAGGACGCAAAGTTCAGCATCGCTGGTGAATGCAAGCGCGTAGCCCGCGGCGAGAGAGCGATCAACGATCTCGGAGGTATACGCTCCATGCGGAAAGGACAGCGTATCAACCGAGCGCTGATGATACGACGCTACAACGTCCTCCAGTACCACGCGTGGCGAACATAGCTCACTTGTAATGTCAGATGAGAATGTCAGCGCAGTGTGGGTTTTTCCATGCGCTCCGATGGAGATTCCGTTTGCGGTGAGGTTCCGAATTTCGCTTCGGGTCAACATTTGGCGCGGCTGTTCGACCCGGTGGAGGTCGACCTTGAGCGCGGAAAACGCTGCTTCAACGCGCGCGTTCTCCAACTCGGGTCCGCGCCGCACGATCTCCCAGATTAGTTCCGAGTCTTCGACGTCGCGTGCAGTGTCGCCCATGAGGAGCGCATACAAGCTGACAAGGTCTCGTTGATGAAGCCGCCCCTCCATGAAGGCCCAAAGAAGATCCTCAGTCCAGAGCCGCTCGTTACGCCCAATAACGTCCGAAGATATGAAGACGGTGGCGGGAACCCGATGCTTTCGCAGCAAAGGCAGAGCGTATTCGCTGTTGTCGGCATAGCCGTCGTCGAACGTAATCAGCAGGCTCCTTGGCGGGAGTGGGCGTGTTCCTTCCAGCGAGGCCTTGACGTCATCAAGCTTAACCAACGCGTAATGGCGTCTAAAGAACGTCAGACACTCATCGAACACGTCGTCGGGAAGCGTCCATGAGTATAAGGCTGTCTCCCAGCGCGGATCGTCTCGCTTCAGAACGCGGTGAAACATCGCAACCGTCAATACCTGACGGTTGCGAACCTTATGGTAGAGAGATAGGGCTCCGCTTTGATAGCTCAGCTTCCGAGCTACGTCGCGCAGCAAACGGAACGCGGCCGACGATGCGGCGCACACGTGGGACTTCGCGACGGCCCTAGGACGCGATGCAAGCGACATTCCCCAGCGCGCCCTCACAACTGATCTCATCGAAGACAATCCCCGATTTATGGATATTCGACGTCTGGTGCACCGCGTCAATCATCAATCCGGAGTAGTCCGGAACTCTACCGAAAACTGCCGGCTTAACGTTATTGCACTATCGGTCGGCGCTTGGAGTCGCATTGAATGCCAGTCGGCATAGGGTGAGCGTCGCGAGCAACGGAATCAGCCAAACCACCCGGCTCTGATAGCGATCATGGAGCGGCGTAAGGGCCCCGATAGCGATAGCGTGCCCTGCGAGCATCGCCAATATGAAAGCTGCGACGTGGAGAGCTTTCCGGTCGGTCCGGAAGGATGCAATTGCGGCCCATGCCAGGACCCCAGATGAAACTACGAGCGTAGCCAAGTGCATTACGTTCAGCAACGAAAACTGCAGCTCGCCCTTCCCTTGCAGCGACGCCTGATACGCCGCCAGGCTGCTTTGGCCGAACAAGTCGCGAATGGCGTCCGTCGCCCAGACACCGGGGTCTGAAACCAAGCCATCACCAGTTTTAAGGTGCCAAAATTGGCGCGCGCCGTTGGCAAGCGCGGTCGGTATCTCTTGTCGCCAGAACTGTGCGAAAGCCTTTTTGACCACTTGCGATGCCTCTGGCTCTACTGGTTTCCACCAGCCAAGACTGTCGAGCGGACCTTCCCACAGGAAGAAGTCTGCGAGCGTGGGTTCGATGCCCGACGCTTTGTGCGCTTGCAACAGCGGAAGCTGGCTGCATAGCAACGGGTAAGCTGCAGGACATTCGTGCTCTAAGACCGCCATGGCGGGGCCATCTTCAAGCATCTTAGCAAGAAGGAGGGTTGAGGAGGCAGATGATAGGACGAGTTTGCCGCGAGCGGCATAGTTTGAGCTTACCAAGGCCGCAAGCGCTAGCGCCACACCGCTCGCGACCCAGAACGTTCGGTGGGCCGCTTGTGGACCAGGTCGCCAGCCCACGAGAAGCAGGATGCCAATCACGGGAACGACGCTGAGGGGAACAAAAAGGTTCGCATTGTGGACGGCCACGCAAACTGGGACCATGCATAAGGCGGACCATCTTTCCGCCAACGTCATCCGTCCCCAGCCGAAGACGATGAGCAAGAGCGCTAGCATTAGTACAGAGGTGAAGATATCCGGCACGATTTGCCCGGAAAACCATGGCAGGCTTGAGCCAAATACCAGCGCAATAGCTGCGATGGGCGTTACCCACGCGCTTGCGATGTTGAAGACAGCTTTCGCGACAAGCCGGATTAGGATTGCGACCAATGCAGATTGCGCAATCACAATCGGCCAAGGCGAAAGGCGCCAATGAAGCAACGCAGTGAAAATGCTGTAAAAGACAGGCCGGTCGTGAGGAACCTGCATGCGCATAGCGGAAAATAAGTAGGTGCCCGTGTCCCAAAAAATAAATGGATATCCGTTGACGATTGCGGGCACGAGGAGAGCCGCAGTGGCGGCGACAGCGCACAAGGCAGCGATCACGCGCTCGCGCATTGTTACTCGTGAAGCAGCTTCAGAGACGTTGGATTGAGCACTCATTTGCCCGCCACGGCAAAGTTTGGTGACAAAAGCCGCCCTTCTGAACTGCTGAATGGGCGGCGCCAGTGCGGACGCCGCCCGGCTGTCTTGCTGAAGCTTTGTGGTGGGAAGTCATCCGCGCGTGGGCCTTCTTGGCAGGGAGACAGGCGCCCGTGAAAATGAGGCGGCGCGACAAGAGCTGGCGACAGATCGCAGCTTGGCGGCTGACAAACGCTTCACGGCCAGATGACTTCTCGCCGACGGCCGCCAGCAATATTGCCAATTTGGCAAGACCACACACCATCGTAGTGTTCGCCTGATGGGGGAGTTTTGAAGCCCCGTCTATTTGGGGACGACCATTACGAGATGCTGGCGTATCCAATTGGCGTCGGTATATAGATTAGCGATTTGCTGCTTTGTTCCCCCAGTGATCATAGCGACTGAGGCGGTGTGGCCCGCCGCGTCGGTCACGTATCCCCCGTATTTCTGGAACGCTTTTGCGACCGCGAGTCCCTCGGGCGTGAGGCCGGCGGCCGAGAGATCGACGTCGTGGGGTAGAGCGAAACGAGCGCCCATAGGAATCGTGCCTTTATAGGCCGTGAGACTGTCAGAGTCGGGCGCCACTGCAGGGAACACATATTGATCGGTCGGCTCCTTTCCCTCCTTGAGCTGAGACCAATCTAGATCCATCGACAAGGCGTGCTCGATCGAGAGGTTATTCAGCTCCTCAGGAAGGATGAGACCTCCAAGAAGCGATGCACCCGCCGCTCGAATGCCGACCCCCGCGCCGTCTTTACCCCAACCCGTCCCGTTCTTCAGGTTTCCCTTCACAATATATGCAACGTGGTAAGTGTTTGTCTTGGCATCGTAGTGAGCGCCCCACGTCTCCCAAAAATGAACGCCGTCCAGGTCGGTGAATATCAACCATCCATCACCCCCATGCGTAATCTTACTTTCTGGCGTGGCGAGGTTAAGGGTGCCGCTATGGGAAAATCTACCCGCATTAACATCCTTGTCTCCATTATTGAACGTTTCGTAGTCCCACTTTCGGACGGGCGCATCTGCCGGAGTTTTGAATAGAAGATCTTCCTCCTGTATCCAAGTGTTCGCCAGGGCCGTATCCCTAAACTGACGGTTCTCTATCGTGCGTGGCGCAGTGTACGTGACGCGCGACGGATCTATAGGTGTGTTCCAAGGACTATCCGCAGAGAACAATCTCCCCACTCCAAACACCGGTCGAGTGTGATCGTCTGGATCGTCGGATGCGTGAGCATTCCAAATAAGAACCCCCTGGACAACCATCAAGATCGCAAGTCCCAAGGCGAGATACCTAGCGAAGTGCGAGCTCGCCGCGGGGTTATTAACCTGCGCTGGAATATTCTGCGGTGTCAGGACCTGACGGTTGCGAAGCCAGTGATAGGGAGATAGGGCTCCGGTCCGATAGCTCGGCTTCCGAACAACGTCGCGCAGCAAACCGATGGCAACCGATGAAGCGGCGCGCAGGTGGGACTTTTCGACGGAACTACAAGCGGCGCTGGGGAATGTCGCGTGCATCGCGCCCCTCACAACTGATCTGACCGAAGACAATCCCGGATTTGTCAATACGAAGACAATCCCGCATTTATCGATAGTCGACGTCTGGCGCAGTGCGTCAATCGTCTATCCGTAGTAGTCCGGAATTCTGCCGAAGAATCATTTTTGCTGCTGAAGGCCGGCTTGCCGATTGAGAGCGAACATTGGAAGGCTTAGGAGTGCCGGCATCACCGGAAGCGGGGCTCGCCGACTCTTCCGGGTCTCACGTGATTGATGATCCTGTCCAACTCAACTCCGGGCATATGACATTCCAAATTCGACATTAAAAATGTAAACTATTTCCCTGACCAGGGAGCCAGTATGCCAATAGAGGCAATGATCGTCATAGTGGCGATTCTAAGCATCCTCCTGCTCTGCGTCGTGGGCTGCCTTAGGTTATCTTATCTCGTCCTGGCGATCGTTCTCGTACGACCATCATGCGATCCGATTTTCGGCCTGGCAAGATCTGTGCTCGGCGGGGAGGCCGGACCCGGTGGTGCCGTAAACGCCCTCGTGATCGGTCTGGGCCTCTGGTACGTTATCCAAGAGCCGGTCTTGGTGGGAGCTGCTACCCTGCCGATGTGGGCGGGAGTTTTCGTGGTTGCCTCAACGTCCGCGATGCTCTCACCGGAGCAAGCGGCGGCCGCAAGAGCGGTCGGCTGGTTGGCCAGCTATTTTGCAGCTTTCTCAATCCCGTTCGCGCTGGTCCGATCGCCGGACTGGGGCTTGCGGTGCTTGACTGCGGCCATGTACTCGTCCTTCGTACCCGTCGCCTATGCATTCATCGAACTGGTATTCGGGCTCTCCGACGGGGAGGCTGGCGGTAGGCTGCAGAGCACATTTGCCCATCCCAACATTTTCGCGTTTTACCTCGTTGGCGTACTCGCTCTCGGCATGTTCATGCTGAGTTCAAATCGGATATCTCTGCCGCCGAACGTGCGACCGCTGCTGGTGTTGTACCTTCCCGTGCTGGTTCTCCTCATTGCGCTTACACAAACGCGCAGCGCATGGATTGCTTGCGCGGTTGTTGTTGCCGTTTTCGTCGGTCTTGTGGATAGGCGATATCTCGGTTTCCTTCTTCTGTGTCCTCTGATCATGCTTATACCTGGTGTCGAACAGAGATTGCTCGACGTTAGCTGGTATGACGACGACTATAGGCACTCTCTCGATTCTCTTGCTTGGCGCCAGCTACTCTGGGATAGCGCCCTGCAATGGATGGCGGTGAATCCCGCCGTTTTGGTCGGCAATGGCTTGAATTCGTTTGTGCACTACGTACCAGCGTTTTTTCCTTACGCGCGTGAGGCGAACGACGAAGCTGGTGTTGGGCCTCATAATGTCTTTCTGCAGATCTATTTTGAGATGGGCGTTGTGGGCGTTCTTGCCTTCGGTTGGCTTTTCCTTTCGCTATTCTCGAAATTGAAGGAAGGTTGTCGATCGGATCCGCGCGGTACGCTGATAATGTCTACGTTTGCAGCGTCATACCTCGTTGAGTGCTACTCGGATAACGTGATCGATTATCTCGTATATCAATGGTTCTTCTGGTTCGTCATGGGGACGGTTTGTGCCTGGAATCGGCTTCCCGACAGACGACTCCAGACGCTTCAACCTGCGTTCGTTCGATGACGCGGACTCGTTACTAGATCGTAGAGTGTCATCTGGGTGCTGTGACGGACAACCCAAGAAACTGGCGTAAAATAATGGTACCGGTGAAGAGCATCGCAATTGTCACTCCGACCTATGCGCCAGACTATGGCGTATGCGCCGATCTGCACAAGTCAGTGCTCAGGTTTGCTGACAGCTCAATCGTGCACTATCTGATTGTTCCCCCGGCCGACGTCGAACTGTTCAAAAGTCTCCGCGGCCCTCGCTGTATCGTTTTAGCCGCGAACGAGTTCCTTCTTAAGCGTATGATTTGGGTATCACCGCGGGTCAACGACGTGGTTCGGCTAATCTTGGGAGGCGGGCCGAGCGCGAACCTCGTTGCCCTAAATCCCGCCAGGCCGTATCCGCCGGTTCGTGGATGGATAATGCAGCAAATTCTCAAATTGGCGGCGGCGACCCGGTTGGACGCGGACATATTGCTTCTCGTCGACTCGGATGTGCAGTTTGTGCGGCCCGTTACTTCCGACACACTTGTTCAAAACGGTAGGTTGCGCCTGTACCGAAGGGATGGGACGGTTAGTGAGCATCTTCCGCAGCACGTCGCGTGGCATAGGATCGCGCGTGAGTGGCTTGGCTTACCTGCCCCCAAGCTACCCCTCCCTGACTATGTCAGCGCCGTCAACGTCTGGGACCGCCGCGTCGTGCTCGCTCTTCTAGAGCGAATTGAGCGGATAACGCGTCGGCGTTGGATTGATGTCCTCGGAGCCCAAAACACCTTTTCTGAACACATTTTATACGGCGTGTTTGTCGACGAGGTCCTCGGCCCGTCCGCTAATACCTTTGTGACCAGCGCGCTGTGCCACAGCTACTGGGATACAAGCCCCTTGGACGAAGCTGGCGCAGACATGTTCCTGCGCAGTTTGTCAGCTGACGATGTCGCAATCCTCATCCAATCGAAATCCGGCACCCCGCTCGAGATCCGCCGATCGGCGTTCGCCCGGTTCATGGCGGCGGCGCCCGAATGGCAAAATGAGCATGCCCTTGGAGACAATGGCAATGAACGTTCCCATGCATCGTCTGCCTATCCACCACCAGGGTAGGATCATGAAGGCACTTTTCGGCCTCATCGTTGGAATGTGGAGTTCGCTTGCTGCCGCAGACGAACGCTCGCTAGGCCCGGACGAGAGTTCTCTGCCGACAGCTATGTCCATAAGCCTTTACCCGATGATGCTCCTCTCGATCCTCAATCGCGCTCATACGTAGCCAATCTCCAGCGGCAGATAAAAAAATACTATGATCATCCTGACGTGAACATCGACGGCGGTACGCCTCCCATCTACATCGTTCCGATAGACCAGCCGACAGTCCGCGTAAAATATGTGGCCTGGGACAGGCCGGGCGAAACCGTCCGGCCTTTGCAAGCGCAGTGGGAGACCGTGCCCCTTCCAGATAATTTTCAGCCTCCGCCGCCCGGAGGCGACGCTGAGGCAGTCGTCTATCAACCATCGACGGGAAAGATGTGGGAGTTCTGGCGCATTCAGAAGACGGGCGCAAAGGCGGTAAACTCTGCCGGCAAGAGTGTGGATGAATGGGGTGCAAACTGGGGCGGACGCATGGACAATATTGCGACGAACCGCGGTTATTGGGTGACAACGCCAGACGGCTACAAGTTTGGCGCGACCGCCTCCGGCATACCTTTCCTGGCGGGCCTGATCACCATAGATGAGCTGAAGCGCGGGGCGATCGATCACGTCGTCGGATTCGCCCTCCCCGAGACGCTGGCTGAGCGCTGGTCCTACCCTGCGCAGCGCACCGATGGTAACACCCATGGCGCTGATGCGATCCCCGAAGGCGCCATCTTTCGTCTTCCCGCAAGATTGAATTTTGACGAGATGGACATGGATCCTTTTGCGCGCATGATCGCGAAAGCCGTGCAGAAGCACGGAATGATACTATGGGATATATCCGGTGTAGTCGGCTTTCGGGCGGAGAACCCTGCAAATAGGTATCCCGACGGCCATCCTTTTTGGAAAGAAGGAGGCATTTTACGTTGTCCGCCTGGGGTCGACGCATCGGATCCGAACAATCAGGTCATCTATGAGTGTTGGGCGCCGGAACGGCTGCGTGGCTTTCCCTGGGACAAGTTGCAAGCCCTCAAGACGCGCATCGCGAAGTGAGAATTCCCCGCCCAAGATCGTATCAGAGGGTCATCGCGTGTCTGCATTGATCCGTGCATGCAACTCTTTTGACATTCGTCCGTCTGGAATCCACAGAACGTCGCAATCAACTTGATTGGTGAGATGAGTGAGAGTCCAGTCATTGCGGTCCGTCGAAAGGCCGATCTGGAATCCCTTGTATTCTTGCGACGTCATTAACTGAACCAGCTCCTCTGCCGAAGAGCGGCAGCTGGCCAGGTGCGAGGAGAACACCTCCGTAATAATAAGTGGCCGACTCTTCGCTATTGTCGTAGCGAGACCCCTCAAAACGCGCGACTCAAAGCCCTCCACATCGATCTTGATAAGACGGGGCACTACAGCGGAGATGACGCTGTCCCCCCGCGTGACGTCAACATCGACCGAGTAGGTTTCGTCCGCGGAGTATGACGATGCGCCAAAGGTAGCTTCGCCGGAATTAATCTTGGGAATCGTCAAAGTCAAAATGCCGCTCGAATCTGAAAGGCCGAGGTTGAAGACTTCAATATTCCCGATCGAATTGACTTCAATCGCCCTCTTAAGAATTGAAACGCACCGGAGGTTCGGCTCGAAGCACATCACCCGCCCATTCTCGCCTACTCGTTTGGAAGCATAAAGTGCGAAGCTTCCACGATTGGCTCCGACGTCGACAACCAAGTCACCCGGATCTACAAGCGCATCCAAAACCATCTGGGCTGGCAGATCGGGCCAGCGGCCGAGGAAGTACGTCAAACGATCTGACCACCAGGATAAGTCGAGCTCGATCGCGTACCCCGTTCGCTTGTCCACCGCAGCTACGTGAGGCGCATTGACCCAAAAATGATCGCGTTCGGCATGGCCAATCAGCAGCTTGTATAGGACGCCCCAACCACGCAGTTCGCGAATTGAGTAGGGTCGGACCACGCGAGTTGCGATCGATTGAAGTGCACTCGGAAACAGCGCCATTTTCACCTCGGTCAAACTACTGCCGCGCCCCCTTCAGATGAATATGTGGGCTGTTGGCGAGTCGCATGCCGATTGTCTGGTGGGGGCAAGCCCAACGCCAACGAATCTCGTCGAAGGGAATTGAAAGAATTCGGGAGTTCAGCGAAGCCGGAGTGACGAAAGTTCATATTTGGCGCGTGCGTCAATCGCCAATCCGAACTAGTCCTTAGTTCCACTGAGAGGACGGTGTGCGGGCGCGAACTGGGTGTTACGCTCGAATGCCGGACGATTGCAGGCGGGGCACATCTGCATGCATTACGTGACGTGCAATTGTGCTGGTCCCGCGAGACGAGTGCTGCCATGCAGAAATATCAAGCCATTCAACAAATATTGCCTTCGCGGTTGCGCGAGAGTCTTCGCGATCTGGCCGACGCCGTGTTTGTAAACCAGCGCAGTTCGCGCCACATCATGCGCGCCTCGGGTCCGATCGTTGACGAGGAGTATGCGTGCGGCCGCTGGGACTATCTCAAGAACCTCGAGGAGATGTCGCGATACGCGTTAATCGGCGGATATTGCGAGTATGGCGGCGACGTTTCAAGCTTGCTCGACCTCGGATGCGGGTCTGGCGTCCTCCGTCACTGGCTGGGTCGGTTAGGAAAAATTGAATATGTCGGCGTCGACCTTTCGAAAGTCGCAATCGAGACGGCGAAGCAGGAATGGACGGACGGCTCGACGGCTTTTATAGCGATGGATGTCGCGACCTATGTGCCCGTTCGCAAATTCGATATCATCGTCTTCAACGAAGTTCTCTACTATTTCGACCGGCCGGGCGAAATCTTACGGAGGTTTGAAGGCTTTCTGGAGCAGAACGGACGATTTATTATCTCGCTGTGGGATGGACCTGAATCTCGGCTGGCCTGGCGGCGATTGCGCGGCAGCGTAAGCGTCATCGATGAAGTCCAGACGCGACACAGTTCCGGCGTTTCCTGGCGAATCCGCTTTTGTGGACCGCGCTCCCTGAATCAGTGAACTTATGTCGCGGAGGCGAGCATGCGGTCTACGGCCAGCCAATGCAGTGAGCCATCATTCGAGTCAGCAGCCATCTCATCGAATGGGCCGAAGATCGTCTACTTGGTCAACCAATACCCGGCCATCACTCACACCTTCATCAAGCGAGAGGTGAATGCGCTCGAGCGCTTAGGCGTTGATATCATCCGCGTGGCTGCACGAGCCGGCCGCGCGCTAATAGATCCAGGTGACCTCGACGAGGAAAAGCGCACAATCTATCTGCTCCGACGTCCGTTGCGCCTGTTGCAAGCGGTGGTGTCAATCCTCGCCGTGCGGCCGCTCGGGTTTGTGCAAGCTTTCATAACAACCCTGCGCATGATGCGCAGAAGTGATCGCGCGCCTCACATCCATATCTTCTACCTGATCGAGGCCTGCGGCGTCGCTGCGGTAGTGCGCAAAAACGGGGCAGTGCACATTCACGCGCACTTTGGAACGAACCCTGCCGAGCTCGCGCTGCTCGCGTCGCAGCTCTCCGGAGCGCCATACAGCTTTACGGTGCACGGTTATGATGAGTTTGATAAGCCGGAATTCATCGCCCTGCGGACCAAAATTCATGACGCGGCCTTCGTTGTTGCAGTAAGTCAATACGGGCGCTCTCAGCTCTATCGCTGGTGCGGCAGAGAGGATCTAGGCAAGATCAAGCTGATACGTTGCGGGGTGGACCAGGACTTCCAGGAGGGAGCGGGAGATGCGCCGTGTGTGGCGGCGCGTTTCCTTAGTGTTGGGCGACTATGTCGCGAAAAGGGGCAGGACATTCTTATCAGAGCGGCGGCGTTGATGGCTGCGGCCGGGCACAAATTCGAGGTCGTAGTGGTTGGCGACGGCGAGACTCGGGAGGAATTGGAGCGTCTTGTCGTCAGTCTTAAGCTATCGGCGACCGTGCGCTTGCTCGGCTGGCTGAGCAGTGCGGACGTTCGCCGGGAAATGATCGGCGCACGGGCGCTGGTGGTGGCGAGTTTGGCTGAAAATCTGCCGGTCGTCATCATGGAAGCGATGGCGTTGCGACGCGTGGTCGTCGCAACGCAAATCGCAGGTATACCGGAACTGGTGATCCCGCGCGAAACCGGCTGGCTGGCGCCTGCAAGCTCCGTCGAAGCGCTCGCAGAGGCCATGACGGAGTGTCTTCAGACTTCTCGCGAGGAACTCTGGGCGATGGGTCGGCGTGGACGCGAACGAGTGCTCGCCTTGCACGACGTTGACCGAGAGGCTGCGGCCTTGGCCAATCTGTTTCCAAAGAGTGCGTCGCGGCAGCTTCCTGCGATCGGAATAGAGCAAGATCTGCCGCCCGCGGCGCTATAGGCCATAGTTTAGCGTAGCAGTTTTATTCCCTCCGACGGAGGAGAGTCAGACAGTTATCGTGCTTGTAGCGTGAATCTTGTTCCCGTTCGCGTTGGAAGCATGCGGCTTTAGACCGACAACTCGGACGAGGGCGCGCCAATATGCCTGCGAAGGAGTTCGACCGGTCAACGCCCTGGCCCGACTGATCTAGGCAACGTGAGGCAGCCCAAGCCTTGGAGATGCCATCGTGAGTACAGCGACCGAATATTACGACAAGACAGCCGCGCAATACGATGCGCTTCGCACAAACGAGCCAGAACACACATTCGCGCTCGAGATTGGATGGCCCCTCATCGGCGACGAGGTCCATTCTGTTTTAGACGTCGGATGCGGCACCGGGCGCGGGCTGTCCTGGCTCGCTCAAGAATATCCGACACTTGAGCTGCACGGCATCGAACCGTCGGTGAGCATGATCGCAATCGCGGCCAAGAGGTTGGCCAGTGCGGATATCCGCCAGGGAATCGGCGAGCGCCTGCCTTTCCAAGACGAATCCATCGATGTCGTGACCGCCACCGGAATTATGCACCACGCCGACAATCCGGCGTTGGTCATCTCAGAGATGTTCCGCGTCGCCCGAAGAGCCGTTTTGATTAGCGACCACAACAACTATGCCTTCGGCGGCGTGATGACCCAGCGCATTCGCATCGGTCTCAAAGTCTGCGGGCTATTGAAGGCGGTCAACTACCTTCGTCAAGGCTTCAATCACCGGGGCTATTCGAAGGAGGATGGCTGGTGGTATCCCTACTCTCTTTTCGACAACTACACGGATATTGCAAAGCGCTCGTCGCGTCTTTACATTTTCCCAACGAGGCCTGCCGTTGGTTCATCGAGCAACATTCTGTTTTCGCAAGGACACTTCGCTTTGGTGGCCATGAAGACAACTAGCTGAGGCGACGGCCGCATTCTGAAAGTCCAAGGTCTCATTCAGCAGTGGAGAGCTCACCTCCGGACCGACCAGCGACTGTTCCCAACGCCGACTTGTATCTATGGGCAGGAAAGGCGTCGTCCGTCATAGCCGGTGTAGGTTCCGGACGCTGAATCGTACGTCCGATAGCGCTGGCAGCCGTAGGTAACGTCTGCGCTTGCGGCGCGCGGGCGTGGTAATGGAACTGTTGCTAGACTCATTGGCGGCTTGGCGGTCTCGGGCACCACGTCCGGCTGTTTTGCGGTCTGGGAGGACTTCACGACGGCGTAGCTGTTTGCCCACGCGGGCAAGGAGACACCAGGCTTTTCATCCAACACAAAAGGTCTCCCATCCACGGCCTGTTCCCGTTGCCGCTTGATAAATTTCTCGCCCTCTTGCTGTAGAGACTGCCGCAGTTCCACGGTCACACTCTCGGTGGTCTGTTTAGGGTGCGCCGCCTTATCGTCCGCTTTGCGCAATAGCGCTGCTTGTGTCTCGATTTCGCGGCGTGCCATCGCAAGTTCGATCGCCAGCGCGGCGTTGCGAGCGCGTTCGCCTTCGATCGCGCGGCGATATTGCGCCGTGCTTGCCGTCAGCTCTTGTCGCGCTGCGGCGGCCTCCTGCGCGAGGGCAGTCGTTCTTTCGCGCTCCTGTCCAAGCAATTGTGCTGTCTTGGTGTCTTGCGTTTCCAGCCGCAGATTGAGCCCGTCAGTCGTGTGTCGGGCCTTGGCGGCCTCGTGCGCCAAATCCTCTGGATGCTGCTCCTCCTCGAAAGATTGTGGCGCGGACGTCTCCGCGGCGTGCCCGACCTGGGCCGCCGCCGGCGCACTGGCCTGACCGGCTTCGGCCTGCCGCTGAAGCGCCAATAAGTCGGGCGTCGGCAAGTTCTGGCTCGGCAGTTCCATCTCTTGCCCGATGACCTGCCCACCTATCGCGCCGATCCTGACGATATTCTGTTGATTGATGTATCGGGACACATAGGCGGAAATCTCGGCTCGGAGGTTCAAGCCAGTGAGCGCCACCCCGACAAGAGTTGCGGCGATTGAGGGAGCCGCAAATCGCCACCGCACGCGCGGCATGCGCTTCGCTTCGGCCGGTGCGGCCTGCAGCCGTTGTGGCGCGGCCTGCCTCGAGGAGAAGGGGAAGAAAAAACTGCTGCGGCTCCGCGACGTCGACGACCCAGCCCGAGAGGGGTTGCTCGATACATCGTGACCTTGTTGAAGATCATTGTCCCCCTGCATTGGATACCAATGCGACGACGTGATCTTGATTGGCTCGCCGTTTTCACCGATCCATTGGCCCGACTCAGGCGACCAGTGAGCGACGTCACAGGTCCCAAACACGTCATCCTCGAGAATAACGACTTTTCCATCTCTTGGTGCGGTCTCAATCGTACGGCGCATACAAGGGACGCCTGTCCTGACGGTGTTATCGGGCCACTTCTTCTTCGCTTCGCAAATACGGGATTTAGGGCTTTCGGTACACACAGGAAACTTATCGGAATTTGGTCACTAGCACCGTCCATCTGCAAACGTCCGAAAGTACGTAGAAAGGAGCGTTGGAGCTAGCACGAATGAATTCTCGCTGGCCCAGCGCGTTCCGGTTATCGTGCCGCTTACAAGCATACGCTGCTCATATGCTTGTGACACCGGCTTATTGCTGACTGGAGACGGCCTTCCTTGCTTGGCGAGGCGCGGCCATTTGGCGCGCTAAGCGTACGTAGGTGCGCCTCCGATGAGTGTCGTAAAGAAAACCATGGACGCGGATGTACCGGCATGGGCGCGGGTGTACCGGAAAGCGTTCCTGCTCGCGGCCTAGAACAGCCGCATGGAGACCGCAAATGGCCGATCCACTACGATTCCGTGGAACCGCTTACGATCTTGGCCGATCTCGCAACTATCGTTTTGGCAAGCGTATTGTCCAGCCTGTCGTATGATCTTGCAGTATCGGGGGAACCCGGCGACACCAGCAAGTCTCTTGGTTCCGCAGGCCTCGTTTCGGCGCTATTTATTTCGGTAATGAAAATCCGCGGAATGTACGGCTCGCCCGAACTGCTGGTCCTGCGAAATCAAATACGCGCGGTTTGCTTGGCTTGGACAAGCGTGTTCCTTCTGCTCGCCGGCACAGTGTTTGCGCTGAAGCTCGGCAGTGAAATATCCCGCGCCACCAATGCACTCTTCGCCATGCTTGGCCTGATTTCGCTCATAGTTCAACGGAGCGTCCTGACAGCGCTAGTTGCGAAGGGGCTCGCTGGGAAACTATTCGTCGGTCGAAACATCATCTTGATTACCGACGATCAGCGCGACGGTGATACTGCCCTGAATCAAACGGTTGCTGGCCTCGGCTTCTGTGTGAAGGGGAACCTTGTCTTCCCACCTTCCACTGCGGAGCCCAGTCAAAGGGAAGAGTTCGTTGCGAAAGCGATCGAGTATGCGCGCGGCTGCGACGTCGAGGAAATTGTGGTGGGTGCCGATCCGAATCGTTGGTCGGACCTGCGCCTTCTTGTCGCCGAGTTGAGGGTTCTGCCATTTCCGGTAAGCTTCGTTCCCCTTGGGACAAGTTCGGAGCTATTCAGGCGACCTTTCCGGGAACTCGGCAACGCCGTTTGCGTCGAGGTGCAGCGCGGCCCACTGACGTCATCCGAGCAGGCTGCAAAGCGATGCATTGACGTCCTTTTCGCCGGAATGGGGTTAATCGTGCTCCTGCTCCCGCTCGTAATCGTGGCGATAGCGATTAAGCTAGACTCGCCGGGACCCGTCCTCTTCGGGCAGAAGCGTTGCGGCTTCAACGGTAGATGCTTCACAATTCGCAAATTTCGTACGATGTCGGTCCTTGAAGACGGCCCTTCGATCACTCAAGCTCAGTTTGCCGACAAGCGAGTCACACGCTTTGGGACGTGGCTGCGCAGGACAAGTATCGATGAGCTACCTCAATTGCTAAACGTGCTCGAGGGCAACATGTCTCTAGTGGGGCCGCGTCCTCATGCTGTGGTTCACGACAGCCACTTTGACAAGATAGTTCGAGGGTACGCGTTCCGACGCCGTGTGAAGCCGGGACTTACTGGATGGGCGCAAGTTAACGGATACAGGGGGCCAACTCCCACTGTGGCGTCGATTGAACGACGGGTCGAATACGATCTTTGGTATATCGACAATTGGAGTCTCAAGCTTGACCTCGCGATTCTGCTCCAGACACCCATCGAGATGTTACACGGTCACAACGCCTTGTAGTCATCGGGAACGCAAGTTCGAAGCGCATGGCCGAGGAAGGCATGGAGGAGCGCTGCGGGATCGGCTGCGGCGACAAAGCTGTGTTTCGGCATGGAATAAGGGCTCTGACTCTCTTTTGATGCAGTCTGGGGGATGTCTGGCGTTTTGGTGCTGCAGAACGAGCTGAAGGGTGGTTCGGACAAGATCGCGCTGGTGGCGTTCGACCTGCTCTACCTGAACGGAGGCGACATCAGAAACGAGCCGCTCTTCAGGAGGAAGGCGGAGCTCAAGAAGATCGTGGCCGGCACGGACGTGCAGTTCAGCGAGAGCTTCGACATCGATCCAAAAGACATGTTAGCGCACGCCTGCAAGGTCGGTCTGGAGGGCGTGGTGTCGAAGGTTCGCCGGCATCTCGTCTTGCATTTGCACCGACAGAAGGGGTCAGGCCGTAGCTTTCGAGCCGCGCGTGGTTGCATGACAGGCGCATGGCTCAGGCTCGGCTCGACGCCTGATCGAGCGGCGATCACGCGAGGCGCTCTCGCCGGATTTCAGTGGTGCGCCGAAACACTCCTCACGGTCTCGGTCAGCAAATCACCCGACGCGGAACGGCCGACGTCGCCCAGGCTGATGATGCCGACCATCCGCTTGCTCTTGTTGATCACCGGTAGCCTGCGGACCTGCAACTTCTCCATGTGATGCATCGCCTTGGCGAGGTCATCGTCCTCGCGGCAACAATGGATGCCTTCGGTCATTACATCGCGCGCCGTCGCGCGGCCGGCGTCGAAGCCATTGCTTGCGAGTCCTTTGCAGACGATGTCGCGGTCGGTCACCATCCCGATTAGTTTGTCGTCCTCGCCGATCGGAATGCAGCCGATGTCATGCCCCCGCATCAGTTTCGCAAGTTCGGTGATTGGGGTATTGGGGCTGACCCAGTCGACACCCTTGTGCATCACGTCCTTTACTTTCATGGCGAGCCTCCGTTCCAGGGTTTCAGATGCATCCTCAATCGTGCGCGCTAAAGCGTCCGTGCAGTGCGTGGGCCGTCAGGCGCGCAAATTGCGTGCGACCCATATGAAGCAGCGTCGCGTGATCGCCAGCCTCCATATAGACGTCCGGCTGCGCCTCGATGCTGTCGTCGACGATGGTATCCAGCCCGTAGCACTTGCCGACGACGGGAACTGCACCGTGCGCACAGTCGCGGAACAGTTCCCCGATCTCGGTTTCACTGGCCATATGGACGTTGTCACCGAGGATTGTCCTCAGTTCCGACGGGCGGAGGTGGTGCGATGCGGGCAGGATGGCCAGCATGTATCCGTCGTCACGCCGCAACACGATGCCCTTGGCGAGGCGATCACCCGAGATGTGGCATGCCTCAGCCGTCCGAGTGGACGTCATGCTGAGTTCGTGCGGTATCACTTCGTATTGGATGTTTTCAGCGGCTAGATATTTCTGGAGTGTTGGAGCAATGGTCATGACGCAACCTCCGGCGCAAAATGCAAGCCATCCACCGTGAGGTTGTTCCTTGCAGAGTCTCGCCGTACGATGGGCGGCTGCGTGGTTTAGACGCTCAACATAGGCCTCCCACCCGCAAGGTGCAATTCGTCATCGTCAATGAGCACATGCGAGGATCACGTCGGGATGGGATATTTCCGTCGAAATCATCTAGCAATTGGAAGGTGCGCCGATGAGCCGGAAGAATCGGGTTCCACTTGGCGATCGCGTCGCCATAGCAGCCGAAAGGGCACTTGCGTCCCGCCACGCTGTGAGCGTCAACGATATCCTCATCGGGATCGGCTGGCTTGATCCCGGAGCGGTGGAGCGCTGGCAGCGCGGGCAGGTCGATTGCCTGGAGGAAGTTGTCCAAACCAATCCGCTGCGCATCCTGGAAGCCATGCAGCTATTCCAGTCCTGGGCGGCCGAGAGAGGGCTGATCGCGAGCCCGATGGACTATGTTGATCGTACGCCGCAACGCCGTGCACTGCATTTCAGTCGAAGCAGAGACCCCAGGATCGAGGCGTCGTTTCGGACACATTGGGTGTCGCCGGAACTCTCCGAAGCGAAGCGCGAGCGCCTGGCGGAAAAGGCAAGCCGCGGCGCGGAATTGGTGGTGGTCCAGCCATTGAACGAGTGGACATGCCATCGCTGCGGCGGCACCGGTGATCTCCTGATGATGGAGCCGCCCGGGCCGGCGTGTCTGCGCTGCATTGGCCTCGATGATCTCGAATTTCTGCCCGCGGGCGATGCCCGGCTCACGCGGCGTGTGAAGGCGAACAGTGCCAAGTATGCAGTCGTCGTGCGCTTCAGCAGAACTCGCCGCCGTTACGAACGACAGGGCCTGTTGGTCGAGCCGCGGGCCCTTGCGGAGGCGCGCTGACCGAGCGTCCATTTTTCGAAGTTGCTCTCTTCCTCGATCCCGATTTGATTGTTCCACCTGTGAGGTGAGCCTATGGCATTGGCGATCAACATCCGAGCCGACAACAGTTCAGCGGACGAGATCGAGCGTCTGTGGGATCAGGTCAGCGGGTTCGAGGCCAAGGGGTCGATGCGTGCGCTTGGCTACCGTCCGCATTTTACGTTCGCGATCTACGATGGGCCCGCGATCGATGAAAAGGCTGCATGGGACGCCATGCTGGCAGCTGCGGCTGGCGAAACGCAGTTGCGCATCGAATTCAAGCGAATTCGCTGGTTCGAGGGTTCTCCGCTTGTCCTCTGGGCGGAGCCGGCGGTCGATGAGGCCCTGGCTCGCATCCATGGCGCCGTCAGCACGGCGATCGATCCTGCGCATTGTCGTCCTCATTATCGGCCCGGCGCGTGGACGCCGCATTGTACGCTAGCCACCACCATCGCCGACAACCGGCGCAACGATGCCATTGCCTTTGCACAGGCGTTCGATCGCAGCATCGAGGTGATGTTCGACGTGGTGGATTGTGTTGTGTTTCCGCCGGTGCGGGTCATCTCCGAGCGGAGATTGGCGTCGTAGTCGGTCGTCGCTTCACGAATGGCGCCATCTGATCGCCTGCCGCGACCGAGGTGATTCTCATCACAGCCGTCTCTGGAGCATGCGTGCATCCTGTCCGCAATCGCGGAATGGCCCCGCGTCGCCAACTGGAGATTGACATGAAGCGTCCTGACGAAACCGGTTTGAAAACCGCGAGCTGTCCATCGACGAACTCGACGGCGTTGCCGCAGCCGGCCTGTTTGGCTGGATCGCACGAAGTGTCTTCGGCTGCGAAATGGCTCGGCTCGGAATTCGCCAAGGCCGAGAACGCCGTGGCTTCTGCTCTCGGCAGCAGCCACGTCAACATCACCATTCACAGGCAGAACTGAGCGAACGGTCTATGCAATCTGCGACCTCCGGGCCTTGGGCCCGGAGTTCTACATGCCGATCCCAAACCTTATCGCCGGATCAGCCGAACCACATCCTGCCTCAGCAGATAGAACGACACCGCCAGCAGAACGACGTCCTTCATCAGGAAGGGGACGTTGCCTGTCATCGCCGGGAATCCTCCCGCGGCGACATCCCAGCCATCCGGCATGAACGGAATGATCGTGACCGTCGCGATGAAGGTCCCGGTCGAGCCGAGGGCGCCGAGGACGCCGAGCCGCTTGTCCCAGTAGCCGGCGAGCAGCAGGGTGCCGAACGTCCACTCCGAGGTGCCGAGGAAATAGCTGGCGCCGGCGTGGCCGAAGACGGGATAGAGCCACCAGATCAGCGGCCCGTTGCTGATGAACGGGACCAGTCTTTCGAACTCGTACGGAAACCACTTCTGATAGCCGAAGAAGAGAAGCATGATCACCATCGAGGCCCGGACGAGATGGTAGTCGAGATCTTCCGCAAGCAGGCCGGAGTTTTGCAGCGCGCGGACAAACGGATTTTGCATGTTGCTGGTCATCGCGGTCATGGTCGTGATCCTTTCATTCAAGATCTGACATTCAAAATCTGATTGGGCGGTCGCTTCACGCGACCGCGGGGAAGTCGATCTCGGTGTCGTTGATGCGGTTGAACACGTTGGTGAAGACGGTGGTCGCAAACGCCAGGCTGATCTCCACCAGTTGCTTGTCGGTGTAGCCGACAGCCTTGATGGCGGCGAACTCCTCGTTGCTGACGGTGCCGCTGGACTGCGCGAGCTTGCGGACGAAGCGGGCCAGCGCATCGCGCTTGTCATCGCCGGTCGCCCTGCGCTCGCGGATATTCTTCAACTCTTCGGGCTTGAGGCCCGCGAGCTTGCCGAGCAGGCTGTGCGCGGCGACGCAGTAGTCGCAACCGGCGACCTCGGAGATGACGAGCTTGATGGTTTCCTGGTCGCGCTTCGACAGCGAACCCGAAGCAAGCACACTGTCGGCGAGCAGGATGGCCTTGAGCGCATCCGGCCCATGGGCGCCGATCGCGGCAAAGGTGTTGGGCACGCTGCCGATCGCCTTCTTGATCTGGCCATAGACTTCAGCGGTGGCGCCGGTTGCGGTTTCGAGATGGGGAACGGAAAGACGGGACATGTTGCACTCCTTGGGTCCGGTTGGTGAACGACTGCGGAGTGACAATAGGGGTCGAAATTGATACTTTTAATGTCGATAAAACCAGATTATATGCTCAAGCGTCTCAAGGCGAGATGAGCTCGGGAGACCGCGATGGATTGGCTGAGCCGGCTGTTCGAGATGATGCCCGTGCGTGGGCGGCTCGACCTGCGCTGCGCCTATGGTGCGCCATGGCGCATCGACCAGGGGCCGGGCGAGCCGAACGAAATTCCGTACCACGCCGTGCTGGCCGGCTCGGCGATGCTGGACGATCCGGCGGGCGGGCGGCCGCTGAAGCTCGAGCCCGGCGACATCCTGCTGCTTCCCGGCAATTCTCGACACGTCATGCACGACGGCAGCGGAGCGGCGCCGCTGCCGGCGCGCAACCGCGCGTCGCTCAATTTCACGATCAGCGAAAATCCGGGCGCGGGGGAACGGCTCGATCTGTTGTGCGGACATTTCGCCATCGCGCCGCCGCACGACCGCCTGCTGCGCAGCTATTTGCCGCCGCGTCTCGTCGTCCATGCCGGCGCTGACGCCGGCGGCAGGGACAAGGCGGGGCAACTTGCCGGCCTCGTCGCCCTGATGCGTCGCGAGTCCGCAGACGATCGTCTCGGCGGCCGCGCGATGTTGAACGCGCTCTCGAGCGCGATGTTTGCGCTGGTGCTGCGGCTCGCCAGCCTCACCGACGACGCCCCGCGGGGTCTGCTTGCTTTGGCCGGTCACCCGCGCCTTGCGCCGGCGGTGGCCGCTCTGTTCAACGAGCCGGCGCGCGCATGGTCGCTGCCCGAGCTGGCGCGTCTGTGCGGCATGTCGCGCGCCACGCTCGCGCGGCAATTCCAGGAGAAGCTCGGGCGTTCGGCCGCAGATCTCCTGACCGATATCCGGATGACGCTCGCGGCGAACGAGCTGAAAAAATCGTCGCTGTCGACCGGCGCCGTGGCGGAAGCTGTCGGGTATCAATCCGAAGCGGCATTCCAGCGCGCCTTCAAGAGCCACATGGGCATCACGCCGGCGCAGTGGCGCAAAAGCCAGGAACGACGCGGGGACGTTCCCGGAAGGCCCGCAGCTTGATCCGGTCGGGCGCTCCAGCGAGCAGGCGGCGGGCGAAACACGTGAACCCGCTGTCAAGCCATCGCATCAAAAATATTCCACTTTACCGAAATTCGGATTTGTCGTATGTGTTGCCCATCCCAGCCCACCAAAGGGGCGGTCGTACGTCGTCACGAACGCGGGCTGGAATTGCGGTGGACGCGAGCGGCGCCGTCGCGGATGATTGTGGCAGGGCGGGGCAGTGGATTGAGCCGAGCCTCGTGAGCCAGATGCAAGCCGCGTTGTACGAACGGCGTTTGACCTTGTGTGGCCTTGTGGCGACACACGAAGCTCGCGTACGGCGAAACCGTGTGGTCCTGGCCGTCGTCGCTACGGCCAAGCTTTCGCGAAGGCGACACTTGCGCCAACCGGCGCAGTGGCGTGAATTTCGCGATCGCGACGGAGGCAAAAGGAATTCGTCTCCGGGGAGAGCGCGCATAAGCCGTCAAACCATCGCGCAGGGAAGGCCGAGTTTCGGTTGCCCTGTACTTCCCCTGTGCATAGCGTGTGCATCATTTTCGCATGGGGGCTTTATGGGTGCCAGCCGGCGCCCGGTCTTCCCTGCGCCCTTTCCTGGGAGAGGGTGACGAGAGAAGCATAACTCGGGCAAAACATGCCGCGAGGCTGCGACGGCACGTCCGGACCTCCCTTACATGCATCTCCCTTACATGCATGATGCGTCGGCTTCGATGGAGGTGGTCGTTGCTGCCGGAATCTGCCTTGATGCGGCCTCAGCGCCGAGGAGTGCGACGATATGAGCGGTTTGGTGATCTCTGGCGGCCGGGTTGTGGATCCCGCGAGCGGAATGGACGCCGTTGGCGATGTGGCGGTCGTGGACGGCAAGATCGCCGCCGTCGGCTCCTCGCTCGGCGGCGCCGAGCGGGTGATCGATGCGACCGGGCTCGTGGTCGCGCCCGGCTTCATCGACCTCCACGCCCACGGCCAGTCGATCCCGGCCGACCGCATGCAGGCGTTCGACGGCGTGACGACGACGCTCGACCTCGAGGCCGGCGTGCTGCCGGTCGCCTCCTGGTATGAGCGCCAGGCGAGGCGAGGCCGCGTGCTGAACTACGGCGCCGCCACCAACTGGGCCTTTGCGCGCATCGGCGCGATGACGGGCTCCAACGCGGAAAGCTCGCTGGAAGCATTCGGCAATGCCATGCGCGACCGCCGCTGGATGGATAACGTTGCGACCGACGCGGAGGTCGCCGGCATCCTCGATCGTCTCGCGCGCGGCCTGAACGAAGGCGGCATCGGCATCGGCATCTTGAATGCCTATGCGCCGGGCGCCGGCGTGCAGGAGTTGACCGCGGTGTGCCAGCTCGCCGCGAAGCAGGATGTACCGACCTTCACCCACGTCGCCTACATGTCGCGCATCGACCCCGAGAGCGCGGCGGAGGCCTATATCCGCCTGATCGGCTATGCCGGCGCCACCGGCGCCCACATGCACATCTGCCATTTCAACTCGTCGAGCAAGACCGACATCGAGCGCTGCCGCGTCTTGGTCGAGAAGGCGCAGGCGCAGGGCCTGCCCATCACGGTGGAGGCTTACCCTTACGGCACCGGCTCGACCGTGCTGGCGGCGGCGTTCTTCAGCGATCCGCAATTCGTCGAGCGCAACGGCACCGGCTACGATTCCGTGCAGCGCGTGACCGACGGCTATCGCTTCCACGACCGCGAGGAGCTGCTCAAGGCGCAGGCGGAGGAGCCGTCCTCGCTGGTGCTCTGGCACATTCTCGACACCGAGAACAATGCGCATCATCGCGATCTCCTCGACATGTCGGTGCTCTATCCCGGCGGTGCGATCGCGTCGGACGCGATGCCGTGGACGTTGCCGGATGGCACCACCTACAAGGGCGATGCCTGGCCGCTGCCTGATGACGCCACCTCGCATCCGCGCTCGGCCGGCTGCTTCACGAAATTCATTCGCGAATGGGTGCGCGAGCGCAAAACCGTGTCGCTGCTCGAAGGCGTGCGCAAATGCGCGCTGATCCCCGCAGAGATCCTGTCGCAGAGCACGCCCGCGATGCGCGTCAAGGGCCGGCTGGCGAAGGACGCCGATGCCGACATCGTGGTGTTCGACTACGAAAAACTTTCGGACCGCGCAACGTTCAGCGCGATGAACCGTCCGTCCGAAGGCGTCCGCCATCTCGTGGTCAGCGGCGCGATGCTGATCACTGACGGCGTGCTCGACGTCGCGGCGCGGCCCGGCCGGCCCGTGCGTCGTCCCGTCGTCGGAGGCTGACCCATGCCGGTCCCCATTCTCCTGGTGACGGGCTTTCTGGGGGCGGGCAAGACCACGGTCGTCAACCATCTGCTGGCAAACGCCGACGGACGCCGCATTGCCGCAATCGTCAATGATTTCGGCGCGATCAACATCGATGCGGAGCTGATCGCGGGCGCGAGCGATGGCGTGGTCAGCCTTGCCAATGGCTGCATCTGCTGCTCGCTCGAAGGCGATCTGTTGCGCACGCTCTCGACGCTGCTGCGGCGCGATCCGAAGCCGGAGTACATCGTGATCGAAACCAGCGGCGTCGCCGATCCCGCCGACATCGTCCGCAATCTGATGGACCCGGTGATCCTGCGCGAGGCGCCGCTGGAAGCCGTGCTTTGCGTGATCGACGCCGCAATGCCGCCGGCCGCTCTGGACGATGCGCTCCAGCGCTCGCAGCTGTGCGTCGCCGATATCGTGGCGTTGAGCAAGCTGGATCTAACGGATGAAGGCGCAGGCGTGCGAATGCGCGAGGCCATCCGCGCGCAGCGTGTGCCGGCCGTGGTGGTCGATGCGAAGCACGGGGCGATTCCGTCCGCGCTGCTGTTTCCTGCGAGCGATCGCGCGCCGGCGCCGCGCGAGCCGGGGCCGAAATGGCCGGCAGAAGAACGCTTCGAGACGCTGAGCTGGACCTCCGACCGGCCGCTCTCGCTGCCGCGCCTGCAGCAGGCGATTGGCAGGCTGGCGCCGAAGCTTGCGCGCGCGAAAGGCCTGTTCGAGACGGTGGAGCAGCCCGGACGGCTGATGGTGTTTCAGTTCGCCGGCGGCCGCGCGACACTCGCGCCGGGCGAACCGCCGACCGAAGGCGTGCCGCGCGCGCGGATCGTCTTCATCGCCGAGCTCGGGGTGCTATCCAAGGCAGACCTGGACGGGATCATGGGGGCGTGCGTTGCCGAGGTGTGAAGCTCGCGCGACGTCTCAATCCTCCACCGGCAGTCCATCGCCGTGCACATACCATTCCGCGCGCGAGGTCCACTGCACATGCCGGTCGGGTATTGCGCAATGGCAGTTGAGGAAGCGATCGAACGGACCTTCGACCTCGAACGCGACCTCGCCGCACAGGCAGCTTCCCCGGAATGCGGCCATCTCATTCTGCCTCCGGCTCGGCCGGCTTCTCGGCCGCCTCGTCCGCGTGAACCGCGGGAGCACCGTGTGCGCCACGCAGCCGGATCATGGTGTCGATCACGTCGACGTCGATCTTCAGCATGTCGAGATCGCGCGTCATCTCGCGGACCTCCTGGCCCTTGCGCGCCAGCTCCTCCGAGATGTCGACCGCCATCTTGCGCTCGGTCACGTTGCCCGCCGTGTTAACGAACAGCTTGGCCCGCATCCATTCCAGCCGCGCCCGCTGGGTGTCGCGCTCGAACTTCTTCTCGGCATAGCGACGCCGCGCCTCCGCATAGGCGCGGACCAACGCGGTCTCCGGCAGGCTCCACAATTGCTCGACCGACATGGTCATGCCGCTCAGGTCCTGGGTTGCAGCGGCGGAGGTCTACCCCCGCACCCTATCAGACCCTTCCGGCGGCCAATTCTCAAGAGGGGACCGGCCAGGTCGTTCAGCGCTATCCCGAACGACGACCCCGGCGGTGGTCGCGCCGGGATCGTCTGGAGGTTTCATGGAGGGCATCGAGCACTGCGTCTCCATGGCGATATCGATACCGCAAGACGGCTCTATGTGCGAGTAGAACCCGTCAAGGCGTCAGCACAGGGCCAGCGCGTTGACCGCGCGCGTTGCCGCATCGCCGTTCCCGGAGCCGACGAACTGGCCGACGATGGATTCGAGTTCGCCCGGTTGCCTGCTCCGCGCGGCCGCCAGCAGCCGCATCAGATCCGCCTCGTCTTTCGACAGGCGCCGGCACGATGGCGGCATGAAGCACAGCTCGCAAGGCCGGCCGCTGCGCAAAATCCGGACGAGCGCGGCAACGCGCGCCACCAGCAGCGGACTGTCGGCGATATCAGGCGCCTCGTCGGCGAAGCGATAGGCGGCTTCCCAGCAATCCGACGCGCCGGTCGCATAGGCCGCGCCGATGAACCGGAACAGCGACAGCGCCGTGCGGCAAAACTCATCGCAGCCTTCGATGCTTCCCGGCTTGTCCTGCATCATGAACGATCTCGTCAGTGCAATGTGAGGCTTCCGACGAACCAGCTCTTCATCACCATCGTCCGTTCAACGTTGGAAGGCCTGATGTGTCGATCCGGCAGGATGAGACCGGCCATGCGGAAGATCGTCGCAAGTCCTCTGACCGGCGCGAGCGCCCAATCCGCGCCGACTGGAGGCAGCCAGCTCTCGAACTGCTCGCGCGCGATATCGATGCGCTCCTCCTGCGCCGCTGCGATCGCGTGCAAAATTCCGTGCTCGCTCTCCGACATCTTCGGGCAAGTGGGGCAATGAACTTCGATGGCCGTATGCGCCGTGCACGCAAAGATCTCGATGATGGCCTCCAGCGACGGCACGGCGTCGCCGACGCGAAAATGGTCGTAGACCTGCTGGATGTCGGTCGCCGTCGGAACGGCGGTCCCGCTTCGCGCCTTCGCGCGGAATCCCCAGATGAAGAGCCGCTCGGCTGCGCATAGCGCGGGAAGGTCGAGTGACTTCACTGATGTCGATTGATGCATTGAGCTTCCGGCCGGTGCAAAGTATCTGCGCCGATCGTTCCGCCACAGCCGCCGGTAAGTCAACGTTGAGCGGGCCGATATCGAGGTCTTCTAGATTTGGAGACCGCGCCAATGTCGACGAATTCTAAGGTTCGCTCACACGAACCGGGCGGCGATATCGTCGCCGCTCTTGAAGACATCCGGCAGCACCGCCAGACGCCTTCGCTGCCGATGGACGCCAAATTCGGGAACCCGAATGCTTAAGGCTTTGCTAAGGCGAGCGGGTTAAAATGGCATATCAGCCCCGCCAATTCTTGTGAGCACCGATGATTTTCTCCCGCATCAGTTTCAAGCTGGTCCTCATTGTCGGCATCAGCCTTCTCGGCATGATCACGCTGGCACCGATCGCGCTGTCGACCCTGCGCAGCCAGATGATCGCCGACCGCCAGGCCAAGACACAGCACATGGTCGATGTCGGCTACGGCATTCTCGCGCATTACCAGAAGCTCGAGAGCGAGGGAAAACTCTCGCGCGAGCAGGCGCAGGCCGGCGCAATGGCCGAGATCAAGAGCCTCCGCTACGACAAGGTCGAGTATTTCTGGCTCAACGACATGACCCCCAGGATGATCATGCATCCGATCAAGCCCGAGCTGGACGGCAAGGATCTCGCCGGGATGAAGGACCCTTCCGGCAACGCGCTGTTCGTCGGCTTCGTTGACGTTGTCAGGAAACAGGGTGCGGGCTTCTACAGCTACCTCTGGCCCAAGCCCGGCTTCGAGCAGCCCGTTGCCAAGATTTCCTATGTGAAGGGCTTTGCGCCCTGGGGCTGGATCATCGGCACCGGCATCTATCTCGACGACGTCGACGCCGTCTTCCGACAGGATGCGATGACGTTCGGCCTGGTGTGCCTCGTGGTGTTCGTGCTCGTGCTCGGCGCCTCCTTCGTGATCGGCCGCAGCGTGACCCGGCCGCTCGCGAAAATCACCGGCCTGACCGAGCGCCTCGCCGCCGGCGACAGCGCGTTCGAGGTGCCTTACACCAACCGCGCCGACGAGGTCGGCGGGCTCGCCAAGGCGCTTGCCGTGTTCAAGGACAATGCATCGGCGGTCGCCCGGATGCATGCCGAGCAGCAGGAAACCAAGCAGCGGGCCGACGGTGAGAAGCGCAAGACCATGACCGATCTCGCCGGCAGGTTCGAGGCGAGCGTCCAGGCCGTGGTCCGCGACGTCTTCAACGAGGCGCGGGCGATGCAACAGGCAGCCCAGAGCATGTCGGAGACCGCCAACAAAGCGACCGATCGCGCGAGCTTCGTCGCGACCGCGTGCCAGCAAGCCTCGAGCAATGTGCAGACGGTGGCCTCCGCCGCCGGCCAGCTGTCGGCCTCGATCACCGAGATCAGCCAGCGCGTCGCGCAGGCCGCGTCGGTCGCGGACAAGGCGGCCGCCGACGGTCAGCGCACCAATGACACCGTGCAGGGTCTGGCCGCGGCCGCTCATAAGATCGGCGAGGTCATCGACCTCATCAACCAGATCGCCTCGCAGACCAATCTGCTCGCGCTCAACGCGACGATCGAAGCCGCGCGCGCCGGTGAGGCCGGCAAGGGATTTGCCGTGGTTGCGAGCGAGGTGAAATCGCTGGCGAGCCAGACTGCGAAGGCGACCGACGAGATCGGCGCGCAGATCAGCGCGATCCAGGCCGAGACCAACCAGGTGGTCGGCAACATCGAGAGCATCCGCGCCACCATCATGGAGGTCAACGAGATCTCCTCGTCGATCGCGGCCGCGGTCGAAGAGCAGGGCGCCGCGACGCAGGCCATAGCGCACAGCGTGCAGGAGGCGGCCTCCGGCACAGACCAGGTCTCGCAGAACATCTCCGGCGTCACCGATGCGACGGCGGAGACCGGCCAGGCCGCGGGCCTCGTGCTGCAATCGAGCGGACGCCTGACCGAGAAGCTGCAATCGCTGGAGAACGAGGTCAGCGCCTTCGTTGCGGGTGTGCGGGCGGCCTGATGCTGCGCTGACGACGTCTGCCGTGGTGCGGATTATTCGCCTCGTCACGGCGCGCGTTGGCAACTGATATTCCGGCCCGCGGGACCGGTCATCGCGACCGGCTTCCCCACCCTTGACGGCTGCGGCTAAAGTGAAGAAGCAGGACGATCGAACCTGCCGACCCGCGCCTGGCCGCGCGGGCATGGAGACAGCTGCATGTCGTTCAAGAAGCTCCTGATCGCCAATCGTGGTGAGATTGCCATCCGCATCGCTCGCGCGGCGGCGGACGCCGGCATTGCCACGGTCGCGATCCACCCGGCCGATGACGCGTTGTCGCTACATGTGCGTGTGGCCGATGACGCCGTCGAAATCCCCGGCCGCGGCGCGCGGGCCTATCTCGACATCGAGGCCGTGATGAAGGCGGCGAAGAGCGCCGGCTGCGATGCCGTGCATCCCGGTTATGGCTTCCTCAGTGAGAACGCGGCATTCGCGAAAGCCTGCGCGGACGCAGGCATTGTCTTTGTCGGACCCAAGCCGGCAGCACTCGAACTGTTCGGCGACAAGGTCGCGGCACGGCAACTGGCAAAGCGCTGCGGCGTGGCGATCATTGCCGGCACCAGCGGGCCGTCGTCGCTCGACGAGATCACAGCGTTCTTCACCTCGCTCGGCAGCGATGCGGCGATCGTGATCAAGGCGATGGCCGGCGGCGGCGGCCGCGGCATGCGTGTTGTCGAGAACGCCGCCGATCTCGCGGAAGCCTATGCCCGCTGCCAGTCCGAGGCCAAGGCGGCGTTCGGCTTCGATGGCGTCTATGCTGAGCGGCTGATCCGGCAAGCCCGTCATATCGAGGTGCAGATCATCGGCGATCGCCACGGCGCGATCTCTCATCTCTGGGAGCGCGAATGCACCATCCAGCGCCGGCACCAGAAGCTGATCGAGGTGGCGCCGAGCCCCTCGCTCGGCGACGGCTTGCGCGGTCGTATCATCGAGGCCGCCAGGCAGCTCGCGGCGGCGGCGTCCTACGACAACCTCGGTACCTTCGAATTCCTGGTCGACGGCACCGCCGAAGACAGCTTTGCCTTCATCGAGGCCAATCCGCGGCTCCAGGTCGAGCACACCGTGACGGAGGAGGTGCTCGGCCTCGACCTCGTCCGCGCCCAGCTTGCAATTGCTGCAGGCAGCACATTGGCCTCGCTCGGTCTGGCGCAGGGCGCAATCCCGAAGCCGCGCGGCTATGCCATGCAGCTCCGCGTCAATATGGAGACGCTGGACGAGACCGGCGCGACGCATCCGACTGGCGGCGTGCTCGCCGTGTTCGAGCCGCCGTCAGGGCCTGGCGTCCGCGTCGATAGCTTTGGCTATGCCGGCTACAAGACCAGCGCGGCCTTCGACTCGCTGCTCGCCAAGGTCATCGTGCATACGCCGGGTGAAGCTTGGCACGACGTCGTGGCAAAAGCCGCGCGCGCCTTGCGCGAGTTCCGGATTGACGGCGTCGTCACCAACATCGCCTTCCTCCAGGCGGTGCTGGCGCACCCGGATTTCAGGACCAATCGTATCGCGACCGATTTCATCGATCGCAACATCGCAAAGCTGGTCGAGGCGGCCGATGGCGCGGCCAAGCCGCTCTATTTTGCCGCAGCCGAGCGAAGCGGTGTGCACGCCGCCGAGGCCCACATCGCGCAGATCGTGCCTGAAGGCACAGTGATGGTCGCTGCGCCCCTGCAAGGCACCATCGTCACCGTTCAGGTGAAGGAAGGCGAAATCGTGCGGCCGGGCCAGCAGCTCGCCGTGATCGAGTCCATGAAGATGGAGCATCTGGTCATGGCCGAGCAGGGCGGGCGAGTGACAAAGCTCGTCGCCGGCGACGGCGTCACGCTGCTGCATGGCGAGCCGATCCTGTATCTCGAGCCGCTCGACGTTGCCGCCGACAGCGCGGCGGCTGAGGCCGATATCGACCTCGACCACGTCCGTCCCGACCTGGCCGAGCTGATCGCGCGCCAGGCCAATACGCTCGACGCAAACCGCCCGGCCTCGGTCCAGCGCCGCCGCAACACCAATCAGCGTACCGCGCGCGAGAACGTCGCCCAGCTCGTCGACGACGGCTCGTTCATGGAATATGGCAGCCTCGCCATTGCCGCCCAGCGGCGCCGGCGCAAGCTCGACGATCTCATCAGCAACACCCCGGCTGACGGCCTCGTGATGGGCGTTGCCACCGTCAACGCCGAAAAGTTCGGCGGCGAAGCCGCGCGCTGCATCATCGTAGCCTATGACTATACCGTGCTCGCGGGCACGCAGGGTCACATGAACCACAAGAAGATCGACCGCATGCTGACCTTGGCGGAAGACTGGCGCGTGCCGCTGGTGTTTTACGCCGAAGGCGGCGGCGGCCGTCCGGGCGACACCGACCGGCTCGGCATGACCGGACTCGACGGCCCATCCTTCGTGCAGTTCGCAAAACTCTCAGGCCTCGTGCCGGTGATTGGCGTCGTCTCCGGCTATTGCTTCGCCGGCAACGCGGCAATGCTCGGCTGCTGCGACGTGATCATCGCCACTAAGAATGCGTCGATCGGCATGGGCGGCCCTGCGATGATCGAGGGCGGTGGGCTCGGCGTCTATCACCCGGCCGAGGTAGGCCCTGTTACGTTTCAGTCGCCGAACGGCGTCATCGACATCGTGGTTGAGGACGAAGAGGAGGCGACATCCGTCGCGCAAAAATACCTGTCCTATTTCCAGGGCGCAGTAACGGATTGGCAGGCGGCCGACCAGCGCCTGGTTCGCCGCGCCATCCCCGAGAACCGCCTGCGTGTCTACGACATCCGCAGCGTGATCGATCTCGTCGCGGACAAGGATTCCGTGCTGGAGCTCCGTCGGGACTACGGCGTCGGCATGATCACCGCGCTGATCCGGATCGAAGGCAAACCGTTCGGCCTGATCGCCAACAACCCGCGCCATCTCGGTGGCGCAATCGATGCCGACGCCGGCGACAAGGCCGCGCGTTTCCTCCAGCTCTGCGATGCCTTCGATCTGCCGATCGTCTCGCTCTGCGACACGCCTGGTTTCATGGTCGGCCCGGAAGCCGAGAAGACCGCGATCGTGCGCCACGTCTCGCGCATGTTCGTCACCGGCGCGAGCCTCACCGTGCCGCTGTTCGGCATCGTGCTGCGCAAGGGCTATGGCCTTGGCGCGCAGTCGATGATCGGCGGCGGTTTCCACGCCTCGTTCTTCACTGCGGCGTGGCCGACCGGCGAGTTCGGCGGCATGGGTCTCGAAGGCTACGTCCGCCTCGGCTTCCGCAAGGAGATGGAGGCGATCGCCGACCCCGAGGAGCGCGAGACCTATTATCGCAACAAGGTCGCCGAGCTCTACGCCAACGGCAAGGCGGTCTCGATCGCCTCGGTGTTCGAGATCGACAACGTCATCGACCCCGCGGAAACGCGGCGGTGGATCATGGCGGGCTTGCGCTCGGTGCCGAAGCCGCCGGTGCGGACGGGGAAGAAGCGGCCCTGTATCGACACCTGGTGAGCGCGGTGCAGCAATCTTAATTGCTCACTCCCCGTCATTCCGGGGCGGCTCGAAGAGCCGAACCCCGGAATCTCGAGATTCTCTGGTGCGCAATTGCGCACCATAGTTCGATGCTTCGCATCGCCCCCGGAATGACCACGGAGGGAGGTGCGCCCCACCGTTTCTGGTTCCCGATTGACATCCCCGCCTGTGGTGCCAGACTTTGCACAATAATACAGGGTGGAGACGTCCGCGATGGCCAGCCTTTCGGCCTCGAACCATGTCGCCCGTGTCTTGTCCGTCGCCAACCATGTGGCCGACGTCGATGCGGAGTCGCGGATCGCGACATCCTGGCGGCGCTGCCTGATCAGCCACAAGCTCGATCCGGCCCGACAGGGCCCGCCGCAGACGCTCACTGAAGCCGAAGTCCGTCACGTCGCCGAACCGATGGAAGAGACCATCCGGCTGCTCACGCCCGAGCTCGACGATCTCGCGCGCGTGCTGCGCGACGCCGGCTATTGCGTCAATCTCGCTGACGCGAACGCGACCATGCTGTTCAGCCGTCTGCCCGGCGAGGCTGACGCGCGGATGTTTCTGGACTGGAAAATCTATACCGGTTCCAACTTCGCCGAGACCTTTGAGGGCACCAACGGCCTGGGTACCTGCCTCGCGGAGCAGAAGCCGATCCTGGTGCATCGCGACGAGCATTTTCGTGCGCAGTGGCACATGTTCTCCTGCGCCGTGGCGCCGCTGTTCGACCAGGCCGGACGTCTTGCCGGCGCGATCAACATTACCTCCTGCCGCGAAGACCTTGAGCGCGCCGCGCATCAGCTCGCGCTCGCGGTGACGATGGAGGCGACGCGGCGGATGGAAGGGGCGATCTTCCGCGATTATTTCCGCAACGCCTGGATCGCGACCGTGCCGGGCGATGGCGGCAGCGGCTTGCTCGCTTATGACGACGACCGCCGCATCGTCGCGCCTGTCGGTCGGCGCGTGCCTTGCTGGGTCTCACCGACGGCCTGATCGCATCCGGTATCGATCTGTCGCGCTATATCAAGCTCGACCACCCGCGCCATGCAGACGAGATCGTCGAGCTGCGCCGCGCCGATGGCCGTCCGTTGGGCCAGAGCCATGTCGCTCCGCCGCTGCGCGCAAAATCGTCCGCGCTACGCCGCGATGCGTCCGTCGATCGATTCGACGCACTGCATCGGTTAGCAGGCAATGATCCGGGCCTGGTCAAGAGCGTGAAGCGGCTGAGGAGCATCGGCGATCACAATCTGCCGGTGCTGCTGCATGGCGAGACCGGCGTCGGCAAGGACGTGTTCGCGCGCGCCATTCACACCGCGAGCAACCGGGCCCGCAACAACTACGTCGCGCTGAACTGCGCGGCGATGCCGGAAAGCCTGATCGACGCCGAGCTGTTCGGCTATGAGGCCGGCGCCTTCACCGGCGCGCGACGCGACGGCTCGAAGGGCCTGATCGTGCAGGCCGATGGCGGCACGCTGTTTTTGGATGAGATCGGCGACATGCCGATCGCGCTGCAGACGCGGCTCTTGCGCGTGCTGGAGAATCGCGAGGTCTGGCCGCTCGGTGCGCTCAAGCCGGTGCCGGTGGACATCCGCCTGATCAGCGCCACCCACCGCGATCTCGGCCGCATGGCGGAGGAGGGCGCCTTCCGCGCCGATCTCTATTTCCGCCTGCGCGGCATGGAGGTGCGGCTGCCGGCCCTGCGCCAACGCGCGGACAGGGATGACATCATCCGCCAGATCGCGCGCGAGGAAGCACCGAACTGCCGCCTCTCGCCGGAAGCCTGGGCGCTGCTCTCGGCCTATCCCTATCCCGGCAACATGCGCCAGCTCCGCCACGTGCTGCGCCTTGCCGGCTGCACGGCGGAGGATGGTGTGATCACCGATGCCGATCTCGACCTGCCGCCGTTTGGCGGGAGGACGGCGGAGACGGATCTTGAAGCGGCTGAGCGCGCCACGATCATCGAGGCTCTTCGCAAGCACGGTGGCCGAGTCACTGAGGCGGCCCGCGCGCTAAAACTCAGCCGCGCCACGCTGTATCGCAAGATCAAGCAGCTGAAGATCGAGACCGCGCAGTAGCGCCCTTACGAAAAATCCGTCCAGCTAAGATGCCGCGAATCGAGGTCGCCGACTGAAACGGTCTCGCGGATTTCGTGAGGCACGTGGAAGCTGCTGCGCAGATAGACCAGCGGCGCGGCGCCGTCGGAATGCGAGACGTAGCGCACCTCGCCGACGAAGATCGAGTGCGTCTTGGTCTCGAACTCCTGCGCCAGCACGCAATCGAAGGAGGCGACCGCGTCCATCAGTACCGGTGCGCCGGTCGCGCCGCGCGTCCACTGACCGAACGCGAAACGGTCGTCGCCATTGACGCCCTTCTGGCCGCTGAACGTGAGCGCCAGCAGCGCGTGATCCTCGTGCAAAAAATTGATCGCGAAGGCGCCTTCCTCGCGGATGCGGGCGTGGGCGCTGGCGTTGCGGTTGACGCAGACGATGAGCGAGGGCGGATTGTCCGACAGCGAGCAGGCCGATGTCACCGTCAGTCCGGTGCGCTTGCCGTGCTCGGCGCCGACCGTGACCAGCGCGACTGCACCGGCGCATTGGCGCATCGCCTGCTTGAAATGCTGCGCGTCGAAAGGATTGGCATCGACCGTCACGCGGAAATCTCCGAAATAATGGCGGGTGCGGCAGAATCGCGCCGCACCCGCCTCGGGTCAAGCTGCCTTCTTCGCGGAGCCGAGATGCTTCAGGCGCGGCATCACCTCGTTCTTGAGCAGCGAGAGCGAGTGGTGCCACGCCTCGGCCTTGTGCTTGTAGTCGAAGCCGAACACCAGCAGCACGCCGAAGCCGCCGACCTCCTCGTGGATCGCCTCGATCTTCTCGGCGACGGTCGCAGGCGAGCCGACGATCCAGTTCCGCTTGGCGCAATATTCGACGGTGACGTCGCTATCGGGCACGTCGGGCGCGTGCTTCAGATAGTCCTTGAAGCCGAAATGGCCGAGCAGCGGCAGGAAGTACTCGCTCATCATCCGGCCCATCATGTCGCCGGTCGAGAGCTTCCAGGCCTCCTCGTCGGTGTCGGCGACGAAGACCTCACGTACCAGACGCCAGTCGGCGCGGTTCGGCTTGCGCCCGGTCTTGGCGGCGCCGATCTCGACGGAATCCCAATGGCTGCCGACATAGGCTGGGTTGAGGTTGAGGCTCATCGGAATGAAGCCGCGCTCGCCGGCGAGTTTGAGCGTGTCCGAGTTCTTCGACAGCCCGGCAACGCCGATCGGCGGATGCGGGGCCTGCAGCGGCTTGATGTGGGGCTTGAGGAAGTCGAACATCGTGTCCGGCTTGGTCACCGTCCAGAACTTGCCCTTGTAGGTGAAGGCCGCGGGATCGGACCACAGCTTCAGGATGATCTCCAGCGCCTCGCGGGTCATGTCGCGGTTCTGCCCGCTCATGCCGTCGACGTTGAACATCGCCCAGTCGCTCGGCAAGCCGCTCGCCGCCACGCCGAAATTGAGCCGGCCCTCGGAGAGATGGTCCAGCATCGCGACGCGGTTGGCGAGCTCGGCCGGATGGTGATAGGGCAGCAGGAAGCCGCCCGGTCCGATGCGAATGTTCTTGGTCTGCATCAGGGCCTGCGCGATCAGCAGGTCCGGCGTGGGATTGGGTTCCCAGGGCGCGGTGTGGTGCTCGCCGACCCAAGCCTCCTGATAGCCGAGCTCGTCGAGCCAGCGCATGACCTGCAGGTCCCAGTCGTTTCCTTCCTTCAGGCCGCACTCCGGCGGGTGCGAAGGCATCGTGAAATAGCCGATCTCCATGGGTTTCCTCATCTGATGTTGACGCGTCTTGCTGCGCGTTCCCTGACGTGAACAGGAATAGCTTCAGCAAGCGGTGTGCCAGCGCGGGCAGCGCCCCAGACCCGCGAGAAAACGCTGGTTTAGGGCCGCAATAGCCGATATCCCGGGGCAGATTTGCGAAGCGCCCGTCTCATTGTCGCGAGACGGCGTCTTGGCCGTGAGACGCAAGGATACGATTCGAAATGGCCGAACCCGCTTTTGTCGCGGTGGACTGGGGCACCAGCAGCTTTCGGCTCTGGCTGGTCGATCGCACTGGCCACGTGCTGGCCGAGCGCCGCAGTGATGAGGGCATGATGGCGGCCGCCAAGACCGGCTTCCCCGGCGTGTTGCAATCGCACCTCGCCGCGGTCAGGGCGCCCGAACATGTGCCCGTTCTCGTCTGCGGCATGGCTGGCGCCAAGACCGGCTGGGTCGAGGCTGGATATGTCGACACGCCGGCGCCGCTGCCGGCCATCCTCAAGCAGGCCGCGCGCGTGGCGGGCGAGGCGCGCGACATTCGCATCCTGCCTGGCATCGCGCAGCGCGATACAAACGCGCCGGACGTGATGCGCGGCGAGGAGACGCAATTGCTCGGCGCACTCGGCCTCGATGCGGCCGGCGAGGCGCTGGTCTGCATGCCCGGCACCCACTCGAAATGGGTGCGGGTGCAGGACGGCACGGTCGCGCAGTTTTCGACGTTCATGACCGGTGAGCTCTTCAGCGTCGTGTCGCGCGAGACGATCCTGGCGCTCGCGGTTGCCGGCGCCGACGACGCCGAGGATATCGCGAGCTTCAAGGCGGCGGTGAAAGCCGGCTACGAGGCGCCGGCCTTTGCTGCAAACCTCCTGTTCGGTGCACGGTCGCGGCAGCTGCTGTTCGGCGGCACGCCGGCCGCGGCGCGTGAGACACTGTCGGGCACGTTGATCGGTGTCGAGCTCGCGGCGGGCCTTTCCGGCAGCGTGCCAAAAGCCGGCATCACGCTGATCGCTTCGGGGCGGCTGGCGATGCTCTACCGGCTCGCCTTCGACGCGCTGTCCGTGACCGTGAATCCGATCGATGCCGATGAAGCGGTGCGCCGCGGCCTGTCGATGGCCGCTGCGGCGATCTGGACGAAGTAAAAAGGATTCTTGAGATGAGCGTTCCCTTTCCGCCGATGAAGCGGCCCCTGGTGGCAATCCTGCGCGGCGTCAAGCCCGAGGAGACCGAGGCCATCGTCGGCGTGCTAATCGAGGCCGGCATGACCGCGATCGAGATCCCGCTGAACTCGCCGGACCCGTTCCGCTCGATCGGGCTTGCGGTGAAGCAGGCACCCGCCGGCGTGCTGATCGGCGCCGGCACGGTGCTGGCCACCGCAGATGTCGATCGTCTCAACGACGTCGGCGGCACGCTGATGGTCTCGCCGAATGTCGATACGCAGGTGCTCGCGCGTGCACACCAGCACGGCATGATCACGCTGCCCGGCGTATTCACGCCGACCGAGGCGCTGCTCGCGGCGCGCTCCGGCGCATCGGGCTTAAAGTTCTTTCCGGCGGGCGTGCTTGGTGCATCCGGCATTGCCGCAATTCGCGCGGTGCTCCCCGCCGGCGTGATGATCGCCGCGGTCGGCGGTGTCTCCGACCAGAATTTTGCGGAATACATCAAGGGCGGCGTCACCGCGTTCGGGCTCGGCTCCAGCCTCTACAAGCCCGGCATGACGGCGGCGGATGTTGCTGATCGCGCAAAGGTGACGATCGCTGCCTATGATCGGGCGATTGCGAAAGACTGAAGCGGCAATAAACAAGCCGTGATGTTGTCACGGTCGTGCGTTGTCCTATCTTGCTGCGTCAGCGAGATCAGGAGACCGACATGGCGATCAACAACATAGCCGATCTGTTCGTGGCAACGCTCGAACAGGCCGGCGTCAAGCGCATCTATGGCATTGTCGGCGACAGCCTCAACGGTCTCACCGAGGCGCTGCGCCGCCGCGGCACCATCGAATGGGTGCACGTCCGCCACGAGGAGGTCGCGGCCTTCGCGGCCGCCGGCGAAGCCGAGATGACGGGAAGCCTCGCGGTCTGCGCCGGCTCCTGCGGCCCGGGCAATCTGCATCTGATCAACGGCCTGTTCGACGCGCATCGCAGCCGCGTGCCGGTGCTGGCGATCGCGGCGCAGATCCCGTCGGCCGAGATCGGCGGCGGCTATTTCCAGGAGACCCATCCGCAGAATCTCTTCCGCGAATGCAGTCATTATTGCGAGCTGATCTCGGATCCGAGCCAGTTGCCTTTCGTGCTGGAGAACGCGATCCGCGCGGCTGTCGGTTTGCGCGGCGTCGCGGTTATCGCCATGCCCGGCGACGTTGCCTTCCGCGCGCCGCCGAAGCGTGCGCTGTCGACGCATCGCGGGCTCGCGCTCGCAGCGCCCAAGGTCGTGCCGCAGGCCGACGAGCTGAAGGCGCTCGCGGATCTCCTCAACAGCGCCGAGCGTATCACGCTGTTCTGCGGCCGCGGCTGCGCCGGCGCGCATGCCCCGCTGATGCAGCTCGCCGAAGCCTTGAAGAGCCCGATCGTGCATGCGCTCGGCGGCAAGGAGCATGTCGAGTACAACAACCCTTACGACGTCGGCATGACCGGCTTCATCGGCTTCTCCTCGGGCTATGCCGCCATGCATGCCTGCGACGCGCTGGTGATGCTCGGCACGGATTTTCCCTACAAGCAGTTCTTCCCTGATGATGCGAAGATTGCGCAGATCGACATTCGCCCGGAAAATCTGGGACGGCGGTGCAGGATCGATCTCGGCCTCGTCGGCGACGTCAAGCAGACGATCGAGGCGCTGCTGCCGCTGCTCAAGACCAAGTCGCAGCGCAAGCATCTCGACGATGCCGTCGCGCACTACAAGAAGGCGCGTGAGGGGCTGGATTCGCTGGCCAAGGGTACGCCGGGAGCTAAGCCGATCCATCCGCAATACCTTGCAAAAGTCATCAGCGATCATGCCTCCGACGATGCCGTCTTCACCGCCGATGTCGGCACGCCGACAGTGTGGGCTGCGCGCTATCTCAATATGAACGGCCGCCGCCGGCTGATCGGCTCGTTCGTGCACGGCTCGATGGCCAACGCCATGCCGCAGGCGATCGGCGCGCAGGCCTCGCAGCCGGGCCGTCAGGTGATCTCGCTCTCGGGCGACGGCGGCTTCACCATGCTGATGGGCGACCTGATCACGCTGACGCAGATGAAGCTGCCGGTAAAGGTGGTCATCTTCAACAACGGCGTGCTTGGCTTCGTCGCGCTGGAGATGAAGGCGGCGGGCTTCGTCGACACCAATGTCGATCTGGAGAATCCCGACTTCGCCGCGATGGCGCGTGCAATGGGCATCTTTGCCAAGCGCGTCGAGGATCCCGGCGAGCTTCCGGGCGCGATGAAGGAGATGCTGGCCCACAATGGCCCCGCGCTGCTCGACGTCGTCACTGCGAAGCAGGAGTTGTCGATGCCGCCGACCATCACGGCCGAACAGGTCAAGGGTTTTAGCCTGTGGATTCTGCGCGCGGTGATGAACGGCCGCGGCGACGAAGTTGTGGATCTCGCGAAAACGAATCTGCTGCCGCGCTAGCCACGCTTCGCCGACGGCACCGGCAACCGCTCATGGCGGCGCTGGAAGCGCTGCCAGTGCAGCACGATGCCGATCAGCGCGGCCGGGACGAAGCCGAGCGCGATCAGGAAGTGCGGCAGTTCCTTCGGCGAGATGAAAGCGATGGCGATGTCCGAGATCAGCCAGAGTGCTGCAAAAATCACCGCGAAATCTGTCCGCGGGCAGCGCAGATAGTAGAACACGGCGGTGATGATCACGGCGGGCCCGATCGCGATGGCGATCATGACCGCCGTCAGCTCCTTCGGCGTCAGCGCGTCAAGCACCATCGACGCCAGCAGCCAAAGCGCTGCAAACATGGCGATGATGTCGATCGGATGCCGCAACCCAAAACCTCTCGTGGGGAACGCGCTATCGTTGAGTCCCAAGCCTTCGACGTCAAGCCCGTTCCGTCAAGCAAAATACGCCTATTCCTCGTTGTTTCCGGGCGTCGGCCGCAGCATCAAATGGCCGAAAGCGGAGGCGATCGGCTTGTCCGGATCGTCCTGCCAGGCCCGCGCCTCGAAGGCGACGATACGCCGGCCCTGTTTCACGATCGAGACGTTGGCAATCGTGTCCAGCGCCCGGCCGGAGCGCAGATAGTTGATCGTCAGCCCGATCGGCTTCGGTAGCGTCGCGATCCCGAGCTCGCGCCGCACGCCGAGGATCGCTGTGGTCTCGAGGAAGGCGCCGGTCATGCCGCCGTGAATCGCGGGGAGGATCGGGTTGCCGATGATTTTTGGCGAGAACGGCATCGTCAGCGTGCCGTCGTCGTTGATGCGAATGCCGAGACAGCGTGCGAACGGGCTGTTGGCGAACGGGCCGTTCGGATCCTCCGGCGCCTCCAGCGTCGGAATGCTGCGCGAATCCATTCTGCAGTCTGCAAGCATGTTGGTGCGGTTGGCGCCGATCATGAAGCAGGCGGTGGCGGTTGCCACCGGATCGTCCTCGGATTCCTGGTAGGCCGTGGAGCGCACGAAGGCGATCGAGCGGGTGGTGCGGTAGCAGACCGAATGCGCCTTGATGGCGAGGCCGGGCGTGGCCGGCTTCTGGTAGTCGATGCGCAAATCGAGCGTTGCGATCGCGCTGGTGCCGTCGAGCGCAAGCTGAACCGCCATGCCGCAGCTCTCGTCCAGCATCGCGGTGACGACGCCGCCATGCAGCACGCCGGTCTCGGTGTCGCCGACGAAGACGGGGCGGTAGGGCAGGCTCGACCAGGCCTCGCCCGGTGCGGACCGGTCGAGCTGGAGTCCGCTGATATGGCCGTAATCGGAACGGCGGCCCTTGATGGCCTCGGCGAGTTCCTCGAAGGGAAGCGTGGTCGATGAATTGGACATGGTGACGTTCTAGACCAGCGCCGCGCGCCGCGCAAAACCCCGCATGTATCGCCGCACGAACGCCTTGCAAGGCCGGTTTGGCCTCGACAGAGCCGGCCGAAGCAACGATGGTGGGCGCTTCGCTTGTCGACTAGCCACAAGGAGTGCCCATGGCCGATCCCGAAACACCCGCTACCAGCCAGGGGCCCGTCACCATTTCCAGCTCGAGTTCCGAGCGGGCGCCGATCATCTATTTCGACGGCGCATCCTGCTTCGGCCATCACAACGGTGCGATCCAGATCGAGCTCGCCGCGAACCTGCTGATGCCGGTCGGCGCGGCCGTCAGGGTCGACGTGGTCCAGACCGCGCATCTGCGCTGCAGCCCGGCCGCGGCGCTGGCCTTGCGCGAAGCACTCGACAAGGCGCTCGCGATGCTCAAGCTGGGACAGCAGCAGCCGGACGAAGCGATCCCGGCGGTGAAGAACTGACGCTCATGGAACGCGATCGCATCTCGATGCGATCGCCGAACCTCAGCTCACATGCACCTTCGGCTTCCTGCCGCCGTTCCACTTGCCCTCGAGCGCACGCTCGATCTGGGCGGCGAGTTGCAGCAGCAGGCCGTCATTGGCCTGCTTGGCGATGGCCTGAATGCCGAGCGGCAGGTCGTGCTCTTGCGCGGCCATCGGCATCGAGATCGCCGGCATGCCGCAGAGATTGGCGAGCGGTGTGAAGGCGAAGAAGCGCCAGAGATTGCCGAACCAGTCGAGCACATCAGGATTGTCAGAGATGGTGAGATATTCCTTGGTGCCGACCTTCGGCGTCGGCAGCGCGGTGATCGGCGTCAGGATCACGTCCCACTGCTCGAAGAACGCACCGAAGCCGCGCGATGTCGTGTTGAACACGCCCTGCATCTTCGCGCGCTCGGCGAAGCTCGTGTAACGTCCGGCCTCCCAGATCCGGATGTTCATGGGCTCGATCAGATCTTCCGGCGGCTTTTCCAGCCCGCGCGCAGCGAGCATGTTGGAGATCACGACGGCAAAATTCGAGATGTAGCAGGTGGTCTGCGCCTCGAACGCGGCGCGGAAATCGAGCTCGGGCAGCGCGTAGTCGACGTGATGGCCGAGGCCTTCGAGGAAGCGGCCGGTCTTCTCCAACTCGGCTGCGATCTCAGGCGTCGCGGTGTAGTCGCCCCAGGTGTGCGATAGCGCGATGCGCAGCTTTGACGGATCGCGCTTGATCATCTCGCCGTAAGGCTGCGCCGTGGTCCAGAACGGCATGAACTCGCCGGGCGCGGGCCCGCGGGCATGGTCGACGAAAGCGGCAGTATCGCGCACCGTGCGCGACTGGCAGCCCTGGATTGAGACGAGGCCGGTGAGATCAGACATGTGCGGCGCCAGCGAGAATACGCCGCGCGAGACCTTCAGCCCGATATTGCCGTTGACGCCGGCGGGAATGCGGATCGAGCCGCCGCCGTCGGTCGCGTGAGCGATCGGCACCACGCCGGCCGCGACCATCGCGGCGCTGCCCGCCGACGAGCCGCAGGTGGTATAGTCGGTATCCCAGGGGTTGCGGGTGACATAGACGGCGGGATTGTCGGCCGATGAGCACACGCCGAATTCCGGCGTCGTGGTGCGTCCGATCAGGTTGAGCCCCGCCTGGCGGAATTTTCCGGTCAGGAACGTGTCGGCCGCGGCGCGATTGCCGCGCATCAGCAGCGAACCCATTTCCTGGAGCCGGCCCTTCATGGTCGGACCCAGATCCTTCATCAGGAAGGGCAGGCCGGCGAACGGACCGGCGAGATTGGCACCGTCCTTGGCGGGATCGGCGATCACGTCATCGAACAGCTCGACCACGCCGGACAGCGCCGGATTGACCTTGGCGACGGCGGCTGCAGCCTGACGTGCCAGTTCCTTCGCCGTCAACTCGCCCTTGCGGACGCGCGCCGCCAGGCCCACGCCATCGTGCTGCGCCCATTCGTTCCAGCTCATCGGCAACGTCATGAAGTCAAAATCCCTTTGATACGGGCGCCACCTTTTTCGCAAGGGCACGCGTGAATCAACTGAGCCGGCGCGAGGGGCAGGGTTGCGCCGGGCGGAGAGGTCGCGGGGGCTTTAGAGCAGCCGTGCGATCACCGCAACCGGTCCGCCGCCGGCCGGCCCCTGATGCTCGGCGCCGCCCGAGACGTAGACCGCGCTGGTGCCGGCGAGGCCGGCGATCAGGCCGCCGACCGCCGCGCGGGCGTGGCGTGTCGAGCTGATGTCGGTGTCTTCCAGCATGGTGTGGCGGAAGCCGCGCACGGTGCCATCAGGCGAGGCCTCGGCTTTGGCGAAGATGTTGACGAGCTCGCGGCCTGCTTTTGCCTGTGTGCCAAGTCCGACGCCGCTCAGCGCCGACGCCACGGCCGGCGCGTCGATCGCGTCGCTCATCACGGCATGCCCGATCTCGAACTCGCTCGCTGAGCCTTCCGAGTTGCCGAGCACGATGACGACGTTGTGCATCAGGTCGATCCCGGACGAGGTTGAAGCGACCTTCGAGAACAGATCGTAGCGCCGCAGCACGTCGTCATCGCGGACGTCGGATGCGATCTCACCGAGCGCAACCGCAACGCCGAGCGCGGAGGCGCCGCGCGAATAGGCCATCGAGCTGTAGGCGCTGATCGTCGCCGTCTTGTTGCCGCGCGCGGCGGCCGCCGCGACGCGCTCGCTGGTGAGCAGCGGGCACTTGATCTGGACGAAATGGACATCAGTGGGATCAGTGATGCCGGCATCCGCCATCGCGGCCTTCACCGCCCTGGCGGTCTCGCTGATCTGTGCCGAGCGGCCGAGCTCTTCAGGCAGGAAATCGCGCGTCTGCGCCATGCCGATGCTGAGGCGCTTGCCGGTGATGCCTATGGGCGACATCTCGACGTCCTTGCGTGTGAACACCGTGATATGCGGGCTGAGCACGCCCTCGGTGCCGCCGGACATCACGAAAGCGATGCGCCGCTCGACCTCGTGCGGCGTCAGGCCGAGCTTTGGCGCCAGCGCCGTGCACAGCGCCGCGACCGCATATTCCCGGGTGAAATCATTGACGCCGCCATTGCCCTCGGTCTTGCCGAGGACCGCCAGAATGGAGGCCGGATCGATCGCGCCTGTAACGATCAGGCTCATGAGGCCGGCTACGTCGCCGGGGCCCGTGGTGGCGACCTTGAAGACGCCGACCGATGTTGTCCGCATGGATAGTCCTCGTGGGGAATTCGGTGGTCCGGCAAGTCAAACAGCCGTGGAAGCGGGGTGGATGTCAAGGTGCCGCGGCAATCTCCATCGTCGTCCTGAAAGCCAGGACCCCATTACCGCATGGTGGCGTTTGGCGAAGACTCGTCGTTCGGTACTGATATCGACCTCAATCGATAGATCACGCGGTATGGGTCCTGGCTTTCGCCAGGACGACACTGGTGGTGTGGCGCGCACTGTCTCGGATAAGGGCGTTGGGTTACCATGACATCGCTCCTTGCTCCGTCATTGCGAGGAGCCTTGCGACGAAGCAATCCAGAATCGCTCCGCGGCGACGGTCTGGATTGCATCGCTGCGCTAAGAAGTAACTAGGCTGGATCAGGCGGCCTAAGAAGTAACTAGGCTGGATCAGGCGGCCTCCGGAAGTGGCTGGAGCTGAGCGGCATAACCAAGCTTGGCTAGCTGGGCGACGAGACGTCTGGCCTTTGCGGCGGTTGAGCGATGATCGAAATGCGCGGCGCCTAAGTCGTGGTGCTCGGTTCCGTCCTTCAACATATGATAGATGGCGGTGAGCAGGGAGGCTGCCACGGCGCAGATGGCTTTCTGTGGTCCACGGCGGCGGCTCAGGCGGTTGAAGCGGGCATTGTAGAAGCTGTCCTTCTTTCGCTTGGCGGCCCAGGCACACTGCACGAGCATGGTCTTCAGCCATGGCGCTCCTTTGCGCAGCCGCGTGCGTTTGCGCTTGCCGGCGCTCTCATTCTGTCCCGGACACAACCCAGCCCAGGCGACGAGATGGCCTGCGCTCGGGAAGCGGCTCATGTCGCGGCCAATCTCGGCCAGGATCGATGTGCCAGCCAAGGTGCTGACACCTGGGATCGTACAAAGGAGCGAGATCAGATCGCGAAAGGAGGCCTGGCCGTCGGCGGCCTCCTTATCCAGCCTGGCAATCGCGGTGTCGACTTGCCGATCGATCTGATCGATGGCCGCACTCAGGGCATCGTATTGCCCGATGTGCAATTGCAGGAGAAAACGATGATGCTCAGTCAGCCGACCATGGAGCGCGTCATAAAGCTGTTTGGGAGAGGCCTTGATCTGCGCATGAGCCAACGCTGCCAGCTTGCTCGGGTCACGCACCCCCGCGATCATCGCCTCGATCATGCGTCGGCCGCTGACACCCATGACCTCGCAGATCACCGAACCGAGCTTGATGTTGGCAGATTCCAGCGTCTTGTCGATTCTCTGCACATGCCGCGTCTGCTCGCGCGTAAGCTGTTTGCGGGTCCGCATCAGCGAGCGCAGCTCCTGCAGCCGTTCCTTGGGTACGAAGCTCGCCTTCAGCAGGCCGCATGCCACGAGATCGGCGATCCACATCGCATCGTTCATGTCGGTCTTGCGGCCAGGCACGTTCTTGATATGCGCGGCGTTGGCCAGGATGAGCTCGAAAGCGCCATCGCTCAGAATGTTCCAGACCGGCTTCCAATACACGCCGGTGGCCTCCATGGCGACATGCGTGCACTTGCTTTCTCTCAGCCACTCGAGCAAGGCCAGCAACCCTGCCGTCGTCGTCTCAAAGGTGCGGCATTCCCGCTCCACCTTCCCTGCCGTCGTTCTCCGCACACAGGCAACGACCGTCGCCTTATGCACATCCAATCCGGCCACTCGTTCGTATAAGACATCCATTGGCGCCTCCAACGCTTGCACTGCCGGCGTGGGGCCTCATCGATAGGAAGTCTAAGAAGCGGGCTCCGGGGCTCTCGCCCCGGGCTCCAGTTGGGGTCATCAAGGCATCCCGGGTCCAAACTCGCAATCGGGCTCTCGGCACCAGACAGCAGCCGACCTCGCTGCCGGCAGCTCCCCATCTTCCGACCTCGACGCCGTTACATCAAGCGCGGGTCGGCCACCGGCCGGTGCTAAACTCGCAATGACGACGTGGAGGGAATATGCGCCGAACCTCACTCTCGTGCCCCCGGATCCGCCGACATCCCCACGATTGTGGCGAGATCGCATCGGTTCGACAAAAAATCCTCTGTCGACGGTTCCGCGCCGCACCTTGATGAATCAACCTTGGTTGGTCCATAAGCGGCGTCCCGCAGCCGGATTTCGGTTTGCGTCGCGTGCTTGGATATAGAGGAAATCTCGCGTGGCAAATATCAACCAGAAAATTGCGCAGGAGCTTGGGGTACGGGCGGAGCAGGTCGAGGCGACGGTGACGTTGCTTGACGGCGGCGCCACGGTTCCCTTCATCGCGCGCTACCGCAAGGAAGCGACCGGTGCGCTCGACGACGCGCAATTGCGCACCCTGGAGGAGCGCCTGGGCTACCTGCGCGAGCTCGAAGACCGCCGCAAGGCGATCCTCGAATCAGTCCGCGAGCAGGGCAAGCTCGATGCCGCCCTGGAGGCCTCCATTCTTGCCGCCGACAGCAAGGCGCGCCTGGAAGACATCTACTTGCCGTTCAAGCCGAAGCGCCGCACCAAGGCCGAGATCGCCAAGGAGGCCGGCCTCGAGCCGCTCGCCAACCAGCTTATCGCTGAGCCCGGCAACGATCCCAAGGTCGTCGCCGAAGGCTTCATCAACGCCGAGAAGGGCGTCGCGGATGCCGTGGCCGCGCTCGATGGCGCCCGCGCCATCCTGGTCGAACGTTTTGACGAAGACGCCGATTTGATCGGCGTGCTCCGCGAGGAGATGTGGACCAACGCGCGCATGGCCTCGAAGGTGCGCGACGGCAAGAAGACCGAGGGCGAAAAATTCGCCGACTATTTTGAATTCTCCGAGCCGCTGACCAAGCTGCCGTCGCACCGCATTCTCGCGATGTTCCGCGGCGAGAAGGAAGAGATCCTCGATCTCCAGATCCAGGCCGAGGCCGAAGTGCCGCCAGCGGGCGTACCCGGCGCCTATGAACTGAAGATCATGAAGCGGTTCGGCATCGCCGACCTGAAGCGCGCCGGCGACCGCTGGTTGATCGACACCGTGCGCTGGGCCTGGCGCACCAAGATCCAGGTGCATCTCAATATCGACCTGAGGATGCGATTGTGGAATGCGGCCGAGACCGAGGCCGTGCGCGTGTTCGCCTCGAACCTGCGCGACCTCCTGCTGGCCGCGCCCGCCGGCACCCGCGCCACCATGGGGCTCGATCCCGGCTACCGCACCGGCGTCAAGGTCGCCGTCACTGACGCGACCGGCAAGGTGGTCGATACCGCCGTGGTCTATCCGCACGAGCCGCAGCGGCAGTGGAACGAGTCGCTTGCGATCCTCGGCAAGCTTGCGATAAAGCACCGCGTCGAGCTGATCGCGATCGGCAACGGCACCGCCTCGCGCGAAACGGACAAGCTCGCGGGCGATCTGGTCAAGGGCCTGGCCGAGTTGAAGATGTCGAAGATCGTGGTGTCGGAGGCCGGCGCGTCGGTCTATTCGGCCTCGGCTTTCGCCTCGGAGGAATTGCCTGATCTCGACGTCACCCTGCGCGGCGCGGTCTCGATCGCCCGTCGTCTGCAGGATCCGCTAGCCGAACTCGTCAAGATCGAGCCCAAGGCGATCGGCGTCGGCCAGTATCAGCACGATCTCGGCCAGGCCAAGCTCGCCAAATCGCTCGACGCGGTGGTCGAAGACTGCGTGAACGCGGTCGGCGTCGACGTCAACACCGCTTCGGCACCGTTGCTCGCCCGCGTGTCGGGCGTCGGATCTGGTCTGGCGCAGAGTATCGTGGCGCACCGTGACGCCAACGGCCCGTTCAAGTCGCGCAAGGCGCTCAAGGAAGTGCCGCGGCTCGGCCCGAAGGCGTTCGAGCAGTGCGCCGGCTTCCTGCGCATCCTCGGCGGCGAGGATCCGCTCGATGCCTCCGGCGTGCATCCGGAAGCCTATCCGGTGGTGCGCCGGATTCTCGCAGCGACCAAGAGCGACATCAAGGCGCTGATCGGCAGCAGCGAGGTCGTGCGCACGCTGAAGCCGAAGGATTTCGTCGACGAGACCTTCGGTCTGCCGACCGTCACCGACATTCTGCGCGAGCTGGAAAAGCCCGGCCGCGACCCGCGTCCGGCGTTCAAGGCGGCTGTGTTCAAGGAAGGCGTCGAGGAGATCAAGCATCTCCAGAAGGGCATGATCCTCGAGGGCACCGTGACCAACGTCGCCGCCTTCGGCGCCTTCGTCGACATCGGCGTGCACCAGGACGGTCTCGTGCACATCTCGGCGATGTCGAAGACCTTCATCAAGGATCCGCGCGAGGTGGTGAAGCCCGGCGACATCGTCAAGGTCAAGGTGCTGGACTTCGAGGTCGCCCGCAAGCGCATCTCATTGACGCTGCGCCTCGATGACGAGGTCGGCGCCAAGAAGGACGCGCCCGGCATGCAACGCGATAACACGCGCAACACCAACCGCATGACGTCATCGGCCCCGCGCAAGCAGGAATCTTCCAGCGGCGGCGGCGCACTCGCGGAGGCGATGCGCCGTGCAGCCGAAAAGAACGGCGGCAAGCGGGCGTAAGAGGCGAGTAAGGCAAGGTCTATCCACGTCGGCACTGCGAGCGCAGCGAAGCAAGGGCTCCTCGGAATGACGGTGAGAGAGCTGCGCGGCCTTTCTAACTCCAGCGTCAGAATCTGGCGCATTTGTAAGTTGAAGGAGAGGGCGCCTTCTTCTCATCTGATCCTCCCCGCGCGGCACATGTTGCCGCGCTGCATGGAGGATTTCCGATGAACAACAGGCGTCTCACTCGCCTTGCCGCGGCGACCGTCGTCGCGGTACTGGCACTCGCATCGCCCGTTCTCGCCCGAGGTGGTGGCGGAGGCGGTTTCGGCGGCGGCGGGCATTTCGGTGGTGGCGGCGGGATGCACGGCGGCGGCTTTGGCGGTGGTGGCCACTTCGGTGGCGGCGGCATGCACGCGGGCGGCTTCGGCGGTATGCATGTCGGTGGCATGGGCGGCGGTGCGCACTTCGCCCATGTCGGTGGACCACGCTTTGGTGGAGCTGCCTTCGGCGGTGCGCGCTTCGCGCATGCGGCGATCGGGCCGCGCTTCGCAGGGCCCGGCTTCCACGGTCGGCCGTTCATCGGCCGTCACGCCTTCTTCTTCCGCCACCATCATTTCCGGCGTTTCGCCGTCTTCGGCGCGCCTTACTATGCCAACTATTACGACGATGGCTGCTGGCGCAGGAGCTTAACGCCTTATGGGTGGCAATGGGTCAATGTGTGCGGGGAGAACTGGTACTAGCATCGCTGGCCCGCACCATTGTCGCGATCGCCACCGGGTGGTTCCGCTCAGCCCCGGAACGGGATAGTCTGGTGGCGATCGTCGCGCGGAGTTTGTCATGACCGGAGGCCACCGTCGTATCCTGGTCGTCGAGGACGATCCGGAAACCGCAGGCCAGCTCGTCGAGGAGCTGACGACGTCCGGTTACGACGTCGACCTCGCCGCCACGGGGCGTGAAGCCCTCAGCCACGGCGTCGCCCGTGACTATGCCGTGATCACCATCGACCGCATGCTGCCCGATATCGACGGCATCACCGTGATGCGGCAGATGCGTGACGATGGCGTTGCCTCGCCCTTCCTGATCATCTCCGCGCTCGGTGAGGTCGACGACCGCGTGCGCGGCCTGCGCGCCGGCGGCGACGATTACCTCGTCAAACCGTTCTCCTTCGTCGAGCTGCTCGCGCGCCTCGAGGCGCTCGGCCGCCGCAGCGAGACCATCGCCAAGGAAACCATTCTGCGCGTCGGCGATCTCGCCGTCGACCTGATCGCGCGCAACGCCAGCAGGCGCGGCCGCAAGATCCCACTGCTGCCGCGCGAATTCCAGCTGCTCGAATATCTCGTCCGCAACGAGGGCCGCGTGGTGTCGCGCGCGATGTTGCTCCAGCATGTCTGGGACCTGCACTTCGATCCCTCCACCAACATCATCGACGTCTATGTCGGGCGCGTCCGCCGCAAGGTCGACGATGCCCAGGCCTATCCATTGATCCACACCATCCGCGGCATCGGATATTGCCTCCGTGCTCCTGGCTAACACGCTTCGTTCCTCGACCTTCCGCCTGGCGCTGATCGCGATCGCGATCTTCGGCCTGATCGTCGCGGCGATCATGGCTTACGTCTATTTCGGCACGCTCGCCTATGTGCGGAGCCGGGTCGGCGATGTCGGCGACCACAGCGGATTCACTGCGATGCTCGAGCTCGCGATGATCGCGGTCGCCGTGTTGCTCTTGGTACTGGCCGGCCTCGCCGCCGTGCTGGTGACGCGGCGCACGGTCGGGCGAATCGAGGAGATCAATGCCACCAGCCGCGCCATCATGCTGTCCGGCCTCGACCGGCGCATTCCCTTGCGCGGCAGCCACGACGAATGGGACCGCGTCGCAGAAAACCTCAACCAGATGCTCGATCGCATCGAGACGCTGATGGGCGAGGTCAAGCAGGTCAGCGACAATGTCGCCCACGATCTGCGCACGCCGCTGACGCGCATGCGGGGCCGGCTGGAGAAGGCCTATCATGCTCCGCGCAACAGCGAAGCCGATGCCGGCCTGATCGGCGACACCATCGCGGATCTCGACGCCGTGCTCGGCATGTTCGCCTCGATCACGCGGATCTCGGAGATCGAGACCCGCGCCCGCAGGAGCGCGTTTCGCGCGCTCAACCTTGCCGAGATCGCCGGCGAGGTCGTCGAGCTCTACGACGCTGCCGCCGAACAGGTTGCGACGCGCCTGAGCCTCAGCGGTGATCGCGAGGTCGCAATCACCGGCGATCGTGACCTGCTGTTCGATGCCATCGCCAATCTCGTCGACAACGCGATCAAGCATGGCCGCCCGGGCGGACAGGTGACCGTGACCTGCCGCAATGCCGGCAACGGCGCGATGATCGCCATCGCCGACGATGGCCCCGGCATTACCGCCGGCCAGCACGATCACGTGTTCAAACGCTTCTACCGGCTCGAGCAGAGCCGCTACACGCCGGGCAACGGCCTGGGCCTGAGCCTGGTCGCGGCGGTGTCTCGCCTCCACGGCGCCGAGATCGCGCTGCATGACAATTCGCCGGGGCTGACAGTCCAGCTCAGCTTCCCGCTGGCGCTATAACTCGATCACGCCACGGCGCGCCGCATGCGCCACCGCATCGGTGCGCCCGGTGGCATCCAACTTGTCGAGCAGCGAGCCGACGTGGAATTTCACGGTATGCACGGAGATGTTGAGCTGCCGCGCGATCATCTTGTTGGAGGCGCCTTCCGCCATCAGCGCCAGCACGTCGAGCTCGCGCTGCGTCAGCGCGATGTCCACGGGCATGACGCGCGGATCGCGCGCAATGACTGTCGCCGTGGCGGTCTCGCCGGGGGCGGCAAGGCGAAGCCCCGCGACGCTGCCGAGCAGCGTCGCGAGGCGGTCCGCCAGCGCGGGATCGTCGATCTCCAGGGACAGCACGATCTCGGGTGCGTTGTCCTCGCTCACGCCTCCGGCCTTTCGCCAATCGTGACCTTGAAGCTCGCCGGCTCGCCGCCGCGGCGGATCGCGACGTCGATCACCTGGCCGACGCTCGCGGGTCCCAGTGTTCGCAATAGCGCGCGCACGCCGGAAAGTTTTTGGTCGTTGACTGCTACGATCACGTCGCCCTGGCGGATGCCCGCCGTGGCCGCCGGACCGGCCTTGTCGACATTCATCACCATCGCGCCGATGCCGTCGTCGAGGCGCAGCGGCTGCAGCCCGAGCCCGAGATACCCGCGCGCGATGCGGCCGCGCGTCTCAAGCTGGGCCGCGACGCGCTCTATCGTTGCCGTCGGAATCACCAGCACACGCCGCGGTCCGAGCACGGCCATGCCGAAGGCCGCGCCAGAGGCATCGAGGGCAAGGCCGCCCTCCTGGCTCGGACGCAGGCGAACGTCGAGCTCGATCCGCGCATCGATCTCGCCGCCGCGCAAGGAGCGCCAGCTCTTGCCGGAGACCGACACTATCCCCAGCGCCGCACTCTGTGCATCGCGATTGGTGGCGACCACGACCGACAGCGTGCCGAGGGCAGGGACCGTCGTGGCCAGCTTGACCGGGGCGATGGTGGTCTCGGCGCGCAGCAGCGCGATATCGGTGGTGTGGTCGCGGCCGACGATCGTCGCAGCGGTCGTGCTGCCGTCGGCAAGGACGATCTGGACGTCGCCCTCGTCGGCCAGCGCCTCGTCGGCGGTCACGATCAGGCCGGGCTTCCAGACGAAGCCGGTCGAGCGGGAGCGGTGCGAATGCACCGAGACGAGGGACGGCGCGATGCGCGCCACGACATCCGCGAGTGCGGACGACAGCGAGGTGAGAGGAGTGAAGTCGGTCATGGAAGGCTCCTGTAAGCTGTTCACAATCTGGGATGTTTCCGGCAATTGCGAAACTGCCCGGGTGGCCAGTCCTCCCAAGGCCACGGCCGACGAACATGTGATTGGGAGTCACTCACGGGAACGTGTACGTCCGCGCCCCGCGCTAAAACGGTTCATTCCCGTCAATGCCGGAGCGCCGGTCTCGCCGCCGTGCCGAGGACGTTGTCCCAGCGGTAGGAATAGCCGAAGCCGATGATGTAGTCCGGCGAATTCCGGTTGAGGCCGAAGGCCAGGTGAAAATCGACCTGCTCGGTCCGGTTCAAGAGATAGCCGCCGCCGACATTGAGCAGCGCCGTGCTCGCGCCGCGCGAGGGATAGTCGCCGACATATTCGGCGAACAGCGCGAGCTTCTCGCTGACCTTCCGTTCGATCACGAAGGTCGCCTCGCTGGTCTGGCGGTTGGCAAGATCCGATGGGCGGAAGAAGCTCGTGAACATGCCGCTGATGCCCCAGCCGCCGCCGAGCTCGTAGGACCAGGGAAACTGCAGATACGGCTGAAAGCCTGCGCCGGTGATCGCCGGCGCGCCGGTCGGCAGGCCGACGCCGAACACCACCGAGAGGTTCGCGGGCTCAGGCAGCCCACTGACCTGCCATTTCACGCCGGGGCTGACGTTGGTGAAACCGGTGTCGACCGTGCCGGTCAGCCTCCCGACATAGCTCGGCACGTCGACCAGCACTTCGAGGCAGGGTGCGACGCCGAAGCGGAGACGGCTGTTGCTGCTGTCGAAGCTCTTGCCGGCGCCCTGGCCGGATGTGTTGACGCCGTTCTCGATCTGGATGCTGCCCGCAGGCGCGACCAGGCTGGAATTGGTCACATCAGGACGATCGGTGGCGATCTCCGATTGCGGCGATGGGCATTCACCGGCCTCGGCCATGCCAGGGCATAGCGCGGCGGCGAGGAGGCTGGCGCAACGCAACGAAGCCCGCCAACGTTGCAGGACAATTTCCAAAACCACGAATATGCTCGTCGAAGGCAGGTGGCTTGCTGGCAATAGGGGCCCGTGATAGCACGCGCTGGATCGCACGCTTGCCGAACAAGACTCGAGCTTCCCGGACTTTATTCCCGACATGACCGATCTTCGCGGCGTCTTTCCCTATCTCGTCTCGCCCGTCGATGCCGACGGCACGGTGCGGACGGACGTGCTCGCAAAGCTCTGCGACGATTTGATCGGCGCCGGCGTGCACGGGCTGACGCCGCTCGGCTCGACCGGCGAGTTCGCCTATCTCAACGCCGCGCAGCGCATGGCGATCGTGCAGACCACGATCGAGGCCGCGAAGGGTCGCGTGACTGTAGTAGCGGGCGTCGCGTCGACCTCGACGGCAGACTCGGTGGCGCAGGCGAAGGCCTATCAAAAGCTCGGTGCCAATGGCATTCTGGCGATCCTTGAGGCGTATTTCCCGCTCACTGAGGCCCAGGTCGAATCCTATTTCCGCAGCATCGCGGACGCAGTGGACATTCCCGTCGTCATCTACACCAATCCGCAATTCCAGCGCTCGGACCTGACCCTCGATGTCATCGCGCGCCTCGCCGAGCATCCGCGCATCGGCTATATCAAGGATGCCTCGACCAACACCGGGCGGCTGCTCTCGATCATGAACCGCTGCGGCGATCGCTTGCGCGTGTTCTCGGCCTCCGCCCACATCCCGGCCGCGGTGATGCTGATCGGTGGCCTCGGCTGGATGGCGGGACCGGCCTGCATCATCCCGCGCCAGAGCGTCGCGCTCTACGACCTCTGCAAGGCCGGTCGCTGGGACGAGGCCATGGTGCTCCAGCGCAGGCTGTGGCGGATCAACGAGGCCTTCGCCCGCTTCAATCTCGCAGCCTGCATCAAGGCCGGGCTCGCGATCCAGGGCTACGACGTCGGCGATCCCGTCCCGCCGCAGGCCGCACTGTCGGCCGATGCGCGCAAGGTCGTGGAAGCGGCGCTCAGGGAGCTGACGTGATCGTCATTCCGGGGCGCCCGAAGGGCGAACCCGGAATCTCGAGATTCCGAGTTCGATGCTGCGCATCGCCCCGGAATGACGATCCTTCGATTGGCATGACAAATCCGTGGTCCGGCCGCCCAAAACCGCGGCTAGTACGCATCCGATCGATCCGCTAAAAGGCAGCCCGAATTTCAAGAGACCCCGAGGACCCAGCGGAATGAACATTCTTCCCGGCAATTTGCGTTTCGGAGCGGGCCAGCCCGTCAAGCGTTTGGAAGACCAGCGGCTGCTTACCGGGAAGGGGCAATTCATCGACGACAAGCCGGAGGAGGGCGCGCTGTGGTTGCACGTGCTGCGCTCGCCCCATGCGCACGCGAAGATCGTCTCGATCGACACCAGCGCGGCGGCATCGATGCCCGGCGTCACCGCGATCTATACCGGCGCCGATCTGATCAAGGACGACGTCGGCACCATCCCGACCCTGAGCATCTTCAAGCGCCCCGACGGCAAGCCGATGACGGTGCCGCCGCGGCGGCTGCTCGCCCATGAGGTCGTGCGTTACACCGGCGAGGCGGTAGCTTCGGTGGTCGCCTCGTCACGCGCTGAGGCCCAGAGCGCAGCCGAGGCGATCGTGGTCGAGTATGACGTGCAGCCCGCGGTGGTCGATCCCGTCGAAGCCGTAAAACCCGGCGCGCCCGTGGTATGGCCGGGCGCCCCCGATAACATCGTCGGTGCAATGAGCTATGGCGATGCGGCCAAGGTGGACGAGGCTTTCGCCAAGGCCGCGCATACCGTCGAGCTCGATCTCGTTAGCCAGCGCCTTGTGCCCTCTGCGATGGAGCCGCGCTCGACCATTGCTGAGATCGACAAGAAGACCGGCCGTCTCCTCCTGCACGTGCAGTCGCAGACGCCGGCCTCGACCCGTGATGTGCTGGCGGAAGCCGTGCTCAAGCGTCCCAAGGACAGCGTGCGCGTGCTGGTCGGCGACATCGGCGGCGGCTTTGGCCAGAAGACCAACCTCTATCCGGAAGACGGCATCGTCGCTTACGTCGCGACCAAGCTGAACAGGAAGATCCGCTGGCGCGGCGACCGCACCGACGAATTCGTCGGCGGCACCCACGGCCGCGATCTCACCTCGACAGCGTCCTTCGCGCTGGACGAGAACGGCAAGGTGCTGGCCTATCGCGTCACCTCGATCGGCTGCACCGGCGCCTATTCCTCGGGGGCGGCCAATATCATTCCGCTGGTGCTCGGGCCGTTCGTGCAGACCGGTGTCTACGACCTGCCGCTGGTGCATTTCGAAGTGAAGTCGGTGATGACCCACACCGCACCGGTCGGCGCCTATCGCGGTGCTGGCCGTCCCGAGGCCGTCTTCATCGTCGAGCGCCTCTTTGACGCCGCCGCGCGAAAAATCGGCATGGATCCGCGCGCGATCCGCAAAGCGAACTACATCAAGCCGGCGCAACTGCCCTACACCAACGCCGCCGGTCAGGTGTACGACTCCGGCGCCTTCGCCCACATGCTCGATCGCGCTGTCAAACTCGCCGACTGGGACGGCTTTGCCGCGCGCCAGAAGGCCGCGAAGAAGAAGGGCCTGCTCTACGGCCGCGGCCTGACCTCCTACATCGAATGGACCGGCGGCCGTGCCCATACCGAGAAGGTCAGCCTGCACGCGACCTCGGAAGGACGCGTCATCCTGCACTCCGGCACCATGGCGATGGGGCAGGGGCTGCAGACCACCTACACCCAGATGATCTCCGATACACTCGGCATTGCCATGGACAAGATCGACGTCGTCCAGGGCGACACCGATCTGGCGATGGGGTTTGGCAGCGTCGGCTCGCGCTCGCTGTTCGTCGGCGGCACTGCGGTCGCGGTTTCCTCCAACGATTTGATCCAGAAGGCCCGCGAGAAGGCGGCGAATGTGCTCGAGACCTCGGTCGAGGACATCGAATACCAGGGCGGCATGCTCACAGTGGTCGGCACCGACCGCTGCATCAGCCTGTTCGACATCGCCGAGAAGGAGACCGGCGCAAAGCTCAGCGTCGATTCCGAAGGCGAGGTCGATGGTCCCAGCTGGCCGAATGGCACGCATATTTGCGAGGTCGAGATCGATCCTGAGACCGGCGTGTCCAAGGTCGTGCGCTACACCACCGTCGACGACGTCGGCGTCGCCGTGAACCCGATGCTGGTGACGGGGCAGATCCATGGTGGCGTCGCGCAGGGCATCGGCCAGGCGCTCTATGAAGGCGTGTCGTATGACGCCGATGGCCAGCTGCTGACCGCGAGCTACCAGGATTACTGCATCCCGCGCGCTGACGACGTCCCGCCGATCATGGTGACGCTGGATGATTCCGCGCCCTGCCGCACCAATCCGCTCGGCGCCAAAGGCTGCGGGGAGTCCGGCGCCATCGGCGGTCCTCCTTGCGTCACCAACGGCGTGATGGACGCGCTCGCCGAGCTCGGCATCACCCAGCTCAACACACCCCTGACGCCGCAGAAGATCTGGAAGGCGATCAAGGACGCGAAGGTGGCGGGCTAAGCACTTTCAAGTGCGCCGTCATTGCGAGCGCAGCGAAGCAATCCAGATTCCCTCCGCGGAAAGATACTGGATTGCTTCGTCGCAAGGGCTCCTCGCAATGACCGCTGAGGGAGTTGTGGCCCCGATCGCGCTTCCGCCTTCGCGCCGTCCGGACATCTGGCGTCGTGTATGCGCAATCTGGTAGCTTGCGCCCGATTCCACCGGGAGAAATTTGATGCGCAAGATCCTGACCGTGCTGGCGGCGCTGGCCTCGCTCAGCCTCACCAATTGCGGCTACAACGCGATCCAGAGCGAGGATGAGCAGATCAAGGCGAACTGGTCCGAGGTGGTGAACCAGTATCAGCGCCGCGCCGATCTCGTGCCCAATCTGGTCAACTCGGTGAAGGGCTTTGCGCAGCAGGAAAAGGACGTGCTGCTCGGCGTCACCAATGCCCGCGCCAAGGTCGGCAGCATCCAGGCGACGCCCGAGGTGCTGAATGATCCCGCCGCCTTCCAGAAATTCCAGGCGGCGCAAGGCGAGCTCTCCAGCGCATTGTCGCGGCTCCTCGTGGTCACGGAAAACTATCCGCAGCTCAAGTCGGACGCTCTGTTCAAGGATTTGATGTCGCAGTTGGAGGGCACCGAAAACCGCATCACCGTGGCGCGCAACCGCTATATCAAGGCGGTGCAGGATTATAACGTCACCGTCCGATCGTTCCCGAACAACCTCACCGCAATGATGTTCGGCTACAAGGAGAAGCCGAATTTTTCGGTCGAGAACGAGAAGGAAATCTCGACCGCGCCGAAGGTCGATTTCAATCCAGCGCCCGCGCCGTCGAAGTAAGCGCGCGCCGTTTTGCCAATGGGCTTCACCCCACCCACCGCTGTCATTCCCCGCGACCCGGCTACGCCAAGGCTTCGCCGAGGTTTCGGTCTTGGGCGCGCCGAAGCGTTAGCGCAGGCGGTAAGCGGGGAATCCAGTACGCCGCGGCTTCTCGGCAATCCGCTGGCGTCCCTGGAGTACTGGATCGCCCGGTCAAGCCGGGCGATGACACTGAGTGTGTGGCGCGCAACCATCGTTGCTGCAGTGCTCTTCCTCGCCTTCGTCGTCCCCGCCTCAGCCGACGTCGCAATCCCGCAGCTCACCGGCCGCGTGGTCGACCGGACCGGCACGCTATCGAGTGGTGACATTGCGTCGTTGAGCCGGAAGCTCAGCGACTTCGAAGCAAAGAAGGGCAGCCAGATTGCCGTGCTGATCGTGCCGACGACAGACCCGGAGACGATCGAGCAATTCTCGATCCGTGTCGCGGAGGCCTGGAAGATCGGCCGCAAGAAGGTCGACGACGGCGCGATCCTGGTGGTAGCCAAAAACGACCGGCATCTGCGCATCGAGGTTGGCTACGGTCTCGAAGGCGCGCTCACTGACGTCACCTCGCGGCGGATCATCGACGAGGTCATCACGCCAAAGTTTCGCGAGGGTGACTTCGCCGGCGGCATCTCGGCGGGCGCCGAGCGGATGATGCGGGTTATCGATGGCGAGCCGTTGCCGGTTCCTTCACGCAGCGTGAATTTTGCCAATCTGGACGGGATCGGGCCGCTCGCCCCGGTCGTCCTGTTTGCCTCGCTCGTCGTCGGCGGCTTCCTGCGCGCGCTGCTGGGGCGATTGCTGGGCTCGGTCGCGACCGGCAGCGTGATCGGCCTCCTGGCGTTGCTCATCATCGGATCCGGTGCGTTAGCCTTGCTCGCCGGGATCATCGGTTTTGTCCTGTCCTTCATCGCCGATCTGTTTCCGGCATCCACGGGGTCGTCGCGCGGCGGGTCGTGGTCGAGCGGTTCCTCGTCGGGAGGCAGCTGGAGCAGCGGATCATCGTCCAGTGACAGCGGCAGCTTCAGCGGGGGCGGCGGCAGCTTTGGTGGCGGCGGCGCCTCGGGGAGCTGGTAGTCATGAGCATTGGGCGTATCACCCGGCATCTGCTCCAGCACCATTGGCGCGCCAGGCAGGCGTTTCCGCAAAGCGTGCTCGACCGTATCGAGCAGGCGATCAGGCAAAGCGAAACGACGCATTCGGGCCAGGTCCGCTTCGTCGTCGAAGGCGCGCTCGATGGTCGTCCGCTGTTTCGCAATCAGCATGCCCGCGAGCGCGCGCTCGATGTGTTTTCGCATTTGCGGATCTGGGACACCGCGCACAACAATGGCGTGCTGATCTACCTGCTGCTCGCCGACCGCGACGTCGAGATCATCGCAGATCGCGGCATCGATGCGAAGGTCGGCGCTGCCGGCTGGGAGAACATCTGCCGCGCGATGGAGGCCGAGTTCAGCGCCGGCCAGTTCGAGCGCGGCGTGATCGACGGCATCGCGGCGGTGTCGCGAGAGCTCGCCAAGCATTTCCCGCCAGGCAGTGCGCATCCGAACGAGTTGCCGGACAGGCCGGTGGTGATGTGAGGAATTGCTGACACTCTCTCACCGTCACCCTGAGGCGGCCGCCTCTTCGGCGGCCCTCGAAGGGCGACGGCCCGGCTGCGGCAGCGCGGCCGCCCATCCTTCGAGGCTCCCGGCGCGGCGCGACGCACCGCGCCACTCGCACCTCAGGATGACGGATTGAAGTAAGTGCGCGTCTTCAATCATCCAGCTTGTTCAGATCCCGCACCGACTGCATGATCGGCTCGAAGTTCGACCTTGCGTCCAGCGCGTCGAACAATTGCGCGGTGTCTTCCAGCAGGCCGTGCGACCGCGCAATCGCAATGCGCACGTCGTCTTGCGGCGTGTCCGACAGCCGTCCGTGCCCGGACAGCAGGATCTTGGTGTTCAGCCCCTTGATGCGCTCCAGGGACTGGATGTAGTCGGAGATGCTGCCGGAGCCGAATACGCCGCCCATTACGCCGCCGGGCATCAGCGTATCTGCGGCAAACAACAGGCCCTTGTCCTGGTCGAACAGCGTGATGCAGGCCGAGGTGTGGCCCGGCGTGTACATCACGTTGAGGCGGAAATTGCCGAGGTCGATCAGATTGCCTTCCTCGAGCCAGATGTCGACATTGATCGGCACGTTCGGCTCGTTGAACATCTTGCGCAGCATGGAAAAGTCATCGCGCAGCATGATCTTGTTGGCGGCAAGCCGATGGGCGGCAACGTAGGTGCGGCGCTCGTTGAAGTGCCAGGACGCGCCGATATGGTCGAGATGCTCGTGGCTCAGCACCACCATGTCGATCTTCTCGGGCGGGCAGTCGACGAAATTCAGGCATTCGACCATGGCCGGATAGTTCGAGGACAGGCCGACATCGATCAGGATGGTGCGCGCGGAGCCGCGCACCAGATAGGCATTCGCCGCGCGGTTGGAGAAGCGGATCTGGTAGACGTCATCGGCCGCCTGGATCAGCGAACAGGTGTCGTTCTTCATCAGGGTCGGGAATGCCGTCGGCTTACGCTCGCTCATGATTGCGCCGCCCGGTAGGTGACCGCGTTGGAAGCACGCAGGCGTTTCGACAGCGCGTCCATCACCATCAGCGCGAACGCCGGTTGCTGGCTGACGAGATAGACGAAGCGGGCGTGGTTGATCCGCATCACGCGCGTATTCGGCGCCGACGCGATCGCCGTCGCCGAGCGGGCTGAGCCGTCGATCACGGCCATCTCGCCGAAGAACTCGCCCTTGCCGAGCTTGATGATGCTGGTCTTGCGCGCGCCGTCGACCTTGGCGATCTCGACCTCGCCCTCGAGCACGACGAACAGCTCGCGCCCGGTCGAGCCCTCCTCGAAGATGACGTCATCGATGGCAAACGCGTTGATGCATTTCTCGATCGTCATGGCACCCCCAAACGCCTTCTGGCTGACGGGACGGCCCATGTTAGCCGGGGAACAATAACGGGCAAACAACCCCTTCGGCTAAGGCGCGCGGCCTACCGCAGGGCAGCATCCGCTGACAATTTGTTGCCCGGCGCCACGCCGGTTCCACTTTCCCGACCCAATTCGGCCTCGGACGAGTTCCTAAAATTTCGGTAAGCGGGTCCCGAGGTAAGGAATTCGCAAGCAATGAAAGTTACCAAAAAGTCAACCAAGACTGGAGTATTTGAGCCGTGAGCGAAGCAATGCCCGAACTGGCCGGCCAAGAGACTGGCGACCGGAGTGATGCCGCCGACGCCGCCGCAACCGCGCCGCAGGCCGTCGAGGCTGCCGCCGGCATCGAGGCCCCCTCGATCGCCCCCGACCATGAGACGCCGCCCAAAGCGGACGCTCCGAAGGTCGAGCCGCCAAGGATGGAGGCTTTAGGGATCGAGGCTTCAAGGATCGAGGTCCCCAAGATCAACGCAGCACCTCAGGCCGAGACCAAGCCCGAGCCCAAACCCGGTAAGCTGATCGTCATGGCGCCCTCGGAACGGTCCTGGGACCGCGAAGAGTTTGCCCCGCATGTGAAGACGGACGAGGTGCGTGACACCGGCAGCAAGCGCCGCCTGTCGGCGATGGCCGCGGTGGTGGCGATCGCGGCCTGCGTCGGCGCCATCAGCGGCGCGCTCGCGACCGCCGGCATGATGCATTTCGCCAACCCGGCGCCGGCGCAGGTCGCCGATACCAGTGCGCTGGATGCGTCCGTCTCCCGGATCGACGCCGACATCGTCGCGCTCAAGGCCAATGTCGAGCACGCCTCGAAGACCGGCGTCAGCCAGTTCAACCGGGCCAACGACCGTCTCGACAAGCTCGAGAAGGCGCAGGCCGAACCGATGGCCAAGCTCGCCAAGCTGTCCGAGACCGTCGACAAGCTCCGTGCCACACCGCCGGCAGCCCCCACGCAGGCCGTCGCCGCGGTGCCCGCGAAGGAGACCACCGGCTCGATCGCGCCGGCTCCGACCCAGGTTGCGACCGCTGCTGCTGCGCCGGCTCCCGCACCCGCCGCGCCCAAGACCGAGGTCGGCCGTCTGCCGACGATCGAAGGCTGGAGGCTGCGTGACGTCGCCAATGGCGGCGCGCTGATCGAGGGCCGCGGAGGTCTGTACGAGGTCTATGCCGGCGATCCCATCCCCGGAATCGGCCGCGTCGATGCGATCCGTCGCCAGGACGGCCGCTGGGTGGTCGTCACCGGCAAGGGCCTGATCGTCGCGCGCTAAGCGTCCGATCCGACTTTTCAAAGAGGCGCTTCACCACCACGTGAAGCGCCCTTTTACTTGAATAGGCTGCCATGCGCGGTGTTAGTGGAGGCATGAGGCGCGCGCTGCGAATTCTCCTGGCTGCCCAAATCCTTCTGGCTGCCATTCTGCTGTTTGGCAGCGTCATGTCGCTCTCGGCAGCGGAGAACGCGCCGCTCGCACGCGGCACCGCGATCACCGATCCCGATCTCCTCCGCAAGCTCGACCAGAGCGATGCTCTGTCGATTTCCCGCCTGCTGCAGCCGGAGCGGAACGCGAATGTTCCGCTGACCAGCGATCTGCTGTTCGCTTCGCTGCCGCAGCTGAAGGCGATTCCGCCGGCGATCGATGCGGAGTTCGATCGCTACATCGCGCAGCACAAGGCGGTCGCGCCAAGCGAGACCATCGGCGGCGGCAAAGGTTTCGACGTCCAGCTGTTCGATCGCGCCAATCTGAAATCCGCCGAGACGCGCTTCGTGCTGGCCGGCATCGTCAACCGCATGGATCGCGCCTATGTCTCGGAAGAGTCCTGCGGCGAGATCCGGCTGATCTATCGCCTTGCGCGGTTCGAGACCAGACCGGACGGCAGCAACGTCGCGACGCGCCTGCCGATGACGTTCAATCTCGTGATGAAAGCTCGCGATGCACAGACGGATGGCAGTGGTAAGCCTGTCACCTGCGCCGAGGTGGCGCGGCGCTGGCTTGATAATGGTGATTGGCAGGGGCTGATCGGCAGCCGCTCGGCCCCTTACGATGCGATGATCGATCGCATCGAGACCAACATCCAGATCTCGATCGCAGCGAAATCGGCGCTGCACGATTTCCGCTCCGACTATCTGCTCAAGGTGTTCAAATACGACGCCGCCACCAGCACGTTCGAGGAATCGACGCTGGAGAACCAGATCGATCGCGACCGCATCCTCGCCGATGACGCGCTCCGGCGCGACTTCAAGGCCTGGCTGCTGACGCCTGCGAATCTTCGCGAGTTCGATCGCGGCACCGTGCTGATCCCGGAGCAGTATCTCGCCAAGGCTGCGGTGGCGCCGACACCTGCGGGCCTCGACGCCTCATCGTTGCAGCCGGAGTTCGGCTTGATGCAAGGGGAAGGCGAAGGCGAGGGCAAAGGCGAGGGCAAGAGCGATCCCGTCTTTACCGACGACGACGTCGTCGGCGCGCTGAAGCAGGCCGCGGCACGCGGCATCACCATGGAGAACATCCGCTCGGTCGCGGGCTTCCAGCGCCGCCTCAACGATGTCACCTGCTCGGGCTGTCACCAGACCCGCGGCATCGGCGGCTTTCATTTCCCCGGCGTGGACTGGCTGACGGCCGGGGCATCGAACTCCACCATCGTGCCGGCCTCGCCGCATTTTGTCGGCGACCAGCTCCGCCGCCGCGACATCCTGACCGCCTTCGCCACCGGCAAGCACCCTGATTTCTCACGCGGATTTGCCAGCCGGCCGCAGACGCGCGGAAGCCGGGAGCTCGCCGGCACCGAATATCAGGACGGCTGGGGCGCCCATTGTTCCCTACAAAACGAGGGATCGGGAACGCCGGACAAGAGTTTTACATCATGGACCTGTGCTAAAGGTCTCACCTGTCAGGCCGCCGCGGCCTCGCGCCGCATTGGCATGTGCTTCATCAAGACGCGTTAGCAAAATAGCGATTTGGACGATCCATGACGGACACTAGCGACGCCGACAAGGAGCGCAATCGCGAGATCGCTCGCAATGAGGAAGCCAAGCAGGTCACCGGCAGCATCCGCGTCAGCACCTGGGCTGTCGCGGTGGTCGTCATCATCGGCGGGATCCTGTTCACGCTTGGCTGGCTGGCGCTGAAGTAATCGGCACCCTCACTTCGCGTAGTTGGTCATCCGTTTTCCCGGAAGCAGCTCATACGCCGGCTTCCAACCGGGCAGGGCGGCCATGCGGCCGAGGCGCGGCTGCACACTCATCGTCGTCCCGGCGAAGGCCGGGACCCATAACCACCGAACGTCGTTTTGCGAAGACTCGGAGTGACCAGCTTCGTGCGACGACTCCCTCTCTGGGATATGGGTCCCGGCCCCCCGTGCGCAATTGCGCACTAGGCCGGGACGACGGAGGAATATGCGGCCCGCCTCTAACCAACCGCCCCCTTCGACCGCAGCTGCTTGATCGCAGCTTCATCGTATCCCGCGGCACGCAAAATCTCGTCACTGTGCTCGCCGACGCCGGGCGGCTTGCGCGGTTGCACCTTCTTGGTGCCGTCGATCCAGATCGGGCTGGAGATGGTGAGCATGGTGTCGTTCTCGAACGGAACCAGCACCTCGTTGTCGAGCATCTGCTTGTCGTTCGGGATGTCGTCGAGAATGCCGACGATGCCGAACACCAGTCCGTTGCCGTCGAGGATCTTGCGCCATTCGACGAGATCCCTGGTGGCGAAGGTCTCGTCAAAGATCTTGATCAGCTCGATCGAGCGGGCGTGACGGTCGGGCTTGGTGGCGAAGCGCGGATCGGTGATCAGGTCTTCGCGGCCGAGGCACTTCGCCAATGTCGGAAACTGCTTTTCCTCGCTGAGCAGTGACAGGATCAGCCAGCGGCCATCCTTGCACTGATAGTGATTGGCGACCGCGTTGAGCGCGCGCTCGCGCGGGCGCCGCTCGCCGAACTTGGCGCCGCAGAGCTTTGCCTGCGCCAGCACGCTCGCAGCCCACACGCCGTTGGCCATCAGATTGGAGGCGACATGCGAGCCCTTGCCGGTCTTCTCGCGCTGATACAGTGCGGTGACGATCGCGCTGTACAGCGCCATGGCGGAGGGATGGTCACCCATCCCGGCGACCGAGCGTGCCGGGGTCGTGTCGATGTCGGCGCGGACGAGATCCATCAGGCCGGAGCGCGCCCAATAGGCGTTGCTGTCGAAGCCGGGCTTGTTGGCTTCCTCGCCCTTCTCGCCATAGCCGGTGAAAGAGGCGTAGATCAGCCGGTCGTTGAGATGGGCGAGATGGTCAAAGGTGATGCCGAGCTTGGTCCGCACCGGCGGCGGCATGTTGGTGATGAAGACGTCGGCCTCTTCGACCAGTCTGTAGAGCACGGCCTGCGCCTCGGCCTTGGAGAGGTCGAGCGCGAGGCTCTTCTTGTTGCGGGCCTCGAGCAGCCAGGCGAAATTGTGCTCGCCAGTGGGATAGCCGGGCAGGTTGGGCAGATTGCGGTAGGGGTCGCCGGCGCCGGGCGGCTCGATCTTGATGACATCGGCGCCGAAATCGGACAGCACGGTGGCAGCCGCGGGCGCCGCGATGAAGCTCGCGCAGTCCAGAACCTTAAGCCCTGCAAAAATGCCTTTTTCCATCGCGGCGTTGCTCCCTCGCTCTTGTTGTTTCCCGCTGGCTGGAATTGGCGCGGGCAGATCACGGGAGCATTAGACCGATGTTTCGATGGGATGCAACGCTCCTTCCGAGCCTCATTCCTCGCCTGCGAGTAGTGCAGCGTTGCCGCCGGCTGCCGCGGTGTTGATGGTCACGGTCTGCTCGGTGGCGAAGCGCGCGAGGTAATGCGGGCCGCCGGCCTTCGGGCCGGTTCCGGACAGGCCGTTGCCGCCGAACGGCTGCACGCCGACCACGGCGCCGATCATGTTGCGGTTGACGTAGATGTTGCCGACCTGAACACGGTCGATGATGGCCTCGACCGTGTCGTCGATGCGGGAGTGGACGCCGAGCGTCAGGCCGTAGCCGGTGCGTTCGATCGCTTGCAGCACGCGCTCGAGGGTCTCGGCGCGGTAACGCACCACATGCAGGATCGGGCCGAATACTTCCTCAGTGAGCTGGCCCGCGTCGCGGAGCTCGAAGATGTGGGGCGCGACGAAGCAGCCCTCTGGAGCTGCGCCCGCAAAGTGCAGCCGCGCCTCCTTCTTCATCCGCGCGATGTGGGCATCGAGGCGCTGCTTGGCCTCGGCGTCGATCACCGGGCCGACATGGGTCGCGAGATCAGAGGGATCGCCGATCTTCAATTCGCGCGCCGCGCCAGCGATCATCTCGATCATGCGGTCGCCGACGTCCTCCTGCACGAACAACAGCCGCAGCGCCGAGCAGCGCTGCCCGGCCGAGCGGAACGCCGAGGTGACGACGTCGTCAGCGACCTGTTCAGGCAGCGCGGTGGCATCAGCGATCATGGCGTTGATGCCGCCGGTCTCCGCGATCAGCGGCACGATCGGCCCGTCCTTGGCGGCGAGCGTCCGGTTGACGTGACGTGCGACTTCGGTCGAGCCGGTGAAGACGACGCCGGCGATATCAGGGTGTGCGGTCAGCGCGGCACCGATGCGGCCCTCGCCTGTGACGAGATGCAGCGCGCTCGCGGGGATGCCGGCCTCATGCAGAAGAGCTATGGCCTCGCGCGCGATGCGTGGCGTCTGCTCGGCGGGCTTTGCCACCACGCTGTTGCCGGCCATCAGCGCCGCCGTGACCTGGCCGAGGAAAATCGCCAGCGGAAAATTCCACGGCGAGATCGCGACGAAGACGCCGCGGCCACGCATGGCAAGCGCGTTGCTCTCACCGGTCGGGCCCGGCATCGCGACCTCGCTGCCGAACAGCTTTCGGCCTTGTGCCGCGTAGTAGCGGCAGAAATCGGCGGCTTCGCGCAGCTCGGAGAGCGCGTCGTCGAGCGTCTTGCCGCCTTCGCGCTGAAGAGCCGCGATGAAATGCGCAGCTCGGCTCTCCAGGAGATGCGCGGCCTGCTCCAGCGCTGCCGCGCGTGTTGCCGCCGGCGTCCGGCTCCAGGCCGCAAAGCCCGCGCGCGCTGCGGCGATCGCCGCATTCGCCTGTTCGGGCGATGCGTCCGGGACCAGATTCAGGTCGGGCGTCGCGGCCTTGACGTCGGTGAGCAGCCGGTCGAGCGCCGTGCGCTCGCCGAATTCGATCCCGCCCGAATTATGCCGCTCCGGCGCGAACAAATCGCCCGGCAGCGGGATCTTTGCGTGATGCGCGTGATCCGGCCGGACGATGAGATTGACCGGGCGCTTCAAGAGTGCCGGGACCGGGACGCGGTAGTCGGCCGCCTGCGCCACGAAGGACGAGTTGGCGCCGTTCTCCAGGAGACGCCGTACCAGATAGGCGAGCAGGTCGCGATGGCTGCCGACCGGCGCATAGGTGCGGTAGGCGATCTCAGGGCGGTCCTCGGCGAGCTGCTCGTACAGGGCTTCGCCCATGCCGTGCAGGCGCTGGAATTCGAAGCCGCCGCTGTCGCCGGCGAGCTCCAGCACGGTCGCGACGGTGACGGCGTTGTGGGTCGCAAACTGCGGGAAGATGCGCGGCCGCAAGGCGAGAAGTTTTGATGCGCAGGCGACGTAGTTCAAATCCGTCATCGCCTTGCGCGTGAACACCGGATAGCCGTCGAGCCCGCGCTCCTGCGCGCGCTTGATCTCGGTGTCCCAATAGGCGCCCTTGACCAGGCGCACCATCAGCTTGCGGTCGTGCGCACGGGCAAGATCGTGGACGTAATCGATCACCGCGCTCGCGCGCTTCTGATAGGCCTGGATTGCGAGCCCAAAGCCGTCCCAGCCTTTGAGCGAGGGATCGGCGAGCGTTGCCGCGATCACGTCGAGCGACAGCTCCAGCCGGTCGGCTTCCTCCGCATCGACGGTGAAGTTGAGGTCATACGCCCTAGCGCGCTGCGCGAGGTCCAGCAGTTGCGGAACGAGCTCAGCCATCACGCGCGCGCGGCTGATTGCCTCGAAGCGCGGATGCAGTGCCGAGAGTTTGACCGAGATGCCCGGCCGATCGGGCAGGGCATGATTGCCCGCCGCCTTGCCGATGGTCAAAATCGCGCTGGCATAGGCGTCGAAATAGCGCTTGGCGTCGTCCGCCGTGCGCGCGCCTTCGCCGAGCATGTCGAAGGAGTAGCGCTGCCTCTCGCCGGAGCGCGGCTTGCCCCGCTCAAGCGCCTGCTCGATGGTCTCGCCCAGCACGAAATGATTGCCCATCAGCCGCATCGCCTGGCGCGTGGCGGTGCGTACGGCGGGCGCGCCCAGCCGCTTCACCAGACGGCCGATGGTGCCGTCGGGCGTCTCGCCGGGCTGGATCACGCGCGCCGACAGGCCGAGCGCCCAGGCCGAGGCGTTGACGAGGAACGCCGTGGACTTGGTCTCGTGATGGATGAAATCGCCTTCGCCGAGCTTGTCCTCGATGAACTGGTCGGCGGTGCGCGCGTCCGGCACGCGCAACAGCGCTTCCGCCAGCACCATCAACGCAAGGCCTTCCTTGGTCGAGAGCGCGAACTCGCGCAGCATGTCCTCGACCCCGCCAAGCCGGTCGTCGCGCTTGCGGATCGCCTCGATCAGCCGGGTCGCGGTGCGGTCGATCCGCGCTTCCTGCGGCGGGGCGAGATGCGCCGAAGGAAAGAGCCGTGCGGCGATGTCGGCATCGTCGGGCGCATAGGGGGCGGAGAAGGGAGGCGGGATGTTCGGCATGGCGTGTCCTGTGGCTGAAATCAGGATAAAGCCCGCATGACCGTGGTTCGATAGACAAGTTAACCGTTTTGTCTTAGAAAATGAAGATCATTGACGTATCGACCGTATAAAATATGGAACTTGATCGAACGGACCGGAGAATCCTCTCGATTTTGCAGGAGGATGGGCGAATCGCCAATGTCGAGCTGGCCGAGCGCATCGGGCTGTCGCCGACCTCGATCGGCGAGCGGCTGAAGCGCCTGCAGCGCGAGGGCTTTGTCGAAGGCTATGGTGCGCGGCTCAATCCGCACCGGCTTGGTCTCGGCCTGCTGGTGTTCGTCGAGGTGCTGCTCGACAAGACCACGCCTGATAATTTCGAGCGCTTTGCGCGCGCGGTGAAACTCGCGCCCGAAGTGCTGGAGTGTCACATGGTTGCAGGCGGCTTCGACTATCTCTTGAAGGCGCGGCTGGCCGACATGACCGCGTATCGGCGCTTCCTCGGCGAGACCTTGCTGTCGATGCCGGGTGTGCGCGAGACGCGCACCTATGCGGTGATGGAGGAGATCAAGCGCGACGCACCGTTGCCGGTTGGCTGACGAAATGCGGTCGCGATTGTCACTGCTGCGGCGTTGATTGGCGATCTCTATGGGCAAATAGTTTCCGCGCGCAGTCGCAACGCCTGTCGTCGAATGCACTGATCGTCTTCTAAAATTTTTTTGGCCCAACTCCCGGACAGAGCCGGGAGGCAGCAAAGTCTGGCGGGCTTATACTTTGAGGTTCTCTGCGGACGTCTTGCCCCGGTTTGCGATCTCTTCATACTCAACCGTCTGGCCCTCGTTGAGGGAGGACAGACCGGCCTTCTGCACTGCCGAGATATGCACGAACACATCCTTGCCGCCCGACGCAGGCTGGATAAATCCATAACCCTTCGTCGGATTGAACCACTTGACCGTACCTTTAGCCATCACGTCTTCTCCGCGGGTCTTCCTCCGAGATCGCGAACCGCCAGTCCCCGCCAACCGGCCGGTTCGGTCCTATAGGATACGCGGAATGTGGCGGGCTTGGTAGATCAAACCACATCCGCATTTCGCGGAAATTCGCTCAACTTCGCGGCGTTTTTGCCGGTTTTGCCCGTTTCGCGGTCAATTCTCCGGGACGCAGCACGCCCTCCGTCAGTAGGTCGCGGCGAGATAGTCCACGATCTTGCCGACGTCGGCATCGTCGATCGGCGCGCCATAAACCTTGATCATCTTGGTCACCTCGGCCTGCCAAAACCCTTTCTTGTCCTTCATCGGCGGCTGCGTGGCGATGTAGTCGGACGAGTGGCAGGCGGCGCAATTGCCCTGAACCACCTCGAGATTGGGCCCGGGGTTGAAAGCTCCGACCTCATCCGGCGTCTTGTAATTGACCGGCGCTGCCAGCGCCGAACCCACCGCGGCGGCGACGGTAAGCGCGATGGCAAGGAGAACGGTGCGCTGCATGATCATTCTCCTCAGGCGACGCTGACGCGGACGGTTTCGACGACGTTGCGCAAATAACCCGCCGGGTTCCAGCGCGGCGTCTCCGGCTGCGTCTCGCCGGAATTGCTGGTGGCGCGCACCTTGAGCTCGACCTGGCCCGCGGCAAGCTTCACCGGCAGCTTCCATTCGCGGAACGAGTAGTTGCCGAGATCCTTGCCGAGCCTGGCGGTGGTCCAGGTCTTGCCACCATCGGTGGAGACCGAGACGTCCTTGATGCCCTTGCCGCCGTCGAAGGCTATGCCGCGCAGCGTTGTGGGTCCGGCCTTCAGCTTGGCGCCGTCGGCCACGCTGGTGATGAAGGAGCGGATGGTGAAGCGGTTGATCGGGATCGTCGCCTTCGGCGCGGTGCCGGGCTCGACCGCATTGTTCGGCGTGTCCGGAATGCGATAGGCCGACTTCATCCAGAAGCCGTCATAGACAGTGTCGACGACGGTGATCTCGTTGAGGTGCTTGACCCAGTAGGTGCCGTAATAGCCGGGCACGACCAGACGCAGCGGGAAGCCGTTGAGGAACGGCAAATCGTCGCCGTTCATGCCGTAGGCCAGCATCACCTCGCCGTCGGTGGCGTGATCGATATCGAGCGCCTTGATGAAATCGGGCGTCTTGTCGCTGACCGGGCCGTCCATGCCGTTGAAGGTGACCTGCCTGGCGCCGGTCTGTACGCCCGCCATCTCCAGCACGGCCTTCAGCGGCACACCGCGCCAGCGCGCATTGCCCATCGCGCCATTGGCGAGCTGGCCGCCGGCGACGCGCGGCTCCGAGAATCCGCGGCTGTTGCCGGAGCACTGGTTGACGGCGACGATCTCGGTCGCCTTCATCTTGCGGATGTCCTTGAGCGACAGCTTCAGCGGCTTGTCGACCTTGCCCTTGATGTCGAGCGTGAACTTGTCGGGGTCGAGATTGTAGGGGAGGTCGGCGAGGTGATAACGCACGAAGAAAGCGTTGTTCGGCGTGATCGGGCCGTCATTGAACACTGCAAAGGGCGTCTCGAGCTGCGGCGGCCGGCTGGTCAGGCCGATCATCGGCCGCTTCTGCGGATATTTTACCAGCGGCCGCTCGCCATTGGCGAAGGGGAGTGTAACGGTGTCGAGTGCCAGCGCTTTGGTGGAATTCACTGTGGCCGCCAGTGCGGCAAGGCCCGCTCCTTTGAGCATGTCGCGTCGGTCGAACATTCTGGTCTCCTCCCGGAGCTTTCCGTTGGCTTGCGGTCATCACCGCAAGACTCGCGCTCATCTGTCGCAACGACTCACGTGAAGTCAATTCGTGCTTTCGCAGCAAGCCCATGCCGTTGCGCTGCAACACGCCGGTGTTGGTGCTGCACCTCTCCCGCTTGCGGGAGAGCATAGGCCGCCTTCGGCGGCCGTCCTCCTAGGGGACGCCGAGTCTTCGACTCGGCTATGCCGAAGGCGCGGGTGAGGGCTCTCGCCTCCTGGGGATTGTCCCCGTTGCGGAGACACCCTCTCCCCAACCCTCTCCACCATGTCCCCGGTCTGAACACCCGCAAGCGGGCGAGGGAGCGCACTTCCCGCGCGGTTCGCGCCTTACGCCGCGACGCGCTCGCCGCCGGCAATGAGAGCCGACAATGCCCTGGTGTCCGCAACGACGCGCACCACCATCGGCTCGTCGCGGCCGCGGATCGCGACCTCCTGCTTCGGCAGGGCATCGTCGTGAAGGCCGGCGGTGCGGCTGACCTCCTCGGAGACGATCGCCTCGCAGGCCAGCGTCTTGGTCATGTCCTGAAGCCGGGCCGCGACGTTCACGGCGTCGCCGAGCGCGGTGAAGACGATGTGGTCGCGGTAGCCAATGTCGCCGATGATGACCTCGCCGCCGTGGACACCGATGCCGAAGCGGATCGGCTGGCGCAGATCGTGGCTCAGCAGCTCGTTGAGCTCGTCCACATGGGTCGCGATGGCTGCCACCGCCTTCAGGGCCTGCCGGCAGGCGGCTTGCGGATCGCTGGTGAGGCCGAACAGCGCCAGCATGCCGTCACCGACGAACTGGTTCGGCTGGCCGCCATTCTCGATCACGGCCTGCGACACCGCGCCGAGGAAGCGATTGACGATGAAGACGGTATCGAACGGCAGCCGCTTCTCGGCCAACTGCGTCGAGCCGCGCATGTCCACGAACAGGCTGACGAGATAGCGCTCCTGGCCGATTCTGGCCGGCGCGGACGCATGCGCGTTGGCCGACAGCATGTGCGGCATGAACAGCTGGAAGAAGGAGAGGTCGGAGTTCGGCCGCAGCTGGCAGGCAAGCCGGATCGAGGGATCGGCGGTGCCGACGCGGGCCAGCACGAAGGCCTCGCGCTGTGACGGCTCGGGCAAGGTGCCGTGGTCGCCGATGATGCGGATGCGGCAGGTCGAGCAGCGGGCGCGGCCGCCGCAGACGCTGGCATGCGGCACGTTGTGGCGAAGGCTCGCTTCCAGCACGGAGAGGCCCTTGGGCACGCGCACCGTCTTGCCGTTGCCGTAGGACAGCGCGATCATGCCGCCGCGCCGCTCGCGCCAGCCGCGCACGCCGCGCCCGAGCAGCACCAGTCCGAGCAGGCCGACATAGCTGATGGTCAGGGCGCCGGTGATACGGTCGAGTGTATCGGCTTCCGCGACCGTGCCGACCTGACGCTGCGTGAAATTATGCGTGCGCCACTCGCCGTCCTCGCTCTCGGCGGCGACGCTGCGGCCGCCCTGGTAGATGCCGAGCAGCGCCAGCGTCGGGATCAGCACGGCTGCCGCCAGCAGGTACGGCGCCGCACGGATGAAGAACGGTTTGAGCCGGAGCCAGAAATAGATGCCGATACAGCCGTGCACCCAGGCGACGATGAGCAGGATCGTCATCGTCCAGAGGCGGTTGGATGACACGACAAAGAACAGATAGAGTTCCTGCGGATACAGCTTCTCATGCCCGTACAGCGTCTGGGCGAGCCGCACGCCGATCACATGCGCCATCACCAGCGCCGGGATGCTCAGCCCCAGCACGAGCTGCAGCGGCTCGATCGTCTTCCAGCGGAATTGGCGGCGCTGGTACAGCGCATAGATGCCAAGCCCCATATGGGTGAGGGCTGCGCCATAGAACACGATCGCGACGGGGAGGAACTGCCAGAACGACGTGTGGTAATAGACCCCGATCTGCATGGCATCGACGGAGATATTGCCGAGCGCATGGTTGAGGAAATGGCTGACCACGTAAGAGAACAGGATGACGCCGCAGACCAGCCGCACCTGCCGCGCGCTGGTCGAGCGGACGAGTTCGGGCAATCGTGACAGGGCGGTGGCGGCCATGATTCGTTGTACCAGTTCACTGAGGAGAACAGCCAGGGGAGAGTTAAATTCCACCTGTGAACGAGCGGCCGGATCACATAACCGACAAGGTTACGCAATCGTAAGTATCGTAGGGTGGGCAAAGGCGCTCTTGCGCCGTGCCCACCATTCCGACGCATGCCAGGCTGTGGGCACGCTTCGCTTTGCCCACCCTACGGTTCTGTCCCGCGCGGCAGACATGGATGGCAACATCCCCACATTGACTCCCCCTCCCAACTCAGGGAAAAGCGCGGCCGTGACGATCGCTCCCGACATCACCGTGAAGCCCGACGGCGCGTCGCGCCGGCCGCTCGTCATGGCCGCGCTGGTGATCGCCGCGATGACGGTGTTGCGCATCGTCTATGCCTCCGCGATCGAGCTGCGCACCGACGAGGCCTATTACTGGACCTGGTCGAAAGAGGCGGCGCTGAGCTTCCTTGATCATCCGCCCGGCATCGCCTGGCTGATCCGGCTCGGTACCGCGATCTTCGGCGATACCGTGCTCGGGGTCCGCTTCGGCGGCATCGTCGCGATGCTGGTGACGCAGTGTCTGCTCGCCGACATCGTCCGCCGCCTCACCCATGATGTGCGCGCGATCGTGGTGGCGGTGCTGATGCCGGAGGCCGCGCTCTATTACGGCCTGCTGATGGCCAAGGTTGCCCCCGACGTCGCCATGATCCCGTTTGCGGTGGCGATGATGTGGTCACTGGTGCGGCTGGCGCAGAGCGGGGATGGCCGCTGGTGGCTTGCGGCCGGCCTGTTGGCCGGCCTGTCGCTGCTGTCGAAATTCACCGCCATCATGTTCGCGCCCGCGGTCGCTGCGTTCCTGCTGGTGCCGGATTGGCGCTGGCGCTGGCTGCGCAGCCCCTATCCTTATCTCGCGATGCTGATCGCGATCGCAATGTTCTCGCCGGTGCTGATCTGGAACGCGCAGCACGACTGGGCCTCGTTTCGTTTCCAGGGCGTGCGCGCTACCACCAATTACGGTATCTCGTTCCGCACCATCGGCGACTATGTCGGCCTGCAATTCGGCCTCGTCGGCTTCGTCATGCTGCCGGTGGTGCTGTTGGGCCTCGTCATGACGGTGTGGCGCGGCTACCGCAGGCGCGAGCCGGTTGCGATCCTGCTGTCGACCGCGGTGCTCGTGCCGTTCGTCTATTTCTTCTTCAAGTCATTGACGCTCCGGGTCGGCGACACCTGGCCGATGTTCATGTGGCCGATCGGCTTCGCCGCCGCCGCGGTGAACCTTGCGATGCTGTCGAAAGAAGGCTGGTCGGCGCGAATGATCCGGTCGTGCACCTTCTGGGTGGACGCGGCGCTGGTTTCGGGGATCGCCTTCGTCGTGCTCGTGTTCCTCTATTACGTCGCGGCGCCCTGGAATTTCCTCGGCAAGATGGATCCAATCGGCGCCGAGGCCGGCTACGAGCAGATCGCCGCGCGCGCACAGGCCGCGTTGGATGAGACCGGCGCGACCTGGATCGCGACCACGGACTATCGCACCTACGCCATGATGCGCTGGCTGTTCCGCGGCCGCGTCCCCGTGGTCGAAATCAACGAGCGCGGCCGCTTCCAGGATTTCCGCGATCCCGGCATGGACCGGATCAAGGGGCAGGTGGGGATCTATATCGGTCGCCAGCCCGATGATCATTCGCCTCTCTGGGAGTCGATCCCGGCGACGCGCGCGCCATTGGGGCAGGTCGAACGCCGCTGGCGCGGTGTCCTGATCGATACCTACACGATCGATAAGCTCACCGGATGGACCCCGGAGCTGTCTCCGCCAAAGGACTCACCGCTGTTCCAGTGGCGCGTGCTGGCCCTGCGAGTTAGTCCTCGTCCTCTTTCCTTCGCAGCAGATCCGTCGCGAGATCCGACAGCCTTGGCGGCGGCAGGGCTGCGAACGGCAGCGGCCTCGTGACATCGATCGCGGCGAGACCCAGCCGCGCCGTCAAGAGCCCGTTGAGCATGCCTTCACCGAGCCGCTGCGACAGTTTTGCTGCAATCCCGTGGCCAAGCATCTGCTGCACCAGGCTGTCGCCTGCGGCGAGGCCGCCGGTGATGGCGAGATGGGCGATGACGTGGCGGAGCAGGCGGATCATGCCGAGCGCGCCGGGCCGGCCGCCATAGAGCCGGGCGAGCTGGCGGATCAGGCGCAGCGAGGCCACGAACACGAACAGCACGTCGAACAGAGCGCGCGGCGACACCGCCGTGACAATCGAGACCCGCTGCGCCGCCGACGACACCAGCCGCCGTGCCTCCGCATCCAGCGGCGATATCAATTCGCGTTCCGCGAGCCGGATCATGTCGGCACCGTCGATGATCTCACTGGCATGACTTTCGAGTGCGGCACGGGCGCGGGCAAGCTGCGGGTTCTGGTGCGCAATCGCGATCAGATCCTGCACGATGGCGCGGCTCTCCTTGCGATCGTCGCTGGCGAGCACCTCGGCAGCACGCCGATGCAGTTTTTCGATCGTGGCAAGGCGTGCAAGGCCGAACGCCTCGCGCCCGATCACCACCGCGAGCGCAAGCGTGGTGACGAAGGCGAGCGCGAGCCCGACGAAGCCGAGGCTCTCGCTGCGCGCGAACAGATCTTCGATCAGACGGACAACGCCGAGCCCGGTGCCGAGCAGCGTCAAGCCGGCGACGCCGGACCAGAACAGCGCGCCCCACGGAAAACCGCGCCGCGCCGGAAGCGCGGTTTCTATCGGCACGGGCAACGTCGCCGGATCGGGTTCCGGCGTGATCTGAATGGTGGTGCGGCCCGGCCGACTGGTCTCGTCGGCGTTGCTGACGACGACCCCGGGATCGTCGAGCCGGAACGTCGCCGGCCGCCGTGGCTTCGATCGGTCGTTCATGCGAGCTTGTCTCCGATCAGGAACTGCAAGGCACGGTCGAGGCGGATGTGAGGCAGCGCCGGCTCGTTCGTCCCTTCACGCTCGAGCTTGGGTGGGCGGAAGCGCAGAAAGCGGAAGTCGCTCTTCTCGGCGGCTTCCGTCGAGAGGCCACGGAACGCATCGCGGCCGTCGAACAGCGGTTCGGGATCCAAAGGCAGGTCGCCAGGAAACGTCGCGACCTCCGTGTTGCCGTCAAAGAACTCACCGTTGGCGCTTTCGCCCGCGGCCGGCGTGCCCAGGATCGAGGGTAATTTGTCGCGGCCATGCGCGACCTGTGCCTCGCGTGTGGCGCGGACGGCGGCGAGCGCGACGACGTCGATCTCCGCGCCGGTATCTTCCGCGCGCGCCACGGCGCGCGTAACCGCGCGACGCAGCACGGCCTCTAACCGGTCGTGACTGGAATGATGCAGATGATCGGCCTTGGTCGCCGCAAACAGGATGCGGTCGATGCGCGGCCGGAACAGGCTGGAGAGGAGCGTGCTGCGGCCGATGTTAAAGCAGTCGAGAATGCCGGCCAGCGCGGCTTCGAGATCGTGCAGCGCTTCGGGTCCGGAGTTGAATGCGGAAAGCGCATCGGCGAGCACGATCTGACGATCGAGCCGGGCAAAGTGATCCCTGAAGAACGGCCGCACCACGACATCCTTGTAGGCCTCGTAGCGGCGCACCATCATCGCCCACAGCGATCCCTCCGGAGCCTGGCCGCCGACGGGCACGTCGAGCGGCGCGAACGTTAGCGCCGGCGTGTCGGCGAGACTGCCGGGCATCAGGAAACGGCCAGGCGGCAACAGGCTCATCGCAAACCGCTCGTCGCGGCAGGCGCGCAGATAATTGGTGAAGAGCTTTGCGGCCGTCAGCGTCGCCTGTTCGTCCTCGCGCGCTTCGGGCTTGAGCGTTGCCAGATGCACGTGCCAGTCCGCGGCCAGATGGGCGCGCGGCGCTTCGCGCGACAGCGCCAGGCTTTCCGCCGACCATTGCTCAAAACTCTTCTGCAGCAGCGGCAGGTCGAGCAGCCATTCGCCGGGATAGTCGACGATGTCGAGCGTCAATGTGCGGTCGGCGCCGTTCGGGCGCTGATAGTCGATGACGAGACGCAGCTCGCTGATGTCGACGGTCGAGTTCGGCCAGCGTCGCTCCTCGATCAGCGCGTGCAGATGGCTTTCATAGGAGAAGCGCGGCACGGCATCGTCCGGCTGCGGCGCCAGATGCGCCCGCGCGATCCGGCCCGAGGCATAGGCCTCGAACACCGGAAACCGGCCGCCGCGCGTCAGCCCGTGGATCAGCGCGGTGATGAATACGGTCTTACCGGCCCGCGACAGGCCGGTGACACCAAGCCGCACCGTCGGATTGAAGAAGTGCTCGCCATAGTCGATCAGCGCCCGGGCCGATAGGCGCGCCTCCTCGACCATATCCTGGAAACTGAATACCATATGAACGCGGGGATCTCGGGCGGGGGCAAATACGCAAAATGGACTAGTCACAAAAGTGGCAACTGCCTGACGAAAATCAAGCTTCATACTTCCACCGCCTTCTTGGGCGAAGCAGCCGTTGAACGCCGCGTTAACTGCGAAAGACCAATATTGGACACTGATCGACGCTTTCGGACCGCCATGTCTGTCTTTACGCTGAAACAGTTCGCCTCGAACTCCGTCCATGCCGCCGCCGATGCGATGGGCTGGAACTACGACCGTGCCGAGATCATCGCTGACGGTATCATCCATGCCATCGGTGTGCTCTCCGGGATCATTGCTGCGACTGTTCTGGTGGTGCTGGCGGTGGTCTATGCCGATGCGACCGACATCGCTGGGGTCTCGATCTATGTCGCCGGCCTGCTCTCGATGCTCGTGCTGTCTGCGAGCTATAATCTCTGGCCGATCTCGCCGGTGAAATGGCTGCTGCGGCGGTTTGACCATTCCGCGATCTATCTCCTGATCGCCGCGACCTACACGCCGTTCATCCTGGAGGTGAAGGACAGCGTGTTTGCGCTGGCACTGCTTGTCTGCGTCTGGTGTGTCGCGATCGTCGGCATCGTGCTGAAGCTTCGCTATCCCGGCCGGTTCGATCGCGTCGCCGTGGGCATCTATCTTGCGATGGGCTGGAGTGGCGTGATGCTCTATGGCCCCGTGGTCAAGGCGCTGCCCGCGCTGGTGCTTGGTTTCATCCTGGCGGGCGGCCTGCTCTACAGTTTTGGCGTGATCTTCCACGCCTGGCGGCGGCTGCGCTTCCAGAATGCGATCTGGCACGGCTTTGTCTTGGCCGGCGCGGCATGCCATTATACCGCGGTGCTCGACCTCGTGCTGAGCTGAGCGCGTCCCGCGCAGCGGGATAACACAAATCAAGAAAAGAGGAGACGTCGCATGCAGGTGACCGGCAAGGTCGTGGTCGTCACAGGCGGCGCAAACGGCATCGGCAAGGCGCTGTGCGAGGCCTTTCACAAGGCGGGTGCCGCCAAGGTCGTGGTCGCGGACATGGACGCTGCGAACGCGCGCACCGTCGCCGCCACGGTCGATGGCGCAGCCTTCAAATGCGACGTCGCGCAGGAAAAAGATGTTTCGCATGTCATCGAGGAGACCGAGCGGCAGTTCGGTCCCATCGCGTTGTTCTGCTCCAACGCGGGCATCGGCGGCGGCTTCGATCCGATGTCGGTTAATGCCGGCGGCGCCTCCGATGAACCATGGCAGCGCAGCTGGGCGATCCACGTGATGGCGCATGTCTATGCGGCGCGGCATCTCATCCCCCGCATGAAGGCGCGTGGCGGCGGTTATTTCCTCAACACCATCTCGGCCGCGGGCCTGCTGTCGCAGGTCGGTAGCCCGGCTTATTCGACGACGAAGCACGCCGCGGTCGGCTTTGCCGAGAACCTCGCGATCTCGCACAAGGCTGACAACATCAAGGTCTCGATCCTCTGCCCGCAGGGCGTCGACACCAACATGCTGCGCTCGATCCCGAAGGGCCCGCAATCCGGCGACGGTGACCTCACGCCGGAGCAGGTTGCCAGCGACGTCCTCGCCGGCCTCGAGCAGGAGACCTTCCTGATCCTGCCGCACCCCCAGGTGCTCGGCTACATGCGCAAGAAGACCGAGAACTACGACCGCTGGATCGGCGGCATGGCCAAGATCCAGGCGAAGATGCGGGAGGAGTTCGGGAAGTAGGGAGGGCTGGTGCCACAATTGACGCTGTCATGCTCCGCCCAGTGCGCAATTGCGCACAAGGCGGGCGATGACAGCTGAGTGTGCGGAGGCCCCTAATGCTTCTGCCCGTACAGCACCGGCACCGCCGAATCCACGACGACCTCGAGCAGGCTCGTGCCCTCGTGCGCCATTGCGCGCTTGAGCGCCTCACCCAACTCCGCCGCCTTGCTCACCCGTACCGCGTGGCAGCCCATGCCTTCGGCCAGCCGGACGAAATCGATCCCCGGCAGCTCCAGCCCCGGCACGTTCCGCACCTGCATCACCCGGCTGAACGAGCGCATCGCGCCGTAGCCGGAATTGTTGATGACGACGATGGTGAGCGGCAGCTTGCGCTGCGCAGCGGTCCACAGCGCCTGGATCGAATACATCGCCGAGCCGTCGCCGATCAGGCAGACCGTGCGGGTCTTCGGCTTGCCGAGTGCCATGCCGACGGCGGCGGGCAGTGAATAGCCGAGGCCGCCGCTTGCCATGGTGTAAAAACTGTCCTGGCCGCGCATCGGCAGGAATTTCTGCATCGCCGGCCGGTGCGAGGGCACTTCCTCGACCAGTGAGGCTCCATCCGGCATCGCCTGCGACAGCGAATGCAGCAGGAACTCGACCGGCAACGGATCGGCAGCTTGCGGCGCCGGCGGCAACGTGCGGCCTTTTGGCGTGGCGCGTTTGCTCTCCGGCAGCAGGTCGAGCAGCGCGCTTAGCGCCGGCTTCATCGTCGCGATGATGCTGGTGCCGACGGGCGTCACGGCAGCGGCATCCGGATCATCGGTGATCTGGAAGATCGTCGCGCCGCCATCAAAAATTGCGGCATGGCCCTCGACATGGAAGGTGAACACCGGCGCGCCGATGGCGACGACGAGGTCGTGCTCGCGCAGCGCGTCGGAGAGTTGCGCCGGCGAGGCATGCAGGAAGCCGGCAAACTGCGGATGCCGCTCGGGGAACGAGCAGCGCGCCGAGAACGGGCTGACCCAGACGCTCGCCTTCGCCTTCTCGGCGACGCGCACCATCAGATCGACCGCGCCGGCGCGGTCGACGCCGGGGCCGACGACGAGGGCAGGGTGCTTTGCGGCACCGAGCGCGGCAACCAGCGCCTTCATGGCGGCGGCCTCGGGCCCGATTTCGCGGCTGACCTTGCGCGCCTCGATCGGCGCCGCGGCATGCGTCCAGTCGTCGATCGGGATCGACACGAAGGTCGGCCCGCACGGCGGCTGCATCGCGGTGTAATAGGCCCGCGCGATTGCGGCCGGCACGTCCTCGGGCCGCGCCGGCTCGACGCTGTACTTCACATAGGGCCGCGGAAACTCGGAGGCGCGTTCGGCGTAAAGAAACGCCTGCAACGGCAGGATCGAGCGGGCCTGCTGGCCGGCAGTGATGACGAGCGGCGTCTGGTTGCGGTGCGCGGTGTAGATGTTGCCGAGCGCGTTGCCGACGCCGGCCGCCGAATGCAGGTTGACGAAGCCGGCATTGCGCGTCGCCTGGGCATAGCCGTCAGCCATGCCGACCGCCGAGGCCTCCTGCAGCGCCAGCACATAGTCGATGTCATCGGGCCAGTCGCTCAGGAACGGCAGCTCGGTCGAGCCGGGATTGCCGAAGACTTTTTTGATGCCGAAGGCGCGCAGCAGGTCGAGCGTCGCCTGCTTGACGGTGACGGACTTGCTGCCGGTCTTGCCGTTCTTGGACATTGGTTTCCGTCCCAAGTTGTTGTTTGGCGTGCTACTAGCCTCACTGTCATTGCGAGGAGCCCTTACGACGAAGCAATCCAGACTATCACCGCGGAGAGATTCTGGATTGCTTCGCTGCGCTCGCAATGACGAGGAGGGGGAAGCGGTGGCTCACCACACCGCCGTGCCCTTCATCGTCGGTTGCCTCTCCGCGTTCGCGGTCCACAGCTCCATGCCGTCGGCGGTCTCGCTGGCGTTGATGGAGAACTCGCTGCCCGCGAACAGCGGCTGCACGCCGCGATAGGTGAGCTTCTGCGGCGGCTTGCCGCTGCGCAGCTTTGCCGCCATCTCGATGATGAGCGCCGCCTGCAAGGGCCCGTGGAAGATCAGGCCCGGATAGCCCTCGACCTCAGTGACGTAATCGCGGTCGTAATGGATGCGGTGGCCGTTGAAGGTCAGCGCGGAGTAACGAAACAGCAGCACGGGATCGGAGACATGGGTCTCGCGGTGCTGTGCGTTCGGCGGCGGGGGCGGAGCCTTTGCGGTCGCGGGCGCGTTGGCCGTCATCTCGCGATAGACGATGTCCTGCCGCTCGCGGATGGCGACGCCACGGGGTGAGGAAATGCTGTGCTCCACCGAGACGAAGCACAGCGTGCCGGTCGAGCCTGATTTCACCTGCACGTCGGCAATGCGCGAGGTCCGCGTCGACTCATCGCCGACGCGCAAGGGCTGCAAAAATTCGATTTCGCCGCCGGCCCACATCCGGCGCGGCAGCGGCACCGGCGGCAGGAAACCTCCGCGGGTCGGGTGGCCGTCGGGCCCGAGCATCGACATCGGAAACACCGGCTGCGCCAGGCACCAATGCACTGTGAACGGCGCAGCGTCACCCGTCCTGGGTTCGCCGACCTCCTGGAACAGCGTCGCGCGCAGGCCTTTGACGAGCTGCGCGGTGACGATGTCGGTCGCCTCTTCGCTGCGGCCGATCCATTGCTGCAAGTGATCGATGTCGAGCTTCCCGGTCATGACGCCTCGCTCTGTTATTTCCTGACTTGGGGATTTTCGCCGATGCCGGGCACCGCGCCGTAAGCGCGCGGCTCGCCGACGATGATCGGGGCCGGCGCGGGATAGCTGACGCGGCCGTTCGGGGTATCCACCTCGATGCGCCTCAGATGCGGATGATTGGTGAGGTCGGTCATGGTGTTGACCTCGGCAAACGCGATGTCGGCGTCGGACAGCCGCTTCAGCAGCTCGTCGCGCGTCATCCTGCCGAAGATATCGGCAACCGTCTTGTCGGTGAAGTCGCGGTTGCGCACGCGCTCCACCATGTTGGCGACGCGGGGATCGGCGAGGAGATTGGGCTGGTCCAGCACCTCGGTGCAGAGCGTCTTCCATTCGCGCTCGCTCTGGATCGAGATGAGAATATCCTTGCCGTCCTGCGAGGTGAACACGCCATAGGGCGCAATCGAGGGATGGCGCAGGCCCATGCGCTTGGGCGGATTGCCGGCCTCGGCGTTGAGCAGCGGCACCGTGCACCAGTCTGCCATCACGTCGAACATGGAGATGCGGATGTCGCAGCCCTTGCCGGTCCGCCCGCGCGCGATCAGTGCCTCCAGGATCGCCGCATGCGCGGTGGCGCCGGTCGCGACGTCGACGATCGACATGCCAACGCGCGAGGCGCCGTCGGGATTGCCAGTGATCGAGGCAAGTCCACTCTCGGCCTGGATCAGCAGATCATAGGCCTTGCGGTGCGCGTAGGGGCCATCATCGCCGTAGCCGGTGATCGTGCAGGAGATCAGCCTGGGATAGTCCTTCAACAGCCGTTCGCGCGAGAAGCCGAGCTTGTCCATCGAGCCCGGCTTGAGGTTCTGCACCAGCACGTCGGCGCTTGCGATCAGCTTCTCCAGCTCGGCGCGTCCCTCCTTGGTGGCGAGATCGACCACCGCCGATTGCTTGCCGCGATTGAGCCAGACGAAATAGCTGCTCTGCCCATTGGCCGCCGCGTCATAGCCGCGGGTGAAATCGCCTTCGGGCCGCTCGATCTTGATCACCTCTGCGCCGGCATCCGCCAGGCGCGAGGAACAGAAAGGTGCTGCCACCGCCTGCTCGACCGCAATCACCCTGATCCCGTCCAGTGCTCCCATGATTGCTGCCTCAGTACGAGCGCGGCATGCCGAGCACGTGCTCGGCGACAAAGGACAGCACGAGATTGGTCGAGATCGGCGCCACCTGATACAGCCGCGTCTCGCGGAACTTGCGCTCGACGTCGTATTCCTCGGCGAAGCCGAAGCCGCCATGGGTCTGGATGCAGGCATTCGCCGCTTCCCAGGACGCATCGGCTGCGAGCATCTTGGCCATGTTGGCCTCCGCGCCGCAGTCGAGCCCGGCCTCGTATTTGCGCGTGGCCTCCTTCACCATCAGCTCGGCCGCGCGCATCGAGGCGTAGGCCTTGGCGATCGGAAACTGGATGCCCTGGTTCTGGCCGATCGGCCGGCCGAACACGGCGCGTTCCTTGGCGTAATTCGTTGCCTTGGCGATGAACCATTTGGCGTCGCCGATGCATTCGGCCGCGATCAGGATGCGCTCGGCATTCATGCCGGAGAGGATGTAGCGAAAGCCCTTGCCTTCCTCGCCGATCAGATTTTCCGCCGGCACCTTCATGTCGGTAAAGAACACTTCGGTGGTGGCGTGGTTCATCATGGTGCGGATCGGGCGGATCTCGAGGCCATTGTTCTTGGCCTCGCGCATGTCGACGATGAACACGGAAAGACCATCGGTGCGCTTCTTCGCCTGCTCCTTCGGCGTGGTGCGCGCCAGCAGCACCATCAGGTCGGAATGCTCGGCGCGGCTGGTCCAGATTTTCTGGCCGTTGACGACGTAGCTGTCATTGCCTTCCTTGCGCGCGAAGGTCTTCAGCGATGAGGTATCGGTGCCGCTGGTCGGCTCGGTGACGCCGAAGGCCTGCAGCCGCAATTCGCCGCTCGCGATCTTCGGCAGGTACTTTGCCTTCTGCTCGTCATTGCCGTGCCGCAGCACGGTGCCCATCGTGTACATCTGGGCGTGGCAGCCGCCGCCGTTGCAGCCGGCACGCTGGATCTCTTCCAGGATTGCAGCCGCAGCCGAAAGCTTCAGGCCCGCGCCACCATATTCCTCGGGGATCAGCACCGAGAGGTAACCGGCCTGCGTCAGCGCGTCGACGAAGGCCTTGGGGTAGGCCATCTCGCGATCGAGCTTGCGCCAGTATTCGCCGGGAAACTGCGCGCAGAGCTTTGCGACGGCCTCGCGGATGTCGGCGTGATCTTCGTGTTCGTCACTCATGGCGTTTCCCGTTGATAGCGGCAGTTAAGATAACGCCGGCCAACCCTCTGGCGTTGTGAAAACATCGCCAGCCCCCTATGCTCATTTGCTATAGCGTATGGAGTAGCCTTCCAGGATTGGCAAGCATGGATTTCCGTCAGCTCAGGACCTTCAGTTGCGTGGCGGAGCTCGGCAGTCTGAGCAAAGCGTCCGACACGTTGCGCGTGGCGCAGCCGGCGCTCAGCCGGCAGATCAAGCTGCTGGAACATGAACTCCGCACGGAACTGTTCACGCGCAATGGCCGCGGCATGGTGCTGACCGAGGCCGGCCGGCTGCTGCTGGCGCGCACGTCGGGCATCGTGCGGCAGATCGACCAGATCCGCGACGACATCCAGTCGGCCAAGGGGCTGCCGTCCGGCCAGGTCGTGCTCGGTCTGGTTCCGACCGTGAGCTGCGTGCTGTCGGCGCGCTTTGCGCGGCGCTGCGTCGAAAAATATCCTGGCATCTCGCTGCGCATTGTCGAGAGCTACAGCGGTCATATCGTCGAATGGCTGCATCGCGGCGAGATGGATCTCGCCATCCTCTACGGCCGCTCGGCCGATCTGCATCTCAATGTGCAGAGCTTGGGGCGCGACAACATCGTCGCGGTCGGCCCGCGCGGCTGCGGTCTCGCGCGCAAGAAGAACGTCGATATCGGCTGGCTGCTGCGGCAGCGGCTGGTGCTGCCCAGTCATTCCCACGGCCTCCGTGCGTTGATCGAGCACGCGGCCGCGCAACGCAAGATCAAGCTCAACGTCCAGCTCGAAGCAGATTCGTTCCGGGTGCTGACGAGCCTGGTCGAGGAGGGGCTCGGCTTCGCGCTGCTGCCGCCATCCTCGGTCCACGCCGAGGTCGCAGACGGACGGCTGGAAACCGCTGTCGTCTCCAAGCCGATGACGCGCGAGCTCATTTTTGCCTCTCCGATCGACCGCCCGCCCTCGACGGCCTCGCTGGCCGTCACCGCACTGCTGCGCGACGAGGTTGCCGCCTGCCGCAAGGAAGGCGTCTGGGACATCAAATTGAGTTAGATGCGCTGGTGTCGTAGAACAGTCAGGCGCCGTCTTGCCTTCGCATCTGGCGCGACCTGTCATGCCGAAATTTTATAGCTGGGCCGTGGGCCGCTGCGCATTTGACGCGCATGTGTATCCAGAGTCTCGTCATTGCGAGGAGCCCTTGCGACGAAGCAATCCAGGAATCTTTCCGCGGTGACAGTCTGGATTGCCTCGCTACGCTAAGAAGAAAGTGGGTGAGTTCCAGCAGACTCCGTCAGGAGCAATCACCCATTTTCATCCAGCGGGGTCGGCCGTCTGGCCGGTGCTCAACTCGCAATGACGGAGTGTGCGGCGGCAGCGAGGCCTACCCCGGTATCCTCACCGGCAACGACTCATATCCCTTGATGAAGCTCGAATAGATCCGCTTCGGCTCACCGACCACCTCGATGCGGTCGAACCGCTTCAGCATTTCTTCCCAGATGATCCGCAGCTGTAGCTCGGCGAGCCGCATGCCGACGCAGCGGTGGATGCCGAAGCCGAAGGAGAGATGGGTGCGCGGACGCGCGCGATCGATGATGAACTCGTTCGGATTCTCGATCATCTCTTCGTCGCGGTTGCCGGAGACGTACCACATCACGACGCGGTCGCCCTTCTTGATCTGCTTGCCGCCGATCTCGGTGTCAGCAAGCGCGGTGCGTCGCATATGCGCGAGCGGGGTCTGCCAGCGGATCACCTCCGGCACCATGGTATCGATCAGCGTCGGGTTGGCGCGCAGCTTGTCGTACTGCTCGGGATTCTCGTTCAGCGCCAGCACCGATCCGGTCATGGTGTTGCGCGTGGTGTCGTTGCCGCCGACAATGAGCAGGATGATGTTGCCCATCAGGTTGTCGGGGTCCATGAAGCGCGTAGCGTCGCTGTGGGCCATCAGCGACAGCAGATCGTTGCGCGGCGCCGAGTTGACGCGCTCGTTCCACAGCTTGGACATGTAGGCATAGCACTCGTCCATCTCGCGGCGGCGCTCTTCGGCGGAGGCGACGATGCCGCTCTTGGGCAGCGCGGTCGCGACATCCGACCACCGCGTCAGCTTGCGTCGCTCTTCCCAGGGGAAGTCGAACAGCGTCGCCAGCATCTGGGTCGTCAGCTCGATCGAGACGCGCTCGACGAAGTTGAAGGTCTCGTTGCGGGGCAAATTGTCGAGCACGGTTTGCGAGCGCTGGCGGATCAGCTTTGCGAGCTCGTCCAGATGCGTCGGTGTGAACATCGGCGACACCGTCTTGCGCTGCGAGGAGTGCTTTGGCTGGTCCATCGCGATGAAGCTCGGCCAGTCATAGCCGGGCGGCACGTCGCGGATGCCGATTCCGCCGAGGGACGAGTCGGACGAGAACAGGCCGTGATTGGTGTCGACGTGCATGATGTCGTTGTACTTCACCACCGACCAGTACGGCTCGATCGGCGCGTTGGTGCAGTAATGCACCGGCTCTTCCTTGCGCAGTCGCTCGAACCAGGGCCACAAGGTGTCGTCCTGGAACAGCCGCGGCGCGCCCGGATGAAAATTCTTCAGCGGCGTTGCATAGGCTTCCTCGCGCGCGCGCCGCATGCGTTCGGCCTTGTCGGCCTTGACCGGGGTCTGAATGTTCATGGGCAGTCGCTCCAGTGTGTTCGTTCACGCCGTCGCGGTGGCGGCGCGAGGGGCGGCGTCGTCGCAAGTGCCAATGTTATACACTATAATTCAGAGCTCACGCCGCAATCTTGACGGGCAGCGTTTCCAAACCCTTCACAAAGCTCGAATACACCCGCTTCGGTTCGCCGACCACATCGATGTGGTCGAACCGCTTCAGGATCTCTTCCCAGATAATCTTGAGCTGGAGTTCGGCAAGGCGCAATCCGACGCAACGGTGAATACCGAAGCCGAATGAGAGGTGGGTGCGCGGGCGGGCGCGGTCGATGATGAAGTCGTAGGGCTTCTCGATCGCCTCCTCGTCGCGGTTGCCCGAGACGTACCACATCACGACCTTGTCACCTTTCTTGATCTGCTTGCCGCGGAACTCGAAATCCGCAAGTGCAGTGCGGCGCATATGCGCCAGTGGCGTTTGCCAGCGGATCACCTCCGGCACAAAGCTGTCGAGCAGCGCGGGGTTTTCACGCAGCTTGCGGTATTGCTCCGGATGCTGGCTCAGCGCAAGAAGCGAGCCCGACATGGTGTTGCGGGTGGTGTCATTGCCACCGACGATCAAAAGGATGAGATTGCCGAGGAAGTTTTTGGCATCCATGTCGCGCGTCGCGGCGCCATGCGCCATCATCGAGAGCAGATCGCTCTTGGGCGGCTGCTCGATGCGCTCCTTCCAGAGACGCGCGAAATAGCCGGCGCATTCCGCGAGCTCAGCCTGGCGCTCGTCCTCGGTGGCGACAAGTCCGTCGGGACCGGGAATGGTGGTGGCGATATCCGACCAGCGCGTCAGCTTGCGGCGGTCTTTCCAGGGGAAGTCGAACAGCACCGCGAGCATCTGCGTGGTAAGTTCGATCGAGACCTGGTCGACCCAGTCGAACACCTCACCGCGCGGCAGATTGTCCAGGCACTCGGCCGAGCGCTTGCGGATATTGAGCGCGAGATTGTCCAGATGCGTCGGCGTGAACATCGGCGCCACAGTCTTGCGCTGCGCCGCATGCCGCGGCGGATCCATCGAGATGAAGCTCTCGCGGCGTAGGTCCGGATCGATGTCGCGGATGGTGATGCCGCCAAGCGAGGAGGCCGAGGAGAACACCGAATGGTTGGTCTCGATCTCCATGATGTCGTTATAGCGTGTCACCGACCAATACGGGCCGAACATCGAATCCTTGCAATAGTGCACCGGGTCTTCACGGCGCAGCCGGTCGAAATAGGGCCAGAACGTATCGGTCTTGAACAGCTCGGGATCGCCGGGATCGTATTGCTCCAGCGGAAGTGACGACGCGCGCTCGCGCAATGCGTCGTTCGTTGCCGCGTTCTCGATGGTCCCGTGCATGACCGCTCTCCCTGACGTGAACCGCGCGATTTTCTTGAATTCTGCGCTGCGGTATTTGGGCTGCAATTACAGCCCGTTGTCTGCGCCGGAGCAAGGGCGAGTTTTACCACATCCAACCTTCGCGGCAGCGTCGGGCGGCGGTCACGTTCTTGCGCGAACGTGACCTCCCGCACGCCGCTTGCCGTGAATCGTGCGAGAAAACGCTCGAAACCGAGGTAAATCGAACCCGCCCATCTTGGGGATCGACCAACCTCTGATCTATAGTTTGACCGGGTCAGATCCGCATCCTCTGGATGATGCTTCGCATCGCCAGGCGCAATCCGACCGCTCCCCGCTGGGGAGAGGTAAGGTGCGGACAGCCGACCAAATGTGCGCTGAATTACCGCGTCCCGTAAGCGCGGTCGCCGGCATCGCCGAGGCCCGGCAGGATAAAGCCGTTCTCGTCGAGGCCTTCGTCCACCGCGGCGGTCCAGATATGCACGTCCGGGTGCAAGCCGCGCAAGCGCTCGAGTCCTTCAGGAGCTGCGATCAGGCAGGCGAGGCGAATGTCCTTGGCACCGCGCTCTTTCAGCCGGTCGACTGCCGCCACGGCCGTGTTGGCGGTCGCGACCACAGGCGTCACCACGATCGCGAGGCGCTCACCGAGATCGGAGGGCGATTTGAAGAAGTATTCGACCGCGGCAAAACTGTGTGGTTCGCGGTAGAGCCCGATATGGGCGACGCGCGCGGTCGGCACCAGATCCATCATGCCGTCGACGAAGGTCGTGCCGGCGCGCAGCATCGGCACGAACACCAGCTTCTTGCCGGCGATCTTCGCCGAGTGCATCGTCGCTAGCGGCGTCTCGATCACGGTGTCGGCAAGCGGCAGGTCGCGCGTTACCTCGTAGCACAGGAGCATGCCGATCTCCTTGATCAGCTCGCGGAACGATTTTGTCGAGATCGATTTGTCCCGCACCAGCGTCAGCTTGTGCTGCACCAGCGGATGATCGACGATCGTGACGCCTTCCATGATCGGATGCTCTTGCTTCTTCCCTTCTCCCCCTGTGGGAGAAGGTGGCGCGAAGCGCCGGATGAGGGGTCGTCTCCGCGAACTCCAATGAGAGATGTGCTCGCGGAAGCAACCCCTCACCCGGCTTCGCTTTCGCGAAGCCACCCTCTCCCACAAGGGGCCCACAAGGGGAGAGGGTCTAGAAAACCGTGCCGTCGCTGATCACCTTGAGCGGCGGTGAACCGTCGTGACGGCGCGCAAAAGCGATCGCCCGACCCGCGGCCCAGGTGCCGCCTTCCAGGATGCTGGCGAGCGGCAGAGACTGCGGCGTGCGGCCGAGCTTGGCGCGAACAAGTTCGGCAACACGATCCAGCAGCGCGACGGTGAGTGCGCGCCACTCGACGACGAGCAGCGAATCCACTGCATGCGCACGATCGGCATCCGCGGCGTCGCGCAGCCGCAGCACCTCGTGATCGACGAACAGGCCGCCATTGCGGTATTCGGCAAGCCCGGTCAGGCCGTCGATGTCGGTGACTTCAAATCCTGCGCGCTGGAGCGGCTCGATCAGCGAATAGCTCAGCCACTGCGACAGCTTGTGCAGCGGCACGAGGCCGGCCGTCACACCATCAGCCTTGATCGCCGGATGACGCCAGCAATCGCCGAGCGGAACGCCCGCGAGCTCGAGCCGCGAAGGCCAGATCGGTCCGAGCTGGTTCAGCACCGCGGAGAGAATCGCGGGCGCGGGGATGGCGCCGTTCGTGGCTTGCGCGGCGATATGGTCGAACAGGCCGCCCGGTCGTGGCGTGTCATGCATGCCGAAGACATCGGGGCGCGCCGCGACCTGCTTGCCCAGGCGCCGCAGCAGATCGGTGCGTCCTTCGAGGCCGAGCAGCGGATTGGCGTCGGTCGCCTGAAATGCCGACGTCAATGCGGCAAGCGGCAGTGTTGCGATCACGCCGGCATCCGCCCTGAACGGGGCGTTCGCATCGGCGGAAAAGAGACCACTGGCAAACATGTCGAGGCTCGCGAGCGCCAGCCCCTCGGATCGGCCGATGCCTTGCCCCGTCACCGCGTCGCGATAGCGCCATGTCGCACCGGCGCCGGCATCGAGCAGCACGCTGACAATGGCGAGGTCGAACTCAGCGCGCGCGCGTGCCGCGCGATCAGGCCAGGATGCTGGGTCGGCCAGCTGCGCCCAGCGGTCGATGCCGCCGAACACAAAATGCCGCCACCGCGCATGGAAGGGAATGTCCAGCGTCGGATAGGCTTTGCGCGTGACGGCCAGCACGGCGTCGGCAACGCCATCCATGCGATCGAGATCGATGGTGAAATGCGTGAGCCCGCCGTGCAGGCCGATGTCGAGCATTTGCCCGGCGCGCGCGCGGACCGCCTTTGCGGTGAGCAGCGCGCGTGCCTCTCGTTCCAAAACGTCTGCCATCAATCGATCAGTATTTTTCCAGCGAACGTCCGACCACGCCGTCGACGTCCTTCTCGGGCGCAATGTCGGTCGAGTAATAGCCGGCGGCCTTCTTCGCGGCGATCTCGACATAGGCGTCTGCCGGGATCAGCTCCGGCGGGATAGGCACGCGCTCGACGATGTCGATGCCCTGCGAGGTCAGCGCGTCGTACTTCATGTCGCTCATGGACAGGAAGCGGTCGATGCGCTTCAGGCCGAGCCAGTGGATGGTGTCGGGCATCAATTGCTGGAAGCGCGCGTCCTGGACGCCGGCGACGCATTCGGTGCGCTCGAAATAGGCGGCGGCGGCGTCGCCATCTTCCTGGCGCTTGCGCGCATTGTAGACCAGGAATTTGGTGACCTCGCCGAGCGCGCGGCCTTCCTTGCGATTGTAGATGACGAGCCCGAGTCCGCCCTCCTGCGCGCCGCGCGCGGATTCCTCGATGCCGTGGATCAGGTAGGGCCGGCAGGTGCAGATGTCGGAGCCGAACACGTCGGAGCCGTTGCACTCGTCATGCACGCGGCAGGTGATCTTGGTGCGATGGTCCGGCAGCTTGGTGACGTCGCCGAACATGTAGATGGTGGTGCCGCCGATCGGCGGCAGAAACACCTTCAAGTCCGGCCGGGTCACCAGCTCGGGGAACATGCCGGCGGTCTGCTCGAACAGCGTGCGGCGCAGCTCGGTCTCGCCGGTCGCAAAGCGTTCCGCAAGGCCGGGCAGGTACCAGACCGGATCGATCGCGATCTTCACCACCGAGACGCTGCCATTGGCGTGCACGACCTCGCCGTCGGCGCGCAGCCGCTTGGCGGCCAGCGCCTCGCGGATCTCGGGCAAATCGAGCCGCGCCCGCGTCACCGCGATGCTCGGGCGGATATCGACGCCTTCGGCGATGTCCTTGCTGAAATTCTCGGCGACGAGATGGCCCCAGGGGTCGAGCGCGACGATTTTGGCGGGATCGCGCCACTGCTCAAACGGTCCGATGGTCGCGGCCGGAAACGTGTTGGTGAGATCAGGGCGCCGGATCGGATCGAGCGCGCCGGCGGAGACGGCGAGTGCGCGATACATCGCATAGGAGCCGCCATGGCTGCCGATCACGTTGCGATCCTGTGCGCGCGACACCGTGCCGATGATCGGCCCGCGGGCGCGTGCATCGGCTGCGCCCCAGTGAATCGGAAAGGCGGCCTTGCGGCCCGGCTCCGGGTGCGAGGTGAGGCGGATGTGGTCGGTACGGTTCGCGCGGCTCATGCCAAACTCCCAAAAAGCCAACGGCCCGCCGCTCGGACGGGCCTGGCTCGCTCGCGCTGCCGGAACAGAGCCCCGGCGACGCAATCCAACATATTGTAGCGGCCAGCCACGACAGACAAGTTAATCGTATGGGGCGGGCAGGGCCGTCATTGCCAAATTCGACCAGATGGAGATATGGCGCGCCTTTCCAGTTTGCCACGTCCCGGGAGCAGTCGAATGACAGCGCTCGACCTCCGGAGATTTATATAAGGCCATGAAATATCTTAACTATTTCGTTGTCGCAAGCTTAAGGCACGCGCCCGGCGGCGGTTGCGCTGGCATCAAACTAGGCAAGGCGCAGGCAATCAGACATATCCTGCCGCTTCGGCCCCACCCTGGAGTGCGCCATGTCTGCCGCCAGTTACATCGATCCCCGCAATGGAAAGCTCTATCCGCTTCACGAGCCGCGCTGGTGCTCGGACGAGCGCACGCCGCTGCTGGTGACGCCGGTGGCGGGGATTTCGCGCGACGACATCGACGGCCGTACGCGATCGCTCTGGCGCTACCGGGCGGCGCTGCCGGTGGAGATCAAGGATCCGATTTCGCTCGGCGCGGGCTGTACGCCGCTGGTGCAGCAAGGGTGGGGCGATCTGCGGCCGTTCTTCAAGCTCGAATGGTTCAATCCGACCGGCAGCTTCAAGGACCGGGGTTCGGCGGTGATGCTGTCGTTCCTGCGGCAGATCGGCGTCGACGCCATTCTGGAGGACAGTTCCGGCAATGGCGGCTCGTCGATGGCAGGTCTCGGTGCGGCGGGCGGCATGCGCGTGAAGATTTTAGCGCCGGCCTCGACGTCGCCGGCCAAGATCGCGCAGGTGCGCGCCTACGGCGCCGAGGTGCAGCTCGTCGAGGGGCCGCGCGAGGAATCGGAGGCCGAGGCGATCAGGCAGTCGAGCCAGACTTTCTATGCCAGCCACAACTGGCAGCCGTTTTTCCTCGAAGGCACAAAATCGCTCGCCTATGAGATCTGGGAAGATCTCGGTTTTCGCGCGCCCGACAATGTCATCGTGCCCGTCGGCGCCGGCAGCAGTCTGCTCGGCTGCGCCTTCGGCTTCCGCGAGTTGTTGAGGGCGGGGCAGATTGCAAAACTGCCGCGCCTGTTCGCGGCTCAGCCGCTCAACTGTTCGCCGATCGATGCCAGCTTCAAGGCCGGCGTCGATACGCCTGTCGCGCGCGAGGTCAACAAGACCATCGCCGAGGGCACCGCGATCAAGAATCCGCTGCGGTTGCGCGAGATCATTGGCTCGCTGCGCGAAAGCGGCGGCGGCACAATTGCGCTTACCGAGGACGAGATCGTCGCCGCCTTGCGCCGTCTTGCGCGGCAGGGCCTGTTCGCCGAACCGACCAGCGCCAGCGCGGCTGCGGCGCTGGAGAAACTCTCCGCCGCCGGCGCCATCAAGGCGAACGAGACCACGGTCGCAGTCCTCACCGGCACCGGGCTGAAGGCCGCGACCACGGTCGCCGATCTCGTGCAGTAGTTTGTAGGGTGGGTTAGCCCTGCGGACTGCGCGAAGCGCAGACCGCTTGGCGTAACCCACCACTTCTCTTAACGCGAAGACAAAAGAGGTGGGTTACGCTGACGCTAACCCACCCTACGAGCTCTGGCCGCTCATTCCTTCAACTCATTCACCCGCTTCACCCAGGCGCGCACGTCGGTCAGCACGTCGGGGAGCACCGACCTCACCTCCACCACGGTCATGCCGGGCTTGATGCGGGGGTCGTAGAGCAGGTTGAGGATGTACTGGTCGTAGACGTCGAAATAGCCCATCGACACATTGTCGTTGAACATCGTCCACGGCACGCTCGCGGTGTCGTTGATCGGTCCGAGCGACTGCAGCAGTTCCTCATAGGCGCAGTCGAGGAAGGTGAAGTCGCCATTGTCGACGGTGAGGATGACGTCGGAATGCTCGATCTCGAATTGATCGTTCTTGCGGAAGCCTGACAGGCATTGCGGATCGAGCGAGGTGCGGATCTCGCGCGCCTTCTCCGCGCCGTAGAAGCTCGAGATGGTGCGATAGAGATCGCGGTCGCGCACGAGCTTCACCCGCACATTCGCCGCCTCGGCGGTGTCGGTCATGGCGATGTCGAGATGCTGCACGCGCGTGCCGATGTCGGCCACGACCTTCGCGAGTTGCGCCTTGCGGTCGGCGCGGTCGGTCTCGGCGAACACGCGCACCGGCCCGTCGAACTTGCGGATGCGGTCGACGCGGCCGGCGAGGTGATATTCGGCGCCGAAGGCGGTTTTGAAAAAACCGTCGACGATCTCGGCGTCGGTAAAGCTCTTCTTCTCGGCGCGCTGCCGTGAGGCGATCGCGGGCAGCTCGCCGGCGGTCGCGTTGGATGCGGTGTCAGGCACGCATGTGAGCGCTGCAAACGCCAGCAGGGCGAAGCGAAGGGCAGCCGAGGGCGGGACCAATGCGCTCATCGTTGCGCAACGCTGCCGTATTCGAGGCTTGCGCACAAGTCCGCATATTCACGCGCCCTGCGGGTTCCCATAGTGCGTCGCGCTTCGCCCAACCTCTCCCGCAAGCGGGAGAGGGAGCGCACCTCGTGCGTGGAGGCAATTGCGCCCTAGTTGTTGAGCACGACCACGGTGGTGCCGACCCCGACGCGGCCGTAGAGGTCGGTGACGTCGTCATTGGTCATGCGGAAGCAACCGGAGGACACCGCCTGGCCGATCGTCTCCGGCTCGTTGGAGCCGTGGATGCGGTAGAGCGTCGATCCCAGATACATCGCGCGCGCGCCGAGCGGATTCTCGATGCCGCCCTTCATGTGGCGCGGCAGGTCGGGCCGGCGCGCGACCATCTGCGACGGCGGCGTCCAATCCGGCCACTCCTTCTTGGCGGTGATCTTGTGGACCCCGCCCCAGCGGAAGCCGTCGCGGCCGACGCCGATGCCGTAGCGCAGCGCCTGGCCGTTCTGGAGCACCAGATAGAGCCGGCGCTCGGCGGTATTCACCACGATCGTGCCGGGGGCATAATTGCCGTTGTATATGACGGTGGTGCGGTGGATCGGGCTCGCGCCGCCGCCGAGATAGCCGGTGGAGCTGGTGCCTGTGAAGTCCATCATCCCCGCCGCGGATGCGTCGGCCGCGCCAGCCAGCAAGAGCGCGATTGCGGTCATCTGCGCGGCAAAAAACCGGATCATTGCTTCCCCCAATAAAAAAATCGATTCAACGAAAGCCAGAATCCATATTCGCGCACGTTCCGCAAGCCACGGGGCCGTGAGGGGGCGTCATCTCCAGCGGTTGGCGTTACCAAATCGGCAACCGCGCCAATTTACCGAAAAAGCATTAGCCAAGCCGGCAGGTCGCCATGCGGGGCAGGGCCGCAATGCCGGCTCTTGCTTTGACGGGGCCCGCGAACAATGATTGATCGGACGGATCACTGAAATAGCCGGTTGCGGGAGCAGACAGAATGAACGGTGCGGAAAGCCTGGTGCGGACGATGGTCAAGGGCGGGGTGGACGTCTGCTTCACCAACCCGGGCACCTCCGAGATGCATTTTGTCGCGGCGCTCGACCGTGTGCCGGGCATGCGCTGCGTGCTCGGCCTGTTCGAAGGCGTGGTGACGGGCGCAGCCGACGGCTATTTCCGCATGAAGGGCCTGCCTGCCTCGACCTTGCTGCATCTCGGCCCCGGCCTTGCCAATGGCCTTGCCAATCTGCACAACGCCAAGAAGGCCAATTCCGGCATCGTCAACATCGTCGGCCAGCACGCCGTCTACCACATCGGCTACAACGCGCCGCTGACCTCCGACATCGAGGGGCTGGCCCGGCCGATGTCGTCCTGGGTCCGCACCTCGCCGGATTCCAAATCGGTCGCCGCCGACGGCGCCGCCGCGATCGCCGCCGCCAAGAGCGCCCCGCCGCAGATCGCGACCCTGATCCTGCCCGCCGACACCGCCTGGAACGAGGCCGACGGCATCGCCGAGGTGCCGGCCGAGCAGCAGCGCGCCAGCTACTCGCCGCAGGCGGTCGAGCAGGCCGCAAAGATCCTGCACGGCGACGGCGAAGGCACGCTGCTCTTGATGACCGGCAGCGCGCTGAACGAGAAGGGCCTGGCGCTGGCCGAGCGCATCGCCGCCAAGACCGGCTGCACCGTGATGGGCCCGACCTTCCGTCCCAAGATGGCGCGTGGCCGCGGCCGCTATTCGATCGACCGCATTCACTACGTCATCGAGAACGCGCTGCCGATGCTGGCGAAATTCCGTCACATCGTGCTGGTCGAGTCCGACGATCCCGTGGCGTTCTTCGCCTATCCGAACAAGCCGAGCATGCTCAAGCCCGAGGGCTGCGACGTCCATCGCATGACCTCCTGGGGCGAGAATTCGGTCGCAGCGCTCGAAGCGCTCGCCGGTGCCGTGAAGGCCAGCGCCAAGGACGTCAAGCCGCAGGCGTTGCAGGAACTGGTCAAGCCGACCGGTGCGCTCACCTTCGCCTCGATCGCGCAGGCGATCGCATGTGCGATCCCCGAGAACGCGATCATGGTCGACGAATCCCTCACCACCGGCCGCGGCTTCTTCCCGCCGACGGCGGCCGCCGCGCCGCACGACTGGCTCCAGAACATGGGCGGCTCGATCGGCTTCTCGACGCCGCTGTCGATCGGCGCCGCGATCGCCTGCCCCGACCGCAAGGTCATCACCATGGTCGGCGACGGCAGCGCGATGTACACGATCCAGTCGCTGTGGACGCAGGCCCGCGAAAACCTTGACGTTGTCACCATTGTGTTCGCCAACCGCATCTACCAGATCCTGCGCGGCGAGTTCGACAATGTCGGCGCGGGCGAACCCGGCCAGCGCGCCAACGACATGCTCCGGCTCGACCGCCCGACGCTGGATTTCGTCGCGCTGGCCAAGGGCATGGGCGTGCCCGGCCGCGCCGTCACCAACGCCGACGAGTTCAACAAGGCGCTGACCGAGGCCGTCGCCGAGCCGGGGCCGCGGCTGATCGAAGTGCAGATGTAAGGGGCGCGGGCAAAACGGAGCGCCGAAGATCGGGAGGCACGATGCACACCGAGCTGAACAAGGTGATCGCGGCGCTCCGGGACTTCTACGCCCACGAGGCATTCCTGTTCGAGAAGGATATCGGCGAGCGTGCGATCACGCACCGCTTCGCCGTCTATCTCGAGCGGCAGTTTTCGGGCTGGGCGGTCGACTGCAACTACGACCGGCTCGGCGAGCGCACGCTGCATCTGCCGCATGGGACGATCATCTCGACCGACGATCATCTGGGCAAGTCGATCTACCCCGACGTCGTCGTGCACCAGCGCGAGATCCCGAACAATCTGCTCACCGTCGAGATCCGCAAGGCGAGCAATCACACCCCGCTCGATCACGACCAGCACAAGCTGATGGCGTTGACCGATCCGCACGTCTGGTTCGCCTATTGGATCGGCGTGCTGCTGGTGCTGGACAGGCACAACGTGACGATATCGGAAGTCTATGTCAGCGGCGCGGTCGATCCGGAGCTCTCGCGCTGGTTCGCGGAGCGGCTAAAGGAAAGCGGTTTCGGGCCTGCGCATTAGGGCGTGTACTCATAAACATCAGATTTCGAGGACAACGCGGGAAGTCGCTCCAGTTGGCCAGCAGCGACTGCTTATGACCCAAGGCGACCTTGGACAAAGCCTTCATTCCAAATCATTGAAGTCCTCCGGCGCAAGCTTAAGGGCGGCAGCAAGCACATTATCCTCCAGGTGGTCGATGGATCGAGTCCCGGGGATTGGCAGCATAACAGGTGATCTAGCGAGCAGCCACGCAAGGGACAAGGCTGCGTGCGTGAGCCCTAGGCGCGCGGCGACTTGCTTTACTTTGTTTGCCTTTAGACCCCGTTTGCCACCCAGCGGATACCAAGGCAGAAAAGCCAGTCCGAGACGCTCGCACGCGGCAAGTACGTCTTCGCTCGTTCGGTTACGCAGATTGTAGGGATTTTGAACCGACACAATTGGTGTGATTGCGCGCGCCGCCTCAAGCTGCGCCACAGTGACATTGGAAAGACCTATATGACGGATTTTCCCCAAGCGCCTTAGGTCGGCCAGCGTTTCCACCGACGCAATAAACGGCACATTGGGATCGGGCGCATGGAGTTGATACAAATCGATGCGTTCTAGCCGCAACCGTTGCAAGCTGCCTTCAATCGCACGCCGCAAATGCTCGGGGCGACCGTCTTCCACCCAAGAGCGACGATTTGGCCGTACCAACCCGCCCTTCGTCCCAATGACTAAGCCCGATCGATAGGGATACAGCGCCTGCGAGATCAATAATTCATTTGCTTCGGGGCCGTAACTATCCGCGGTGTCGATAAAATTCACGCCAAGCTCGACGGCGCGTTGCAGAACCCTATACGCGTGATCTCGATCCCTTGGTTTTCCCCAAGCTGAATCTCCGCATAGGCGCATTGCGCCGAAGCCCAATCGGTTAACCGTTAGGTCCCCAAGGCTAATTGTTCCAGCAACAGCTGCACCGTTTTTCTGAGACTGTTTCATCCACAACTCCAGCTCATCGAAACCACAACGTACATGCTCAGCATTCTTGGAAACAGGCGCCTTCGGCAACGCCGGTCACGGTGCGTAAACTCTAGCGGGCGACGTTGACCGTTAAGCGAACGACCAGCATAGCCGGCGGGCCTTAGGCGGCCTTTACGGCCGAAGGAGCTGCATCTACACTGGCTGAAATTGCAAATTTGTCGCGTGCGCAGCCCGAAGCCTACTAGGATTTGAGTGCGAGCTCGCGGAAGTGAATGTCTCTTCGTGGCCTGAGGCCGACATGATGCATGTCGTTTTCAATGTTGCCTTCTGAGAGCAAACCGGACGCGGCGGGTTTGCGAGTACACCCTGGAGCGGAAAGATTTTGGTTGAGTCGATGCGCGCCCAGGACGCGGTTCACCTCTCCCGTAGGGAGAGGTCGGAGCGCATCGGAGATGCGATCCGGGTGAGGGGTCCAGGTCTCACCGGGCGCCGCAGTCCCTCACTCGGATTGCTCTGGACGATGCTTCGCATCGCCAGGCGCAATCCGACCTCTCCGGGGAGAGGTGAACCACCCGACGGCAAATTTGATTTCATCACGCATGGCGAAAAGGCCGCGTGATGCGAGCGGCCTCTGCGTCATTGTCCGCCGCCGGCTCAATGCAGCGGAGCGCCTTGGCCCAGCGCATAGGACACGAAATCCTTCAGCGCGAAATCGGAGCCTGTCACAGGTGCCCAGTGCGGATCCAGCGACAGCAGGGAGGAATTGTCGCCGAACATCATGCCGAGGAAGACTTCGGCGACGATGCGCCCGCCCACCGGGCCGAGCTGAGGGGTCTTGATCGTGCTCGGTCCGCCCGTGGCGGGAATCGTGACCGAGGCCTGATTGTAGCGCGCTTCGGCGAGGATGTAGGTCCAGAGCGGACAGTTCCCCGCGAACACGCCGTTCGCGATGGTTGCGATCTTGGTCTGCGGATCGTCCGGTCCGGGCTCATCGACGGCCTTGCCGATGATGATCTGGTCGTCCGTCAGTGGCGTCAGGTGCATCGCTCTTGCGACCGCCTGGCCGGACGGCAGCTTGAGCGCCCAGCTCCGCTCCAGGTTGCGCAACGCGAGCGAGGCCGGGTTGGAGGCGACTTCCGGCGGCAAATGGCCGAGCGGGTCGACCAGAGCCGTGTCGATGCGATAGGCGAACTGAAGCCGCTTCTTGTTGTCGGGATTGTTGTCGGCGTCCGGGACGCCAAAGGCACGCTTGTCGATGTCGATGAAGCGACCCCAGTCGATCGCGCGTCCGGGGCCCATCGCGCGGAAGCCGGTCAGCGCGTTCTGGTCGGGATTGCTCGGGTCCGGGAATATCCCGAGCAGCATGTTGTCGGCGTCGTTCAGACGATAGCCGGGACGGATCATCGAATGTCCGAGCCGGTAGGCCGCCACCGAAAACTCGACCGGCATGAACGGAAAAGTCTTCCAATGGTAGTAGGCGAGCTTGCTGCGATCGTAGCGGCCGTTGGTCTTGAGATCGTTCAGCACGCTGGCGTGGACGATGCGTGGCAGGAAGTCGTTCAGCACGACGTATTGATAATGGAATCTGACGCGCTGCTGCACCGCCTCGAACGAGAGACTGTCATTGTCGTCGACCATGCGGTTGTGGAATCGCAGCATCAGTCCCTGAAACTGGGACACGATGCTGTTCTCGTCGTTGCGGGGATCGCCGATCAGCGCGCGACCCTTGAAGCGCGGCAGGTCGCTTGCGTCGGGTACGCCCTGGCCACTCAGAGTCTCGCCGAGGCGGAGCTTGATGCCGTCATACAGATAGGGCTGATCGCTCGGCCCGCGGCCGTAGAGATTGTCGAGATCGAACGACGGCGTACGGAAGTCGACCAGGCCGTCCGGATCCTGCTGCTTGGTGAGCGAGCTCACGGGATCGAAGGTGATGTCGTGGTCGACGAATTGGCCGAAGTAAGTGTAGAGCGCGGGAATGCCGCTCTCTTCCGCATCCGGCCCGTCTTTTGGGGCATCGAATTTGGCGACCATTTTGTCGGCGAGTGCCGCGAGATTGCCGACGGTGTCGGCCTCGTTCGGGCCGAATTTCGCGGGCGTCAGGTTGCGGAATATGCGGCCGAAGCGGCCTTGTGACAGCGGCGAACGGGTGGCGTTCAGACCGCGCGGCATAATGGCGTGACGACTGCTCATAAAGTACCTCCATGAAAAGTTACGACGGCAGGCAATTAAAGCTAAAGTTGTTCGTCATAAAATATGCATGTGAGGCTAGATCGCGGAATTCGGCGTCGCAATGCGCTGGTTCACAGATCACGCGACGTCGATGCGATTCCAAGAGGCAGCGTTGCCATCAAGCTGCGGATGCGTTTCGCAAATTTTTCCCGCAACGATGCCGAATAACATTCTCGTCATCGAAAATCGCGACGCGAAGCAATGTCAGCTTCGCCGACCTAATCGGCGAAGCGATTTGTCGTGGCGAACATGTATTCGCGTAAAAATTGCAGCGGCGTGCGTATGCGGCCTCGTCAATAGTCGCGTTGTATCAGTCGGGCCTCGCGCGTGCCGGGACTCGTCCGACACATTGTCGTCCGCGTCTTGGTATCGCAGCGCGCGCTGCGTTCGGCATCCGCCTATGATGACGCAAGCCGTCCTGGGCATGTGATCTCGGCCACAGATTGCGGCCCGGGTCCCCCCTATCTTCTGCGGACTTGCACGCGTCGATCCCGCGGGACTACGTTTCCGTCACTGGGGATCAGGCATTTTGGAGGTTCTGATGCAAAAATCATATTTGCTGGCTGCGACTGCGGCACTGGCGCTCATCATGCAGACACCGCTCGCGCTGGCGCAGACCGCGCCCGCCGCAGGCGGTACGCCGCCGGCCGCCGCTGCCACCACGACTGCGCCTGCTGCGACCACTGCGCCGGCCGCCACCTCCACGCCGGCTGCAACCACCGACAATTCGACGGCGCCGGCCGGCTCGAAGAAGAGTGCCGAGAAGAAGCCGGCGAAGAAGAAGATGACGCGGCAGCAGGAGATCGACCATTCGGTCGACAGCGGCACCGTTCCGGCGCGCTATCGCAGCTCCGTGCCGAAGCAGTACCAGCAATATATTCCGTTCGAGAAGCAGTGACCGATCGCACCGCGGCGCGAAGGGCTCCCCGTCTTGCGCCGCGGTGGAACCAGACGGAAACCTTGCAACGGAAGCCATGCAGCAGCGATGGCGTGATCTGATCGGCTGACCCTGTGGCGGTCTCCGGTTCCGGTGTTAGACTGGGCCAAGTCGGGGGAAGCCGTGATGAGTGACGACGCGAAGGATGCTGGCCTTGTGGCCATGATCAGCAGCATCCTGGGAGGCAACAAGCGCGCAGAGGCCGCCAGCCGGCCGCCGCTTGCTGACTTCATGCCGGCCGCACCGACAGCGGAGGTGGCGCAAATCCCGGAAGCGAAGTCTCCGAAGCTCCAGGGTGCATCCGATCAAGCGGGCGCGGCTCCGAAGCTGGTTGCGCCCGGTCCACCCCTGACTCCGGACGGCAAGCGGCTTCTGCCGGCGGACGCAATTGCCGATCTCGTGCTCGGCGAGCTGCGCAAGATCGAGGATTTTCCGGTGTCCGGCGTCTCGGTGACGGTCTACGGCTATCGGCACTGGAACGCGATGATCACCTTCGCGCCGTTCTCGACCACGTTCCAGAACGCGACCCGGTTCCGTCAGGCCCTGCCCGACCTCATCTTCAAGCTGCGCCGTTTCGTCGAACTTGAGATATAGTGAGGGATGATCGCCGGCGGCCCGGTGCGGTTCATTTCGGTGGATCGCGGTGTGATGGCGCGGTGGTCACTCCAAAAACTGTTCGACAGGATATTCGAATTGAGCGTCGCCTTTACCAAAGAAGAGAGCGCCGAGACCGCCTCCGAGACACTGTTGCCGGATCGCCCGATCTCGCCGCATCCGAACCTCGTGACGGAGGCAGGCTTGCAGGCGCTGCAGAAGCAGCTCCAAGAAGCGCGCGAGGCCTATGAAGCTGCGCAAGCCATCGATGACGTCAACGAGAAGCGCCGGCAGTCGGCGGTGCCCTTGCGCGACGTGCGCTATCTGACCGAACGGCTGCGCACCGCGCAATTGGTGCCCAAGCCGGCGTCGACCGATGTTGTCGCCTTCGGAAGCACGGTGACCTTCAGCCGCACGGACGGCCGCGTGCAGACCTACCGCATCGTCGGGGAGGACGAAGCCGATCCGAAGGCCGGGTCGATCTCGTTCGTTTCGCCCGTCGCGAAGTCGCTGATGGGGAAGGCCGTCGGCGACGTCGTCGGCTCGGGAACACAGGAGATCGAACTCGTCGAGATCGCGTAGCGATCCGGGCTGCCCGTTTCATCCCGCTGTCAAGCAAAAACCTTAAGTTGCCCTAAATTCGGAACGATCCTAGCATTTGGAGCTGTCGGGCAACTCTGCATGAAGCGAGGTTCGATAATGTCGTTGAGCAAGGCCTTCAATGAGCGACTAACGGAACTGAAATTCCATCCTGCCGTTCTCGCGGTCAGGCAGATCAAGAAACGGCTGGCCGATAGCGGGCCGGCACTGCGCCTCAAGTTCAATACCCAAAAGCGCGACGAGATCATCGGGGAGTACCAGCGCGGATCGAGCGTGCAGGACGTCATTGATTTCACCAAGCACCATATGGGCACGGGCTCCTGCCAGATCGAGACGGAGATCTCGTCGGCCCTCGACTACATCGCGGCGTCCGCTCCGAAGCTCGTGGTTGAAATCGGCACGCTGAACGGCGGAACCTCGCTCCTGTTCGGACGGTTTCTTCCCACGATGGAGACGATGATCTGCATCGATCTGCACGTGAAGAACAAGGAAATGCTGAAGCTGCTTGCGACGCCGAAGCAGCAATGGACCTTCTTCGACATGCCGTCCTACGCGGATGATACCGTCAAACGGATCGAGAAGTTTCTCAATGGCCGTTTGATCGACGCGTTGTTCATCGACGGCGATCATCGCTACGAAGGCGTCAAGCAGGACTTTCTCTGCTACCGGCATTTCGTTCGCGAAGGCGGCATCATCCTGTTCCACGACATCTGCGAGTCCAGCGGCGACACCAGCGCCTGGGCCGGCGGCGTCCCGCAGCTATGGCGCGAATTGTCGCCGCACTACGAGCACAGGGAGTTCATCCAAAACCGCAGCCAGGAAGGTTTTGGCATCGGCGCGTTGAAATATACCAAGGCCGCAAACCCATTCCCGTCGGCGTGATGCCGGCGTAGTGGATCCGCGTTGTCACTAGAGAGGACGAAGCGGCCCCGAAAGACGGGGCCGCTCTCGTTTGTCGCTGAGCTCGCGAAGTCGTCGATCGGCAAAGCCGTCGGCAACGTTGCCGGTGCGGGCACGCAGGAGATCGAGAGTCTGTCGATCGCGCATTGCGCTGTTAGCGGAGATGGCGGTCGCCGGTCGCCGCTGTGCTATTGAGCGCCATGACACGAGAGAACATTTTGCTACAACGCCTTGCTCGAAATCCGCCACTATCAGGTGCGTGTCGCCGCATTGACCCAGTGGCCGTGCGTGAACAGCCACATGAACAACACGCCGGCCAAACCGAACGCCAGACCGAAGATCAGCGGCAGTGCCGCGCCGTCCCGGTTTGCGGGATCGAGTACGGCGACATCGGGCGACGCTGGATTATAGTAGACCTTCACACCCCGTCCGGCGGGATAGCGAGCGACAACGCCCTGGGCGTATTTAGGCGAGCCGGAGCCAACGATCCCGCCGACCTTCCACGTATCGGCAGTGTAGTAAGCGTCGCCGACATGGTAGGCGAAGCGGATGTCGGGGCGGTAGGTCGTGCTTTCGGTTTCATGGCCATCGTCGTCACGGGATCGTTCGATATCTTCGATGATGTCCGAGCTGACGATCTTGCCCGGAATGGCCGGCCATGATGCGCTCGCCTTGAAATCGCGACGCTGGTTGAAATAGGCCACGAAGGCGCCGGCGGCGACCAGCAGCGCGGCCGAAGGCAGACCAAGCACGAACATCGGAAGTCCGTTCGGCATCATGATCATCTTGCCGGCAATGGCGTGCGCGGTGAGGATGCCCGCGATCGCGGTGAACAAAATGACGAAGACGACAATCGTCGGCCGCGTGACACTGTCCTTCTTGTCCAGCGCAGAGCGCGCCGGATCGGCCGGATCGTAGTAGACGTCGACGTCGCGGCCTTCCGGATATTTCTTGATGAGTGCCTTGGCAATCAGGCCGCCGGCGCGGATCTTGCCGCCGATCTGAAACCCGTCGCCTTCGTAGTCCTTGCCACCGACACGATAGCGATAGCGCATGACGGCGCCCGCTTCCGCGGGATCAAGACCCGACGGGTGGGTCGGCGCTACGCCAAGCCTGGAAGCCGTGATCTTGCCCTGCGCGACCGACCAACGGCGTTGCGCGGAGCTGTCTCCGACCGACCTGTAAAGGGCGCGTAGCTGACCGATGGCGATCAACCAGCAGACGGCGGCAATAACGATGGTCCAGATCAAGGCGGTCGAGGAAAGCATCTTGGGCTCCGATAGGTGGCCGCCCTTGGTCGCGCCGGCTACGCCATCGGTTCACGGAGCAGGATCGGCCCTCGACGCGAGGCCTCGTCTCGGATGATGCCATCGTGCCGCTGTTTTGCCCGGTGTCAATCGGATTTCGGAAAAAACGTAAGCCATTGATCCGATTGATGTCGGCTACTGTGCATGGGGTTGTTTTCGACGTTTCGATCGGACGGGTAGCGAAAGCCGCCACGCCTCTGGGATCGTCCGCAACCAATGGGGTTCAGGATGATGAATGGTGGGCGCACAAGGGATCGAACCTTGGACCTCTCCCGTGTGAACCACAATATGTAGACCCGAGCTAGCCAAATCTGGCCATAGTTGAGATGTAAAAAATCCCGTAGTTGTTGGGGGTTGTGGCCCTGTAGGGCCATAAGAGCCCATAGGTGACCTTGCTACATTTTGTATGCCCCCATTGTGCCCGCCATGGATTTTCCCTTGGGGCACAAAAACGGGGGAGGTCTGAGGCCCGGTTCTGTTCGAGGGCTGACCGCTCCTTGCGGGGCATACCCGGGCACAGAGAGAGGGAAGGGATCATGACGGAGCCGGCCAACCAGCTGACACTCACCGATGCGGTGATCCGCAACGCAACGCTGCCGCCGGGTAAAGCGCAGCATTATCTCCATGACGACAAGCTGCCGGGCCTCGCCTTGCGCATGCGCGCCAGCGGCGGCCGGACCTGGGTCTACCTCTTCACCAAGCCCGGGGTGAGGGGGACCCAGCGCAAGACCCTCGGCGCGTGGCCCAAATATAATGAGAAGGCCGCGCGCAAGGCTGCCACCATCGCCGCAGGCGAGGTCGTCAAGGGCTTGGACCCGAACGACGCGAAGCGCGAGGCGAGGCGGCAACAGGCAGCCGAGAAGCAGCGCACCACGCTCGCGACCCTCATTGTTGAAGACGGTCCCTACCAGACGTCCTTGACCGAACGTCAAGTCGTCAACTGGAAGCCCGCAATGTCGGCGCTGCGGCGCGGGCTCAAGGATCACGCTGAAAGCGGTGTGGGGGACCTGACGCGACGGCAGATCATGGCTGCGGTCGACAAGATTGCCAAGACCGGCAAGCGCGGTGCAGCCAAGGACTTGCGCAAGCACGTGCATACCTTCCTCGAATGGTGCGTCGGCGAGGGCTATGTCGAGCACAACGTGCTCGCCGGCTATCGCGCGCCCAAGGAAACCCGCGCGCAAAGGGTCGGACGCCGAACGAAGGGTCGCGCGCTGACCGATGAGGAAATCGTCAAGGTCTGGGATGCATGCGGCAAGCTCGGGGCTTTCGGCCTCCTGGCACGCATGTGCCTGCTTGGTGGCCCGCGCCGCAGCGAGCCTACCATGATCGAGTGGCGAAAGCACATCATGGACGACCGTATCACCTTCGATGCGGCGTGGACCAAGATGGGGCTGCACCACGATGTACCGCGCACTCACCTAGTTAACGAGGTGCTCGCGGCCGCGAAACATTTCCAGCGGGCAACCTCCGACTATGTCTTCCCGTCACCGAAGACCGGCGGCCAGATGTCCGGCTTCACCAAGATGGTCAACCGCCTGGTCAAGGAAGCGATCGTCGCCAAGTTCACCATGCATGATCTAAGGCGCAGCTTGCGCACCATCATGTCACGCTGTGGTTACGACAACGAAATCCAGAGGTTGTGTGTTGGGCAAAAGCCAAGCGGAATCGATCAGGTCTACAATCACGACGAACAGTGGATCATCCGCAAGATGGCGTTCGAAGCGGCTCACGACTACATTGCGGAGTTGGTCGGCGCGAAACGGGTCGGCAAAGTCGTGCGCCTTCAGCGGACGAACCCGCTTGACCCGATCAAGGCCGAGCTCCTCGGCCGTCTCCGTGAGCACTATGCGGCTGAGGCGTCTTAGAGGTTTTGTCGCACTTGGCCAGATAGTCACGCACCGAATCAACACGATAGAGTGGCCGGCCGTCGACGTAACGCCATTTCAGGGGGTGGTTCGGATCGCGCCGCCACTGCTCCAGTGCGCCGGGCGTGCGACGGATGACCGCGGCTGCCTCTAGTGCAGTCAGATTGGAGCTGCCCGGCAGGGTATCGATGTCGAACGTTGCCGGCGGCGGCATACCGCGGTTACTGCGTCGGCGCTTCGTCCCACACGGCATCTTGGGGCAACCTGGCGTCCCAAATATCTCGATCCGAGTCTCTTCGTTCGTGCAGCCCATGTCTTCGCCCCGATCGGTCCGAGGCAGTAGGATGGTACGCTTCCTCAGAAAGAAAGAAATCGAGTGGACAGGTAGAGCTGCTGGGTAACTGTGGCGTACAAATAGGACGAGCCGGTTCGGCTGCCTTGGGGCGACGGGAGCACTTCTCGCTTTCACTCCGACCTCGCCTCATAACCTGAAGGTCGCAAGTTCAAATCTTGCCCCGCAACCAAGATTTTTTTAGTCAACTCGGTCAGTAACCCGCCATCGAGGGGCCTTCCATGCGTTGCAGGACCGTAACGCGCGTTGCCGTCGATGAGGTCAAAAACCATTTTATCTCAACGCGTTACTCGCTGCCCTTTCGTGCGTTACTTCTCGTTCCCCAATTCTGATGGTCTCAAAATGGTCCCAAAAAACACGCGGTCTCCGCGGTCACCGATGATAGTTTTGGAGCGCCTTCACTTGTGGCCGAGCGCATCGTGACAACTGCTGGTCCTCTCTTTCGAAACGCCGTCGAGTCGCTTCAGCTCGGCATCGAGGACTATGGCGCGAATGATCCCAAGCGCGCTCTTTCTGCAGTCCGAAATTTCTACGCGGGCGTGTTGCTACTCGCAAAAGAAGTGCTGGTGCGCGCGGCGCCGAACGCCGATCCCAAGGATGTTCTGGGCGCGCGTTATGAGCCGGTGCCCGACGGCTTGGGCGGCATCACCTATGACGCAAGCGACCGCACCATCGACTTCAGTGAGATCGGCAAGCGCTTCAAGAGCTTCGGTTTGAAAATAGACCAGGCTGCGCTCAACGATCTCAACCGTATCCGCAATGATATCGAACATCTTTACACGAATACGAACCCGCAAACGGTCCGTGAAGCGATTGCCACTGCATTTCCGGTAGTGGTCGACCTTTTCCGACTGGTCGGCGAAAGCCCTCGTGCAGCCCTAGGGGACAGTTGGCTTGCGATGCTGGAGGTGAAGGCATTCCACGACCGAGAACTTGCCGAGTGTCACAAGAGCTTCGATGGCGTCGATTGGAAGTCGGTCGCGTTGGGCGAGGCAGCAATGCTCTGCCCTGAATGCGGCTCGCACCTTGTCTTCCGCAAGGATACGTCGAAGACCCACGTTCAATACGCCGATGCGGTATGCCGCGCCTGTGGTGCGGAAATCGCGGCTGAAAAGCTTGTCGAGGCTGCGCTCGAAGCACATTTCGAAGTTGAGGCACACGTTGCTGTGAAGGACGGAGGCGATCCGCCGCTCAATATCTGTCCGGAATGCGGTGTGACCGCTTATATCACGTGGAACGAAGAGAACGGCTGCGCGTGGTGCGAAACCACACTGGAGGAATGCGGTCGGTGCGGCGTTGGATTGACGCCGGACAACGTGTCGGATGCGAATTCGACCCTCTGCTCATACTGCGATCATTTGATGTCGAAGGACGACTAGTCGGTATTCTGGATGCTACCTCAGCCCAAGTCAGATCTGGATGAAGACAATCGGGCTATCGACCGGGAAGGCGTCGAGTGGCGATCCCTTTTTCACCTTGCCGAGGGACTGTACCTGGAAAGCCTATATCGGCCGCCAGGGCGACGATACTTGTGCTCACCGGCGGAAATGTTCGAACATGGGCGGATCCGAAATGCGAATTCAAAACTGAAAGTCATCGATCGCGTCCAGCATAACGGTTTGCCCGTCTGCGAGTTGTCCGGCCGCAAAGAAGTTCATGGGCTGGGGAGCGTCCACCACGAGCAGGCCACGCACCTCTGGAGGGGAGTTCAGCTTGAGCCGTGAGCACAGGGCCTTGGCGTTGCTCCTCATGAATTCGACTCGTCGCATATGACGGAGCATCTTGTCTGGCGCTTCGCGGCCCTTGCTGCCGCGGGTCATGCGGCCGCGGTACTCGGAGAGACGTGATGCGATTTCAGTTTCCGTGCGGCAAAGCCTGAGGTTCTTTGCCTCGATAACCCACACGCGACGTCGATCCGGGCTAATAGCGAGCACATCGATGTTTCCGAGCGCGGGATCAACCTTCATGTTGAGCGCCCACGAAAGCGCCCGGCGCGTCCACACGTCCAAGCCGAGCTTACGCAGACGGTCTCCAACGTCGTCTTCAAACCGCTCGCCCATGGCATGGCCTTGCGAACCCGCATAGGCGCGCGTGGCGTCCGACGTCCAATACGTATTGTTGAGCGTTCCTTCCCTCAGCCCCGCGAAGGAGTACATGCAGCCGTCGCTGACGAATATAGGCGCAATGAGGATCAGAGGGTCGGTGCTGTCGTCAAGCGCCACGAAGGGGCGATTGATGATTGAGTAAGGGCGGTCGAAACGGCTCAGATTGAAGTCCGCTTCCGACAGGCCCGCCGAAACATCCAGCCAATGCGCGCGGCTTGGCAGCGTGAGGCGCTTCAAGAAGGCGCTAACGTCATCGGATGGGAAGTCCTTGTCCCCGTTCAGGACGTTCGCCAGCTCGCTCCGTCGCATCGTGAAGACGCCGTCATGTCGAGCCTCCGCCATGCGGGCGAGCGCGTATTGCAGATTGATGAAACTGTCTACCGGGGTGTGATATTCCGTTTCGATGGCCGCGCACAGCGCGGGCGTCCAGGCGCTTTGTTCGCTGGGCTCGCCTGGCTGCTCCCGCGACCTGCGGCGAAGGTAGGATTCCGCCGCGTCGTCCAAAACGCGCCGGTTCATCAATTCTACGGTTGGCCGCAAGACCGTCGTCTGCACGGAATGGTCACTCAAGAGATCGCCGGCTGGACTGATCCGAAGCTCAGGTTCGTGCAGGCCCGCGCCGATCAACGCAAAGAGCCGTCCGCTTCCGACGATCAACAAAGCCAACGCGAAGAGTTCGTCCAAATCGTCCCGATACGGCATAAGGCCGCCGGTGGTCGCCGCTTCGCATGCCGCAATTTCACAGATGGTCTTGGCGGCGCGGGCGACGGAATTGACGCCGTTCTGCCGCTTGAATGCCGCGACATCGGCGGCCGTGCCGCGAATGGCACGTATGGCGCGAATGGTCGAGCGCCACTGCTCCTGCTCGGCGCGGGCAGCCTGATACTGGCCGGCGCATGCCATGACGAGCTCTTGCCGGTTCATGACGCGAATGCGAGCGGTCAATTCCGCAAGCAGCGTCGACCTGTAATTGGCAAGAAAATCCTTGCAGTTGTCTTCCCCCGTGACCTCGAGGCCGCGTGACCGATCCCAGAACGTCCAGACCGACTGGCATTTGGCAAGGGAATGCGCCGAAAGCGATGGCTCGCGCATGGCGCCGATAAGTCCCGCGCCGGCAAGATAATCGAGCGGCGTGAGGGACTCTCGAATATGCAGCCAGCGCCAATCGGCCGATCCGATGGCCGCGCGCACCGCCTCTGCCAGAACGGCGCGTGTTACGGCACCCGGGGCAGCCAGCCCCTCCAGAACAGCTGCGATCAACTCCACTTCGGCATCGTTCGCTGCCGCGCCCAGTTGCTGAAGCCATGCCTCGGCAACATCAACCCGTGCCGCGATGCCGTCCGCTGCCCGGCGGACGGTCAAGGCATCGCGCGCATGCTGCCGTCCGAGCCCGGCGGGATCGATTGGTTCGCCCCGCAATCGCGGCGGTATGATAACCTCGACCATGCGCGGGCCGTCCGGGAAGGTATGATCCAGTTTAGTAATGAGGATTGACCCGACTGCCGCGATCCATTGAAAGAGCGCGTGCCAGACGCGATAGCGCCAATTCCGGTCGGGGGATCCGCTTTCAGAGCACTCAAGCCACCAGACGTGATGCCCGAAAACGCTGACACCGAGTAGCCGATTTTGCCGGGCGTCCTCCAGGCTTGCGTAAATCGGCTTGAGGTCTGAGGGATTGTCCCAATCGAGGCGCTGGACAACCTTGAAGCCCGCCGGCAGCGTTGGCAGTGCCCGCACATCGAGGTGCCGGGCGGCCTCTTGCCGTGGAACGAGCAGTTCATCAGTAGGAAGCGATAACGAGCACGGCGGCTCGATTTGCGCCAAGTGCTCCGGAATCAGATTGCCATCCGTCGTCCGCCAAAAGCCGAAGAGATTGGCGATGCCGTTGAGGTATTGAAAGGTGAAGCCATCCTGCTCCAGCAGGGTGAGCTGTTGAAGCATCCGAAGAATGCTCCTGAGTTTGCCATGCTCACAGGCGCCGAGCACGGCGGCATCATGAAGCTGAGCGGCAGATAGAGCCAGTTCGCCGGCGCGTCCGCATCGTTGATCGGCGGATCGATGCTGTGGGGTGTTCCCCAGCCGCCAAGGAGAAGGACTGTTACTGCGAGCCGGCAATCCGGCTGTTGACGAAGAAAGCTCCAAAACCGCTCGATATCTTGCGCGACAAATTGGCTCGCTTCGCGGCTAACCCGCCGCACCGAACCGAAACTGCGCCGGGGAAAATCGTCGAACGTCGCCGGAAGTTGAAGGACGTGCAGGAACCGGCCGGTGCGTAGGCGCACACGCTGGCTCGCATCATATATTGATTCGGTGCCGACAACCTCACGGATGGGACGGGCCAAAACCCCGAGCGTTCGGAATACACCTCTTGTTCCAATAGCAAAGCCTGCTGGAGCGCTTCGCCCATGCCTCCGGTATTGGCAGCATTGACCAGGACGGCCCGGACTGCGACCGAGAGGTTCGACGGGATCAGAACGGTGATACCGGACGGGTGCGCTTCCAGCGGATGGTATTCAAGCGGCGTTTCGCCTGCGGGCCGGTCGCAAACATATCCTTCTTGTCCGGATTGGAGGAGGAACGGCGCCAAGGCCTCCTTGTCGATTTCCAGTCGGCTGAGATCGGCATCCGAAAACCGGACGCGTCGCGCGAGGCGTTTGAGGTCCTCCGACGCGGGGACCGTAAACCGCCCGGCGGGTTGACCCGAAGACTGCGTTATCCGATCCACGTCTGCGCGCGCAGCGAGTGCTTCACTGAGTTGAAGCAGAGCATAAGTCGAGCGCAGCGCCTTGTCTTTCATGGCTCCTGCCGGGAGCGCTTCAAAGGCGTCGAGCATGGTTTGTGTGTACGCGGCCGCTCCCTCCCATACGCCCAGGAAAATCCTGAGGTCGCCGCGGTGCGTTGCGATGCGATCGCAGAATAGATCCTCGATCGGATCTTCGAGGCGCAGGACGCCGGATCGATCGAGACCGTCGTTCAGGGCCAAGCTTAAGTCTCGTGATTGCGGCTTACGCTTGCCACTCGACTTTGACAGCACCAGGCGTTGTAGCCATTCAAGACGGATCGTGTTGGCATGGAATTGCGGGTCGGTCAGCAACCCCGCGAGCGCCGAGCTCGCGGTGCTTCTCTTCCAGTCCAGGATTTGGCCAAGGGCAGGGTCGCGCGCGTTGAACACCTCATCAGGGAACGCCGGCGCGCGCAGGCGTTCGAGCATTTGCCGGATATCGTTTTCGTCAGGGGCTGATTCCATCGGGCTGCCGTCCATTGCGGCATGCGGGCGAATTAAAGGTCATCACTGTGCGAGCTCGCAGCTTTTAAAACCTATACTTCCGCTCTCTCAAGGCCCCAACATACGGCGGGAGGTAGTATTCACGGAGTGACCATTGCGGAAATGCCTTCAGGCAGAAGAAGGCGCGAGACGCGGAATCTCCTTTGAGTGCGAAATCCCAGCCGTATTGGGCGCAGAGCATGATGAAGAAGCCCGTTAGCGCCTCGAACGCATTGTCGAGGGAGGCTTGGGAAAAATGGCTGTCACGATTATGCTTGACGGAGTTGTAGGCGCCGTACCATGGCAGATCTTTCGTCCCGTGTTGCCAGCCCTGAAACGGGCGACGTGCCGGCATCCATGGGTAATATGGGAATTCGACGGCATAGTCGGCCAATTTCATCGCCGCGCAAAGCTTGACGTAATCCTCTGTATTCTTTGCGCGCGCTTCGTGGAATCCAAGAATGGCCTTCCATTGCGATTCTAATTCCATGCATGCCAGGACGAGCACGTTCCGGATTTCGTGTCCGTAGGCTTGGAAGTTTGTTTCCTTGGGATGGACAACGCGGCAAATCTGCTCGAGCTGTTGGATGAGTGCGTGGAGCTGTCCGTTCGCGCTTGCGCGCCGGCTCATCGCCTCAGTGCTTTGATCCGGATTACGTCCCGGGCTTTCTCCGAGGATTGGTCGCGCCATCCCAGCGTAGTATTCGCCGGGCTCAAGCCCCAGCTCCTCAAACGAAGCACCTGGATAGTAGTCACGCAGGGTTTCGAGAGCGGTCTTGCCCGGCTGGGCCTTGACCTGTCCAAGTTCGGAATCCATGACATCGACGCGCTTGGCTATGGCTTCATCAACGTTCCATACGCCGAGGACTTGGTTAGGCTCGGCGCCGTCGGATGTGCTCTGGATGTAGTAGGACAATGTTTTCTGAGCTCCCTAAACGGAACGCACTCTATGCGATTTGACGCGCGGGTTCACCCACCGCCGCAAGTACCCCTGCCGAGCCCGTATGTGGCTGACACGCCGATGTAAGGACGGTGGGGCACACCCCGGAGGGCTCGCAAGAATGTGCTAGCCTGACACTTCGAATCAAAACCTATTTGAAGCCCTACGTTCGAGCGGCTCGAATCATCGGGCGGGTGCGGCCATGGATAGAGTTGAGATAACGTCGCTTTCGGAACTTGATGCGGCCTTTGGGGACCTCGGCACAAATGTCGGCCCGCGCACGGGGCCCAATAAGCGCACCCAAGAAGCCAAAGAGCGGTTTGTGCTGCGTCACTTCATATCTGCGGCTGTTCGCGCGCAGATGTTCGAACCCCCGATTGCGATCTCGAAGACTGAACCGCCAGCTCCCGATTTCACGGTCGGGCTCGGGATCGCGGGCAAGGACGCGCTGATTGAAATCACGGAAGCGACGCATCCCGACGATCAGCGGGAAATGACCGAGTTTGAAAAAAGCGGAAAAAGCCTTATGCTGCTCGGCGACTTTGGCGGAAGGTTCGCCGATGGCGCGAGCCAACCGAAGCTTGCCTGGGCTTCGGACATTCTGGATGCCATTCTTCGCAAGCGCGATAAGTTGATCTGCACATCGCACGCGTCCGATCGGCACCTCGTGATCTATCCGAACTCCAGCGCATCGCAATTGCTCTTCGATGCGGCGGATGAACGCGAGGCCTTTGCGCATTTGAGGCAGCGGCTCGAAACGGAGAGGGCTGGCTACTCTGAGGCGCTAAATGGTTGTCGGGTGCACGTGGTCGGAAAGATGCTCGTCGGGTTCGATCTGACAGGCACGTTCTTGTTGAAGGCTCGGGACCCTCGTGGATTTCCCGCTACGGCGCAAAACGCTACCAACGACAACGCGAGAGCGGAAAGGCCACATCACATGAAATCACTACAGGAGACCATCGACGCTATTCTGGAGCATGAGTGGCCGCTCAAGATCTGTGCTGATCTGCTTGACGAAAAACTCCGACGCCAAAACATAGAGCTTTCGAAGGTGAAATTGAACGCGCTTGCGCAGCGCATATTGGACGGGACGAGCGCATCGGTCGATGAACCTGCGCTGTCTGGTATTCAGATCGAGTTCACGGAGGAGGACGGCCGGAAGGCGGAAGAGAGGATGGAGCAGCTATCGAATTCGCTGCCTAGGCTCCTTCGGGAGATGACCGTTCGTGGCACGGAAGTTGTTCTGGAAAGCATGAAGCGCCGCTGGCCCGAGGAGGCACGGGCTCAAAAGCGCGACCTGGATCGCTTCCGGAGAAACCTTAACCTGCGGTGGGGACCGGGGCTAGAACGGCTGAGGATGCTTTGTACTATCTCCCGAGAGCTCGGCAGCGGCATCAACAATGCGTTGCGCCCTGCCGGCGGAGGCGATCGCCCCCTCACGTTCGACCTTCTCATCCGGTTGCACGCTCGCACCTGCCAGATCACGGAGGAGGTGATTTGCCTCCTCGGCAGCGGATTCGCCGATGGCGCCATGGCGCGGTGGCGTACCATGCATGAGATCGCCGCTGTCGCTTGCTTGCTCGAGGAGCATGGCGAGAGCCTGTCCGAGCGCTATCGCATGCACGAAATCGTCGAAGCCCGCAAAGCGGCCCGGCAGTACAAGCGCTTTGAAACGCAGCTTCATATCCAGCCGATGGATGACCAAACGATCGAAATTATCGAGAAGGACTATAAGCAAGCAATCGGTAAATTCGGCGCGGCGTTTGGAAACAGCTATGGTTGGGCCGCCGAAGCCCTGGGCAAGGAGAACCCGACGATCGCCGACATTCAAGCGTCAGCGAAAATTCAGCATCTCTCCCCGTATTACCGCCTCGCAAGTCATAACGTCCATGCCAATCCCAAGGGGATATTCCATAGGATGGGGCTATTGGGCGGCGCCACGACGGTGCTCGCGGGACCGAGCAACGCGGGCTTGGCAGATCCCGCGCATTCGACCGCCATATCGCTTCTGCTGATCTCGGCGGTTTTGCTGAAATTGCATCCCACGCTGGACAATACGGTTGCGGTGCGAGCGATGGAAGAGATTATGAATGAGATTGCAGCACTGGTGCAGGATGCACACGAAAAGCTCGAACGTGACGACGAATCGTTCCGTCGCGCCGGGCAGGAAGTTCCTGTGGAAGGCTAGGAAAGCTAGGTCGATCAACCTAACCCTCCTGAGGCGGATAGCTGGCCTGGTGGTAGCCGCCGAGGTGCGAGATGTAGCGACCCTTGAAGCCGATGGCACTAAAGATCATCCGGGTGACGATCTCGCGAATAATGCAGTAGTGTCCCCAAAGCTCCGGTCGCGTCTCTCCCTCCACGTAGTAGCGACCCTCATGAATGATTTCGTTTCGGGCATTGAACGCGCCGCGGATCATCGCTTTGGTGATGCCTTCCATGGGGACCGACCAACGCGCTAGCAGGATATCGAGCTTGCGGCGCAGGGAGCGGCGCTGTAGCTCGGCGAGCTTTGTGGTCATTTCATCCGCAAGCGTGGGATGAAGGGCCTGAAAGTCGTTCTTTTCCGCGAAATCCTTGACCGCCGCTGCAAGCGTGGATTTCAGTCTTGCGAAGAGTGCGTCATCCAGGAGCTGCCTTGAATCCCGCGTGTTCGAGCTGACGAGATTTTCCAGTGCCGTCATCGCATTGACGAGATGCACTTCGTTGTACGTCGCCTCCATCGCAATCCATTCCAGCGCCATCCAAAGGTTCTTCACTTCGAACGGCGGCGCGAAGAACGAGGTGACCGCCGCTGAGAAGATGTCGTCGCGGCCGACCACCGGAAAGGACGGGATCAGGGACGCACGGTGGTAGGTGCGGGGCTGAACCGCGATTTCCACGTCGTCGTCGAAAAAGAAGGTCAAGGACGGATCGCCAAGATTGGCGCCGGAGGCAAACGACATCACGCGGCGGACATGGTCAAGCAGCCGCTTGGCGTCGGCGCGCCACTGCGCAAGGTCTGCCGGGCGCTCGCGGGCCCGGATCTGGATATAGCCCGTGACATTCTGCAGGTCTGTCTCGCGGACATCTCCGCCCGCAACGAGTTCACCCAATGGGCACGTCGCCGTGGCCTGCGGGAAACACTGAAATGCCTGAAGCGCGAGGAGATAGACGGGTGCCGGCGAGGGGCTTGTAGCTTTGCGTCTGAGCGTCGCGAGCTCACAGTCCGCATCGAACACGAAATAGGCGCCTCGCTCGGAGTCCGAATGGGGACCGATCGAATTGAAGTACAGGCGGTCCGTATCGAGAGTCACATGATCCGTCGCCTCTCCTGAAAGGTTGAAATAGGTGATCTGGCTTCCTTCCCGATGCCATTCCGTCAGGATAAAGCGGGTCTCCTCGGTGAGCGGCAGTTCCTCGAGCTTGATGATGAGTTCCCCGCGCCTATCCACATGAGCTTGAAAGCTCACGGCAACGCTATTCTCGCCCAGGCGAAGTGATCCCTTGAAATGATAGGGCTCAATTGGCGTAGTCCCGTTCATCGATGTCCCCGCGAGACTTTATTCGTCTGTCGGAGAAGGTTCGCGGAGCAAAGACAGATAGCTTGCTTCTCCCAAGACCGATAACACACTGATGGCCTCCGTCGCGTGCTGCACAGTGGAAGGCTGGCCGCTCGCGAGGCCTGCCCGCAAGATCCGTTCGATCGCATCCTTGCGCGTCATATAGGTCCAGCGGTCCAGCTTCGGGCTATTCAGAAGCGCGTGAAGGACCGCGACGGATAGATCGGGGTGTGTCTCGGCGGCCGTTCCGAGCCACTCGGTCACCATGTAGCCGACTTTGGGTACAAGGCCGCCACTGAGCATTCGCAAGAGCTGGTCCAAGAGCCAGGCTGTGTCGATATTGTTCTTCCCGCACCACTGCCCGATGCCACCCAGTTCCTCCTGAAACGCCTCCTTGTCTTCCGCGGCCAACGCCGCCGTCAGACGGCCCTCCCAATAGGCAATCCCGCGCTGTCTTATGTCGGTCGGCAAGTCTGCGGCAGGAAGCGCGAGTTCCCGGCCGAGGAGTGCAATGGCGTGCGCCCGCGCGCGTGGCGGCGCCTTTTCCCAAAACGCAGTGGTCAAGGCATCCGGGGCAGCCCCCCACAGCACCAGGATCATAACATAATCGCCAAGCCGGCGCTGGCGTTGATCGGTCTCTTGTGTCCGCTCTGCCGACGATAGCCGCTCGATCTCGTCGAGATAACAGGGAAGCATGGGCTCGATGAGCTCTCTGGTCGGGCGGTCGCAATTTATCAGATGACCAAGCCAAGCGGCCCGTCGAAAATCCGCGTTGGTGTCTGGAAAGATATCGAGGATGTGTTCCTTCAGCCAACCCTCGCCGAAATACCCCAGCCAGTTCAGGTAGCGCCCCATGATGGCTCGTGGAATGCGTCCGACATCCGACTGCTCCGAAAGAGCTGTCTCAAGCAAGCCGCGAATTTCGGGAAGGCGTTCCAGGGCGGAGCGCGGCTCCTCCGCGAAGTCTGCTTCGGCAAACTTGCTTGACCAGAACACGAAGAGAACGAGCAGCTCAATCGTCGAACCCCATATCGACTGTTCGGACGAAAAATAGGGATGCTTCCAAAAATTGGCCTCGAAATCCTGCGTATGTGGGATACGCGGGACATAGTTGAAGACGCAATTGATGATCTTGAGAACAACGGGCGCGTGTTCATAAGGGATGCCCGCTGCGCCCCGACGCAACCCCGATTTCAGGAGGGACACGGTCGCGTAGACCGTCGAAAGCCAATCGCCATCGTCTCCGTCTACGATCGGCGTTTGATCTTCGGGCTGCGTGGGGCGGGATGCGATTGAATCCAGGAGATCGAGAACTGCGCCCCATGCCGCGGTTGCGACGCCATCACGCATTTTGAATTGGAGAGCTTCGAGCAACTGGCGCACATAGACCGGACGCAACGGCTTAAAACGATCGGCTGCTTCAGCAAATCGAACCGGGTCATTGTCAACCGAGGACCTAAGCCTTTGGGCCAAAGCTGCCATGGTTTGGCGTGTTCCTTCCTCAGGTGTCCACGTCTGCAAGAACGAAATCAGGGCAGGGATGGGGAGGGAGGACAAGTCTGTTATGGAGGCGGGGCTGACATCCTCGGGGAAGAGCCTCTTCCTCCAGTCTTCGGGGGCTCCCAATTCCCGGGCAATGTTCTCGACGGCTGTCCGCCGCTCAAGCGGCAGTACATCCTTCCATTTCCATACGGCGTCCCGCACGACGCTAAGGTCAAATATCCGGATATCGGCGGCGGCCGGCGCGCTGCCCTTATGCTCCTCGAAACGCTGCGCCCAACCGTCACGGTAGGTCGCGGGCAACCCATCGATCACGCTCAATACGGCGGATTGATCCTCCGTGCTGAGCGATGAAAACCGCGCACGTGCAAGTTCGGCGTATTCGTCCTCACACCAGGATTCACCGATATAGTCGGGATCAAGAAGGATCGCCTTGCCGAGATCCGGCATCGCGGCGGAATGTTTCGATGCGACATGCAACGCAATACGTTTGAACAGCTTTGGCGGGAGCGTAAGGAGCCGCTCCACGACGGCGTTTGCCTGCAAGGGCGTTTGCGCGCACAACGCCAGAGCAATGTCGCGGACGGTAATGGTGAGGCCCTCTGTGATGCCGTAAGTTGCCATTTGGCTGTCAGCGAGAGGATGCGGCGTGACGTAGCTATAGTCATCATGTGCATCATCGCCAAAACGATGCGCGATCGTCTCGCAACGGATCAGGAGGTCGCAGAAGACGTCCAGCGCCGCAAGTCCGGCCGCGTCGACCAATACCTTGGCCGCTTGCGGCAGATGATGTTCGTACATGCCCTCAGGATGCAGGCTGGCCACGCTGCCGCCGCGGTCGAACACCTGGAATACGGCTATCGTTAAAGAAAGCACTTCTGTCGGATACCCACCATCGGCAAGCCGCTTGATGAGCTCATGCGGCGCCGTGTGATAAAAATTGGCGTTGTCGGGATCGAGCCATCCGGTGGCGACATCAACTAGAGTAGCAGCAATCGCGGGCGGCAGGGCTGCAATCACCTCAAGTCCCTGTTGCCGGACGTCGGGGTGCCTGCTGGCCGCAACCCGGCGAATGGCCTCGACGATATGTTGATCCGCCTCGCGGTCGGATCCCTTGGCAATATTCAGGAGATAACGTCCAACCGGCCATTCGCGAAAATGCTTCGTTCCCGCGCCATCGACCGCTTCAAGGGGCTCGTTCGTAAGATTGCGCTGGAGCAGATACGGCAACCACCGGGGCGATTGGATCGTTTGGAAGAAATGCCACTGAAGGGGCAGTGCGCCGGGTATTTCGCGCTCGTAGTGCCGAACCGCGGCGCTATGGTTCGTCATGGCGGCAATTTGCTCGACGCGCTGCATCAGGGCGGCATAGCGCTTTTGTAACGCGAGCACGATGCTTCGCAGCACGTACTCAAGCGGACGCTGAAAGTCTCGCCGAAAAGCGTCATCGACGGCCAGGGAGCGATGAAACGAGCGCTCGTGCGCCCGGCCGAACATCTCGCAAAGATCGATCCATGCCTTGGTGACCTCGCTATTGCCGGCCCAACCGAGGCGTTCCGCAATGGCGCGGATTTCGCTCGCATGCGTGGTGCGGGGGCCAAGCCTCTTTAGGGCCTCTCGCATGGCGGCCTCGTCATAGCCGAGAGCCTTCAGAGCTTCCTCCGCCTTGATGCGCTGCGGGTCGGCCGGAGGTTCTGATTCGGCCTCCATCGGAACCTTGAGCGAGCTTCGAATCATCGACTCGAGCTCTCGAAGCGCGTGCGCCGCCAAGGGGCGGCTCACGTGGAGTTCGGTGGCCGACGCCGCGAGGCGACAAAAATCCATATAGCGGTTCGCGACCGCATGGCCAAATAGGCGATCCAAATGCGCAACCGTATCCTGCTGCTCGAATGTCAGCGTAAACTGGCTGGTAGGCTCTTGCATGGTGCCTCGCGTTGAGCGTTGATCTCTTAGTTGCGGACCGTCAAGAGGATCCCTTTCGAACTGTCGGGGGCGACGATCGCCGTTTGGCGGGAATTCACCCGAAACCGCGAACGTGGCAGTATAGCCGGAGCTTCGCCGATTCTCTTAGAGTCCGAATGTGGGAATTCTGCTCGATTGGGCGCGATAGCGCCACGACGCCCGGATTTTTATGTAATGCAACTGCTCCTCAAACCCAGATTTGTCGCGCTCGATTCATCGCACCTCGGAGATGTTGCCCGTGATCGCGCATCAATGAACGGCGAACGAAAGTGCACTGCAGAGAAATTTCAGCGCGCGTTCGATGCGAGCAACAACGTCCTACTCCTGAGCTGGCATCACATCCAGGAACTGCTCTCGCATCGGGACGATCAGGTCGTTGTCGAGCGTGTCTCGTACCTAAAATCCCTGCCCTTCGTTGCTTCAGTTCGATCGGCGCACGGCGAGGATGTCGTTGGCGGGATCATTGACATACTGGCATTCGAGGTCGAGGCTGCCTTCAATACGCCGACGATGGATGCAGCGAAGGTGCGCGAAAGCGTCGCTCCAGGTCTTCTGCGAGTCGGAAGTGGCGCCGAGATCATCCGTTCATTCTTGGAAGCATGGCCGCTCCTGAAACCCGAATTGGCTCAAAGACAGGAGCGGGACAGAGAAATTGTGGCAATCTCCCGGTCTGGCTTTGCGGAGGTTTCTCATCTCAAAGTGGTCGACCTTCTGCGGGGAAATGTCCGTCGTCCAGAGGAGATTCGACAGCGCTTCAGCGCCATGCACGATGTGTTGAGCGAGGACATCAAGAAGCGGGGCGATCGGCGTCTTTCCGACGCGGAAGCCGTGTCGGCGACTTTCTTGGAATCCGTGCGGCTATTGGGCATCGGTACTTTAACGCACGATAATCCAGGACTAAAGATTCTCGAAGCAAGCGGCATCGATCTATCCGATATCGATGAAAACACAACGGTCGGCGAAGTGGGCGCGCTCGGGGCGTTTCGCGGCAAATTGCGGGTGATTAACCGCATGACGCAATTGCCGTGGGACAAACTCAAAGCCACCGTCTCCGCAAGGCGATTGCCGTCGCAGGTCGTCCAATCCGGTGTCGATAGATTTAGGCCGGACGCCAGAGAATGGAAGGGGAGCGATTTGAACGACGCGCATCTCAGTTGTTTGGCGGCCTATGCGGATGTGACGTATGTTGACAAGCGAACGCACGAAGCGATGCGCATTGCGAAAGATAAAACGCCGGAATTTGCAATGCTGGTGCGGCGGGCAGAGAAGGCTGGCCATTATTCCGACATCCCCGCGCAACTAAACGCGATGGTTCCTGACGCGGGATGAGGCCGGTGAGCTGCCCCAATCAAATGACATTGACGAGATAGCCTGCACAAGATGGGCGTTTCTGCGGCCAGCAGTTCCCTGGCAAAGCCGTCTCGTCGACGTAGTTGGTTCTCGTAAGGGGCTACTTGGGCTGAACGAAGTTCGTCTTGGGAGTGGAGCTTTGCTTGCGCGCAGCCACGGCGTTGCAGGTCTAGCCGGGCGTCGGTCCCTCTTCGTCGTAAGTCGCCATCATCACCGCATCGATCCCGGTTTCAGATTTGCTGCGTTCGGCGAACTTGTCGTAATCTTCTAAGTAGCTGCGAACCGAGATGACCTCGTGGCCCTTGACAGCCCGTGATGACCATTGAAGCATAGCCATGTCATCGCCATCCCCCGCCTCGTGAACCATCGTTGCAATGCATGAAAACGCGAGCTTGATGCCAGCAACCTGGATGGCATCGATATAGAGAGCATCCATTTCTTCCGGAAGCGCGCCTTTCGGCCAACTCGCTCTGAATCGGAGCGGCTGCATGCAGTTCAAGCCGGAGAATAACCCAGCAACGGCAACGTATCGTTCCGCTGCGGGAAGGACGTCGCCAAGCAACACTAGCGGGGCTTCGGCCCCGGCGAGCCTGATCAAAACCTCCACGCTCTCGAATGCGCTCAAGATTCGCGCACTTTGCTCGTGGTCGGGAAATGCACCGATTTTTGTGGTTATTCTCGCCCGCGGCAGGCTTGCTGGCACGATCTCGACTGTGGCCGCGCCGGCCGAAAAAATGGTCATCATCCTGAAAAAGTTGATCCAGTCGCCTAGAGAAAGCTTGGCTGACTTGATGCTTTCCGGCTTCGTGTTCAATTGCATCCCAGCCTGCGTCACCTCGATGTCGAACAATTCCGCGCGAACGAGGTACTTCGTCTTGAACTTATCAAGCCGCATGGACGGCACGATGATCTCGGCCGGAACGCTGGCCGGGACGGCAAATCCCGCGCCCCGAACCACGATCTGGCAGCGATCAATTGGATTGGGCTGGATATGCATGAGACCGGAGCCATTCATGTCGGGGACCGGAAGCTTGATGCCAAAGCGAGTCTCAAATCCCCGAAACTGCTCGATCTGCACCGGCTTCAGGCCCAAAAGAACGTCGGCAATCTCGTTCTCATTCTCTAGCACAAAGGTCGTCTCGGCCTGAAAGGCGTTGGCTTCGAAACCGAGGGACTTGAGTTGTTCGGCCTTCCTGCGGATGGCTACGTCGCAATCCGGGCCGCAAACTCGGATGAGCGTGCTTCGAAGTGCCTCTCCAGAAGGAGCGATCATATGCTCCGCCGGCAACGGAAAGCGGATACGGCTTTGATTGATGCGGGTTCGTCCCTCAGCGGTCGCCGCGCGAAGCTGGCGGAGCACTGTGGCCAATGCCTCGTCGAGCATGGGGATCAAATATGCCGCGACCGGCTCGAGATCGTCGCCGATTTTCAGCACATAGACAAAGCTTGGCTTAGGCTCTTTTGCCAAGCGCTCGATTGCGGACAGCCGTACCTGGAAGCTGTCATTGCCGGACCACATGGTCTTAACCTGCACGTGGCAGGATAGAGGAGTGGCCCGCTTGTCCAACGATGAGCCCGGCCCGGGCCCCTCGAGCGGAAACTCGACGATGAAATCCCAGCCCGTACGGTCGTAATCTGCCTTGTTGCAGATGAGCTTCGCATTGTTGCAAAGCTCCCGAAACCGCGCTTCACCTTTCTGGCCAAGCTCGTCGGAGCTCAGTTTCCTTGCATTCGACATCGGGAATATATCCGTCAAAGGCTGCTGATCTGCGAAACTACTTGGGTCAGGACGGCAGCTGGAACTTCGCTTTTTCGGTCGGTTGCGGGATAATTCTATATTTCGGCGGCTGATCGCACCCACAGCGCCGAGAACCTCGATCTTGAATTATATCATGGAATGATATATGTTGGGAGATAGCCAACTGGCCGTGCTGATTGACCAAGCCGGTGTATGGCGCATGCCAAACGGCTGGCAGGTCGTCGTTCGAGCTGAGTGGTGCGATGTTACCTCAGGCCGACCTCACGGATTGTCCTATGCGTTGATCCTGAACGAGCACGGGCAACGGTTGTTAGGGTTCGACAATTCGCATGGTTTCGACGGAGCGGGCGATGACGATCCTTTTGACCACGAACACCGTTTCGGCAAGGTCGGTCAGCGCTTCCAATACGACTTCAAGTCACCCGCTATGCTGTTGACCGATTTCTTCGATCGCGTCGAGCAGGCTTGCAAGATCAAAAATGTGCCTTTTGAGTTCGAAGAGAGGGATCCATGAGCAAGCTCATTTCCGGGCAAACGCTGCGAGACCGGCTCCTCGATCGCGTAAGCCGTCCCCCCGCTGTTCCATCTGACGCTTGGGTGCAAGTTCTTGCGGCCCCCGGCAATCGTGAGCTTCTGGGCCTCATTGCGCAGCACCAGCCCAAAAGCATCAGCGAACTATCGGAGCTGGCAGGGCGCGCACAGCCCAACGTGAGTCGGTCGCTGACCGCGCTTATCCAGGCCAGTCTGGTGGAGGTCACATCGCAAGGCCGTGCGTCCGTCCCAACTCTGACTGCGCTTGGGCGCGAGAAAGCGCGCGATTTTGGCTTGCTTGAGCACGTCGCCGAGCCGGCGATGGTGGCGTCCGATCATGTAATCGGGCCGGACGCGCCACATCTGTCGATCTCGTTTGCAGGCAGAGCGACCGACAATAGCGATGTCAGCCCCGGAGATCTGGTGTTGACCCTCCCGCCGCGAGCGGATCACGAACCGATTGTCGCGAAGCAAAGCGGAGATATCAACGGAATCGTACTGCGCATACTCGATCACTGGTGGAGAATCCTCTACCGGCGGGATGCACCTTATAGAATTGGCGAGTTTAGTGCGGTGCATGCCCCGTCTACGCGTCAGGTCTCGCTGGCGATAAGGTCCGTCGGTGATCGTGTCGAGCATGTCGTGCGCTGGGCCGACGATGTGTCCTCGCGGCAAGAGCAGTTTCTGCAAATCGTCTCTCTCGACGCCTTCAAGCAGAACCTGCTGGATGATGTTCTGCGCCCCGCTGTCAGCGAGATGCGTAGTCGCGGGCGCTACGATCGCCCAATTCAGTCCAAACTAGCGCGCTTGGAAGACACGTTGTCTTACGAGCAGGACTCGGTCTTCGCTCGGACCGCCGGTTCGCTTGGAGAGTCGCCATACAACCTGACGAGCGAATGGGCCCAGAAGGTCCGCGATCTCATCTCAGAGGTCCCGGACGAGGAATCGCGATTGGATTTCTGCTCAGCGGTCCTGAAGGACGGAATAGATGAGGCTGAGGCCTGGACACGTTCGGAAATCACCAAACAAGGCGATCGAAACGCCATGCCTGAACTGCGTGTGCTCTCCGAGGAACTTCGTGAAACGCCGGCGGAATCTCGCGCTCGCGCGTACCAGCGTGGTATCAGCATGGCGAAAAAGCTACGTAAACACCTCAAGCTGACGCCGGAGACCGGCATAGCAAATACGGTCAAGCTTGCAGCGATGTTTGGAGCCGGCGGGTTCGAGACTAGTCCTGCCGCTCCCTGTGCCCTGCGGGCGTTCCAGTCACAGACACGCAATGCGCCAACAATCGTCGTCGAAAAAGAAACGGCCGCCGACACCAAGTTTATCCTCGCAAGGGCGATCGGCGATTTTCTTGTGTTTCGAAGCAAGACATCATGCGTTGCAAATCTCTATACCGATCGGCAGGCAGTCGGACGCGCCTTCGCCGCTGAATTTATCGCACCCGCGGAGAGCGTAGTTCGCATGATCGAAGAAGATGACCAATCCGTGGAACGTGTCGCCGAACACTACGGGGCGCCCGCGCACGTCATCCAACATCAGTACGGCAACAATTTTAGACGTTTCATTGAGGCGTGATCATTCGGCAGAAGCCGCACTGGCAAGAGCATGGACCAGCCGGTAACGGAGGACTGGCCACGGCCAACCGCAGTACGCCTTCAGCACGCGACCTTCGGGTAAAGTTGCAATGTCCCAGTCGTCTCTCTTCGTTCCTATGCGGCCCGATGACGAATTGCATCCGCAATTTCGTAGTCTTGCGACGAGCCCGATGCACGCCCCCGTCCGGGCGATGATGCAAGCGGTCTTCGCCGACTTTCATGACGCGGACGAAAATTTCGTAGAGCAGTTCCAGACCGGCGGGTTCGACGCTCGCACTTTTGAGCTCTACCTGCAGGCCCTCTTCACAGAACAGGGATGGACCATCGATCGTAGCCACTCGCGTCCTGACTTCTTCTTGAGAAAGGATGGCGTTGACATCTTTGTCGAGGCAACCACGGCAAATCAAGCCGGAGATGGCATCAAGCCATACAAGATTGCGCCACCCGAAAGAACCACGATGGATATTCGGGCAAATCTGGCCAACGAAGTGCCGATACGGCTGGGAAGTCCTCTCTATAGCAAGCTAAAGAAGAAATATTGGGAGCTTCCTCATGTTGCGGGTCATCCGTTGATCCTCGGGATCGAAAGTTTTCACGAGCCAGGATCACTCTTAAATTCATCTTCGACGCTGGCGTCGTATTTGTTCGGCCTCAGGCAGCGGTGGTATCACGACCACGATGACAATCTGATCATCGAGCCTGACCAGATTGCCGTGCACCGTATTCCAGGAAAGGAGATTCCCTCGGGCTTTTTTTTCAGCCAGATGCGCAACACATCTCCGCGGTGTTGTTCAGCAATAGCGGTACGGCCCCGAAGTTTAATCGCATGGGGCAGGAGGGGGCATTTCGCAGCAATGCCGTCCGGATGATCCGCTATGGAACGTGCTACCGCCACGACCCGAACGCGGCGCTTCCCGCGCCATTTGTTTATGAAGTCGGCGATGGCGAATGGCAGGAAACCTGGCGGGAAGGAACAACGCTCATCCATAATCCGGCCGCGCTTCATCCCGTGCCTGCGGGTTTACTGGGCGCCGGCGAAGAGTTGCGCTTGGAAAGTGGCCAAATCGTTGCAGATCTTGCAGAGCCCTTTCATCCCTATGGCTCGATCACGCACAACTACCCAGGCGATATTTCCACCTCTCACTTGCAGAAGATCGTGAACGATCTCTCCGCGAAATTGATGCAGCTTCTTCCCATGTGACCGCACCTGTTCAAGGGTGGGACGAGTGCTAAGCGTCGCCCGCATCGGAGCGGACGTCTCCTCACCGTTGCGGAGATGGCTCTAGCGTGGTTTCGGCGGCTCTCAGCTACGCTGTCATTCTCCGATTCGTAACCCAAAACTCCCCGAGCCCGAATCGCTGCTCAAGAGGAAGCCATGACAGCAAGACGAAGCATTCCGAGGCGGCTGTTCAAATACCGCGCGTTCAACAATCTCACACTCGATATGATCATTGCGGACAATCTCTATTATGCCGATCCGAGCACATTCAATGATCCGCTCGACACGCGGCCCTCGCTCAACACTGATCTTCCTGCCTCGGATCTCGAGCGCGCACTACGCCAGCTCGTCGAGCGGCGTTTGAGCGCGGAGATGACAGCCGCGGCCCAGACAATCAGGTACAAAGGTCCGAAAACCCTGGATCATATTGATCGACTTAGCCGCCTACAGGCCGATCAGGTCATCTCGGAAATAAGCTACAACGCGACCGACCCAAGCTATGAAATAGACGACCCTCTTCAGTTTCTGCTCGGCAACTATCTGGAGAAGGAGCTGCTGCTGCAATATGATAAGGGCATTGTATCTTTGGGTCAGCGCGCTACCTGCCCGTTGATGTGGAGCCACTATGGCGATCAGCATCACGGCGTCTGCATTGGCTACTCGGTGCCGTCTGATGCGCTCGATGATCTCCATAAGGTTCAGTACGGCGGCACGCGACTCGTCGATGCCAGCAAGGTCCTGGCTATGCTCGACGGCGACAAGGACGCCCGTCGTCAGGTCGACGAGGCCGTTCTGTTGCGAAAGGCGGCGAGCTGGCGATACGAGCAGGAATGGCGTTTGATTGGACCGCGCGGGGTGCAGCGTTCCCTACTGGAGCTCGAAGAGGTGATTTTCGGAATGCGCTGCAAGGAGGCTGTGAAGTACGCTATCGTCACGGCGCTGGATGGCAGGCGACGCCCTGTTCGTTTCTATGAAATGCGCGAACTCCACGGGACTTTCAATTTGAAAAAGTATCCGCTGGAAGACGGAGAAATGAGGGCCTTTTTTCCGAGGCGATCTCGTGACATCCACGAAGCATTCCAATCCATCGCCGCTGCCCAGAGGGAGGGGCAACCGTCCTGATGGCTCTGCCTTCACTAAGGTACGTATGCCGAAGCTCCTCAACATGTAGGGAGACGAGACTCAACCTACGTGCAAAGCATACATCGATAGATATTCTCCGGTCTCCGACCAGGTTATAGAGCGCTGCGGCTACGTTCGATTTTGATCCCGTAACGGTAGGAATCGCTCCGCCGGGGATATGATCCGAATGCTCGTTGTCGCCCGGGTCAGTGCGACGTACCAATCCTTCCTCGTCATCGCGTCTTCTGCGATGATGATCGCGCGTTCGAACTCCAGGCCCTTCACCAGCAGCGTGCTGCCGATGCTTCGGTTACCGAGGCGGCGCCCCGCATGCCGCATCCGATTTTGAACTTCCCAAATCGCGATGCTCAGCGTGGCAAGTTGGCGCGTCGCCTTCAATTGCAGGGCTGATCGCATCGCATAGAACATCTCACGACGATACAGATAAGCGCCTCGTCTGTCGTGGAGCGTTTGCAGAAGGGCGAGAATGCTCGCTTCCGAACCGCTGGAGATCACGGCGTCGCTGAGTTGAAATAGCGAAGCGAACTTGGCCTGTCCCAGGCGCCGACCTTGCTGGCGGGCTCCGAGCGCTTTGAGGAGCTCCGCCCTTTCGAGGCCCGTCAGGCATTTGGACGCGAAGTCGACGATTGCTTTTGCTCGGGCCAACCCGGTCGTCCGATCGATCGTCTTGGCGGCGGCATAGAGGGTCTTGCAACTGATTGCTTCGAGGTTGCCAAAACCCTGTTTGGCGAGTTTCTGTGCCAGTGCGGAACGCCGGTTCTCGCTTGTGCTGCCGCCAATGACGATCAGGCTGCCTTGCACGGGGTCGCGCATGGAAGCGAGGCATTCCCCGACGATGGCTCTCTGACGGCGTTGAGCGGTCGCGGGCAGAGACGTCCAAGTTACGCATCCTGGTCTTGATCGCAGGTCGAGGTCGTTGCCGTTCTCAAGGGCGGTACGGGCGCCCTGCAGCCACTCGGCCAATTCTAGATTTTCCGCGTTCTTCCAGCGCCATGGCGTCAGAAGCTCGGCCGAACGCTCAAACAGGGGAAATACGTCGCTATCCCAGTCGACCGGTTGCTGATCTCCGAAATCGAAGATCGCTTGCAATGGATCGCCGAACACGCAAGTCGGCAGAAGGTTGGCGAGCCGTGAAACAACTTGGTGCTGCTGTTTGGTGCAGTCTTGATATTCGTCCACGAAGCACCCTCTATAGGATGCGAGCAGGACGCCATCGACAGCGCCGCTATCGAGCAAGCGCGCGCCGGCATGGTAGACATCGTCCCAGTGGGCGCTCGTCGTCGGCACAACCCCAGCGAACCCCGAACGTTGTGGAAAGGACGCTGCAAAAACACCATCCGGCAATGGTGTCGATGCGGTACTTTGCGGTTGGAACGTGGTGCTTACGCAGGCGTCTGGTCAGGGCATCGACGCCAGCATGTGTGTGCGTGAGGATCAGCCGGCGTCCATCGGAGCTTCCGACAGCGAGTGCGATCTGCTCCGTTTTTCCGCATCCAGCTGCAGCGACAATGCTGCCACGACGGATGCTAACAGCGAGCCGCGCAATATCGTCATCATTTGCCATCGACCCACTTCCTCATGGCGGCAATACCTGCGCTGAGAGGCTTGTCGGAAATCGCGCCAAGATGAGGCCCGATCAACGCGGCCAGCCGTTCGCCGCGCTCGATGGTTTTGAACCATTTTTTGTCGTTCGCGACCTTGCCGAGGATGCGTCGGACCTGCGCGGTATCGCGGTCACGGCCAAGTCTGACTGCTGTGGCAGTAGGAAGCCCAGCTGCGGATAGGGCGTTGTCGATGACAGCTCTCACGCTCTCCATGCTGCTGAATTCAATGGCGAGTGCGATCATCGAGCGTACACAAGCCCAGGGGAGGTCGAGAAATAGGCGTTCTTCCGTCGAGCACCTGTCAGGCCATTGGTGAACAACCACGCCTTTCCCCTTGGCGCGTTCCAGATCTGTCGCATTCGGTTCTTCGTCGGAATCCAAGAGAAGCCAGACCTCATAGCCAAGATCGCGCAAATGTTCGGCGACAAGGGGCGCATTGTCCTTGCCTCCCCCATCGATTGCGACAGACGCTTGCAAGGCAAATGAGTCCTCGCCGGATGCCTGCCACCATTCATCCAGGCCGCGGGCGAGTCCTTGTTCGGTGCGACCTTCACCGACCAAGATCTTGCGGGCGAGGAATGCCTCCGGATTTCCTCTGAGATGGCGCTGTGCTGTGTCGGAATCCCTTGCGAAGGCAGAAACGGATTTCACGGTCGTGATGCCGGCATCGGACCGAACTGAAAAGATATCGGCCGCAGTCAGCTCGCGGATCACGACCGGGGAATGTGTAGTTGCAAATATCTGAGGCTGAGCCGCGTCGGGGGCGGCTTTGGGCGCCTTGAGGTATCTCAGCAGCCGAGCGATACGGTGCGGCTCGAGGCCGTGCTCGATCTCATCGATGATCGCAACATGCGGAGGACCGGCGTCGTGCTGGAGAGCGGATACAAGGAGACGTGCGGAGCCCGTGCCGAGCCTGCGCAATGGCAGATCGCCATCATGAAGTGAGATGCCACCTGAAGTGATGCTGACACCCTGTACGTCGAGCTCCGCGGTAAACTTGCCCCGCACCGGGACTGCGAAGAGCTTGCTCAGTTCCTCCGCTCGATCGACTGCGCTCTTGAAGACATTCCGGTCGCCAGCTTTGAACGACGAACGGGCGGCACGCGCCGCTTCCGCGAGTTGCAGGCTGAAGCCATCGCCTGCCTCGCCGATGCGAGTGAGCACAGAGGTCCGGCCCCAACCGAGATGTCTCTCTGCGTAGGGACCGAGGCGATTCGTCGCAAGCTGCTTGGCGTCCTTGAATCGGACCGTCGGTGGATCGCTATCCAGCGCGTCGATTCTGTCATTATTTATCGACCACCGCGCCTCCAGGGTCTGATCGATAACGACATTGATCGAGAGCACTTCCTCTAAGCCTGCTCCCGGTTCATCGATGATTTTTTTGGCCGAGACATCCCAGCCACGGAGGTGGAGGCCATATCGATCTTCGGCCTTGAAGTGCGGCGGCAGGTCAGAAAGCGTTACGGTGATCCGGATTGGCACCCTGATGTCGAGATCGAAGAAATCACAGTCGTCAGCAAAAATGTAGGACCTAGGATTGAGGCACAGCTCGATCGCGTCCAGCACGGTGGTCTTGGTCGAGTCCCCGGGGCCAATGAGCCAATTCATGCCGGGGGAAGGTGCCCATTTCAGCCTTTTGATGCCGCGGAAATTTTCTATTTCCAAGTAGACGATGCGCATTCATTCCCCCGGGCCGTGCCGCACAACCTGTCCTTCAGTTTGAGACTGCCGCGATCTCGGGTCCCTCCAGGAGAGGTAATACAGTAGCGCAACCTGAGGTCCTCCCGTATCCTGGGGTGCATCCTTTCGCGAAAGTCTCGGTCGTGGTATATTTCGAGTCGGCTCCCGGCAGGAGCCTGCCGCCCGTCGTAGCGAAGCCGTTGAGGCGCTGTCCAGATCAATCGTTCCCGCCATGTCATGTCGGGCTCGAGAGGTGGTTGACGGGCGACGCTTCGCTAAGGGCCGGGAGACCTGACGTGTCGAACGATCACATTCGTCCGTCCTCTATTGAGGGCATCAAGCAGCTCGCCAAGCGATTGAAGAAGTCCGACGGCATTAAGCATGCTGTCGCCTTGGACAAGGCATCAAAGGCGGCCGGCTTCGAAAATTACAAGCACGCACTGCGTAAGCTTGGAGACGGCCTCGCGGCCCCCAGGCCGTCGGCCGAACTGTACATCTCCGTTCTTTGGCGGGATCGTACGACCAAGGTTACGGGCTGCGAGATCCTGAAAATGCCGCTGGGCAGACCTCTGGACGCGCTTGTTAAGCCGGCGCAATACAAAGCATCGCGGGGGCTGGGTACGATGCGCCGAGAAGGTCCTGATCATCTCGCAGACACATATACCGCGTCGTCGCAGGAGGCGGCGCGGGAGGCTGCGTGCGAGGCCGCCAGGACTGTTCAGTTTATTGAAGCGGCCCAATTGGTCCCGTCAAAGGCGAAACGATCTTTCCCCCGAGGACAAGTCCAGCATCGGATGCCGGGCTCCGATCACGATGCAGCGTGGTTCGACCCCGCAGCGAAGACCTTCATCCGCACCAATGAGCCTTATGCCCAGAGCATCACTCGCGAGCAGAAGGAATGGGCTGACCGACACGGTTGGGTGGTCGCGACTTCGCCGTGGAAGGGAATGTATCGCCCTGACGGCGGGACATCGCTCTCTCTCTTGGCCGATATGTCCAAGGGGTATCTGCTGGAGCCGATTATCTCGCGATTGGCGGAAGCACCGGCTCCCATCGTGGCGTCGGCCTGGGATGGCGAGTCGAGGCCGATCGTGCCAGCCTTCGTCAGCCCGGGGCAGGCGGCGGAGATTGAGGCCAAGGCGCGCGAGGTCAAAACAGCTGGTGAGCGGCGCGGCTCCAACAGCTCGGTCCCATATAGCATGTTTCTTTCGGGAGCGCAGCGCCGGCCGAAGACGCGCATGCCGATTGAGGGGCACAAACTGGCCGGGCGACTGCTGAAGTCGATCCTGATTGGGACGAAAGCACGCGCAGGAGTTCACCGACGCGTCGACGCGATCCGCTGCGAGCTCGATAACTGGGTCCAGTGTGAATATAAGCGCGACGAGCTTTCGGATGACGTGTTTTTCGATCTCTACTATCACGAACTTCCCGAGGGAGACGCACTCGCCGTGGTACCCACAAGCTGGGATCGGCACATTGTGAATCTTGACGAGGTTAAGGCTACACTCGTCCGGTACTATCCTGATTGCCCGCCGCTGCGCCAATTGCTGAAGAAGGCCGATCTAGCGATCGCATCTCTTCGCACTTGGAATGTCGCCCCAATGCCTACATGAAGTGTAGAAGGGACATCAATCGAAATCGGGATCCCGACGATCGGTGGGCGTCTCTGACCGAACAATCGCCTTCGGATGAATAGGCACAACGCAGGCGTTTGATCCGGCGTTGTGCCTACAATCCCCTCAACACCTGTCAATCTCGCAGAGATTTCGGCATCGAGCAGCACCGCGCCCCACTAGACCCTGACGGAAAAGCGATTGAATGCAGTCAGGCTCTGAATGCGCGGTTCAAGCTCCCGCTGATAGATCGTCTTTTGCAAGAACTCGATTTCCGCGTTTTGATCGCCGTCATCGACATCGATGTCAATCGGCTTGCAAATTTGACCCCTCATCGGCGTCCAATTTTGACCCCTTTGCGCGGCGAGCTTTGCTGGTAGCGCTCGTCTCGTCGGAGCTGGCCGGGATAGCGGAGGCGAGACGAGCGCGGGTGGCGTGATCGTCGTCTCGGCTCTTGAACCGCCAGCTGTCGTTGCCGGTCTCGACAATGTCGCAGTGATGGGTCAATCGGTCGAGCAGCGCGGTAGTCATTTTGGCGTCGCCGAACACGCTTGGCCATTCGCCGAAGGCGAGATTGGTGGTCACGATGACGGAGGCGCGCTCATAGAGCCGGCTGACGAGGTGGAAGAGAAGCTGGCCACCGGACTGGGCGAAGGGCAAATAGCCGAGTTCATCCAGCACGATGAAGTCCATCCGGGTCAGATGCTCGGCGAGCCGTCCTTGCCGTCCGTTGCGGGTCTCGGTCTCGAGGCGATTGACGAGGTCGACTACGTTGAAGAAGCGGCCGCGGGCACCGGATCGGATGCAGCTTCTGGCGATGGCAATGGCCAGGTGGGTTTTGCCGGTGCCGGTGCCGCCGACCAGCACGACGTTGCGTTGTTGGGCGACGAAGCCGCCGCCAGCAAGATCATTGACGAGAGTCTGATTGATTGGCGTGCCGTCGAACTGGAAGTCGGCGATGTCCTTGGCAAGCGGCAGCTTGGCAATGGTGAGCTGGTATTTGATAGACCTGGCTTGCTTCTCGTTGATCTCGGCGGAGAGCAGATCGCCGACGATGCGCTGAGGTTCGTGCTGGCGCTTGACGGCAGTCGCCATGATCTCGTCGAAGGCGGCCTTCATGCCATAGAGCTTGAGTTCGCCCATCAGATCAAAGATTTGGGTTCGTTCCATCAGTTGGTCCTCCGGAGGTTGTCGTAACGGGCACAATCGGCGATCGGCGCATGACGAAGCGTCAGTGCGGCCGGCGTCATGATGTTGGCCGGTGGAGCAGGTTCGCGTTGCCGGGCCAGGATGTTGAGCACAACATCGGCGGAATGAACGCCGTGACCGAGCGCTTCGGCGCAGGCGGCTTCCACCGCGGGAAGGCCGTCGGTCAGCACCGCGTTGAGGATGTCGACCATCTGCCGGTTGCCGTCATCGGTGCTGGCGAGCTTGCGCCGGATCCGCTCGATCGCGGCCGGCAGCACCCAGTCCTTGAAGGGAGCACCGTTGCGCAAGGCGCCGGGTTTGCGGGCGAGCACCGGCACATAATGCCAGGGGTCGTAGACGGTATCGCCGCGGCCAAAGGATCGCGGGTGCTCGGCAACGATGCGTCCATCCTGACGGATCACGATGCGATCGGCATAGGCTTGAACCTCGACCGGTCGTCCGACTGCGCTGGCTGCGACCGAGTACTTGTTGTTGTCGAAGCGCACCAGGCAGGTCTTCGAGACCGACGCCGTCACCGCATGGAAGCCGTCGAAGCGGCCGGCATAGGGAACGAGCTTGGGGCGTTCGGCTTCGAACACTTCCCAGATCGTCTGATCGACCAGCTCCGGATGGCGATGAGCCTTGGCGTAGGCGATGCATTTGTCGAGCAGCCAAGCGTTTAACTCGTCGAGGTTTTTGAACCGCAGCCGTGGCGTGAAGAAGCGTTCCCTGACCAGCCCGACCTGGTTCTCGACCTGCCCCTTCTCCCAACCCGACGCTGGCGTGCAGGCGACCGGATCGACCAGATAGTGGCTGCACATCTGCAGGAAGCGGCGATTGTAGAGACGCCCTTTACCGACGAAGATCGTCTCTACGGCGGTCTTCATGTTGTCGTAGATGCCGCGGGTGCAGGTGCCTTTGAACAGGGCGAACGCCCGGTCGTGGGCGTCGAACACCATCTCCTGCGTCTCCCGCGGATAGGCCCGCGCGAACAGCATGCGGCTGTGGCAGAGCCGAACATGGGCGACCTTCACCATCACTGTGGTCCCGTTCAACAGGACCACCTCGTGGCTCCAGTCGAACTGGTAGGCCTCGCCCGGCGCAAAGCTCAGCGGGACATAAGCCGCCGCGGTTGATTGCCCGCGCTCCTTGCTCCACCGCCTGGCGTAACGCCGCACCGCATCGTAACCGCCGTCATAGCCGCGGCTGCGCAGTTCTTCGAACATCCGGATCAACGTCAGCTGTTCACGAGCCGCTTTACCCGCGTTCGCCGCCAGCAGCCCCTCGAGCTCCGATGCCCAGCGCCCTAGCTTTGGCCGCGGCTGCACCTGCCGCTCGTACTCGAACGAGGTCTCTCCCGACCTCAGAACCTTCCGGACCGTGTTCCGTGACACCTTCAGGTCACGTGCGATCTCCTTGATCGTCTTGCCCTTGATGAAGTGCTCGCGCCGTATCCGCGCAATCGTCTCCACGACCAGCATCCCCAACCACCTGCTTCATTCCAAAGCAGGCAGCGCAACAGACCTACCGATAGGGGGTCAATTTTGGACGCCGATCCCCCAGCTTAGGGGGTCAATATTGCAGGCCGAATGACACATCGATGTACCATGACTTTGGCCGTCCATCGGCGCCGTCACTCCAGCGATATCCGCGTCGCTTAAGTTCATCCTTCAGCTCGAACGGCGAATGCTCAGCCCAGATCCTAATGGTCTTGCGCCGCGCGCGTTCCAGTAGCACGGAAAGAACAGTCCGATTTTGATGGGGGAGCTGCAAGGCTAGAATCTCGAGGAGCGCGAGGCAGTCATCGACGGCGCGATGAGCCTCATGAAACAGGCCCGCCTTCATCAGCAGATAGGGCAGTCGTGAGCCTTCGAAACCCTGATTGCGCCATTCAATCTCGCTAACCGAGCACGCCCACGCTCGATATTCAAACGACGGACAGTAACGCTCGATGAACTTGCGATCGAAAGCGGCATTGTGGGCAATGACGACAACAGCATCCGCCGCGAAGGCGGCAACGCGATCCGGGTCAAGGCTGTGGCCATCGACCACCTCGTCGGTAATCCCCGTGAGAGCCGTAACCTCCGCGGGGATGGGCACCGACGGCTGGTTGAAGCAGCTGAAGGTATCGAGAACTCGGGTAGTCCGTCCGGCAGGTAGGCGAACTTGACCATTCCGAGCTCGATGATCTGATCGCGGGCCGGATTCAGGCCGGTTGTTTCGACATCCAGCAGGAGAGCGGCATTGACTGCTTCACCGTTGCTCGTAGCGAATTCTGATCGCGGAATGAGCCGGCGCAAGACGCGATAGTCCGGCGATTTCTCGAGCACAGCCGCCATTTCGGACAGGGTCAGGGGATCGGTCATGTTCATGGCCACTAGATGAAACCGCGCTCCGTGCGCGCCTGAGTGCACTCTATCGGATGCGATCGTGCGAGGCATCGGAGCCTGTGGATAGCTCTTCGCCCGGTGCACGTCTCGCAGCTAACGATTCGACGGAAATAAGCCGATGCAAATGCCCATCCTTGATGGGCTCCGCGGCGAGCATCGATCCACAACGTGCGATGACCGATCGTCACTGCTGCGTAGGTGGCTCTAGCGTGGTCTGGGCGACTCACGCTACCCATCATTCCCAATTACCTCACCAATGGGAATGAAATGGTTGCAGCCACGCGTGAACTGCCGGCTTCTGGTTATGGGCTTGAAGTGGACGGCCGACTCAAAGCCGAATTTGCGACCAGAGACGGCGCCAGAGCAGGTGGAGAAGAACTCAAGAGGCGTTTTCCCATGCTTCAGATCAGAATCTATGATGCGCAGACGCATGCGCGCGAGGAAATCTAGATCCGCTGGGTTTAATCTAGGCGGAGTTGCTCCGTTTGCGCGCGTGCGGCTGCTGCCGCAGCGGGCTCTCGTGAACCGAGCCGCTTCGCGTCTCGGCCATCCGGCTTCGATCCCTCGCGTAAGGACTGAGGAGCTCGTCGCCCGGGCACTCGGGAAAGGTGCCCGCCTGCGGCGACCGCTATCGCTGCCCGTTCTTGGGTGCCGCTATTGAACCGGTCTCGTCGCTGCAATCGGACCGCTGCTCCTTCGGGTCAATGCTTCATGCTCTCCGAGTGCCTCTTTCATTCTCCCACTCTGCCGCTTTGTCTACATCTTGGCCGAATTCCCCAGCATTCCCACGAGAGTTCTGAGGGCACTGCCGCGCGCGCCGGGGCAAAGCGCCGGCCGACGCCTGTGCGACGGGGGCGGCTCCTTTCCCTCAAGTGCGGGTGGGGCGGCGCTTCCGGATGGACCCGAGGCAGCAAATCTCTAGTCTACCATGGAAGGTGACACGCGATGCACGCAACATGTTCAGTGGGAGCGAAGTCTTACTGGTTGCCCATGACGGTGAACTGGACGTCGTTCAGATAATCGCCATTTCCGCGTTGCGACCCACCCAGAACATAGAGAAAATTGTTGTATTGCACCGTGGCCTGACCCCAGCGGGGCACAGCGAATTGATGTGTATCGAACACAAACCGCCCGGTTTCACTGTCTGGCGCGAGGGGGGAAAATTGCACGTTGTTAAAGTAGTTGCCCTGTCCGGCATTACCGCCGAGCACAACGAGCGACGGCCTCCCAGCCGCTAACGTGACAGTCATTGTATGACCGTACAGCGGCATGTTCAGTCTGGCTGCATTGGTGTGCCAAGCGTCAGGACAGCCGTCATCCCTGATTGGAGCATATTGGACATCGCTAAAAACGTCTTCAATTAGCAGGTCACCCCATCCTCCAACGACATAAAGTACGCCTTTGTTCACGGCTACGCCTGGAGCTGAACGGCCACCTTTGAGATGAAATGGACATAGTTTCCACTGGCCGAGCGAGCCATCGGAATTGATCTCTGCGGTCTCGATCGTATCGAAATGAACGGTATCCTTGCCAACCTCGCCGACGCCGGCGATCGCCGCGAGATAGCTCGTGCCCGACGTCGTGGCGAATATCTGCAACGCGAGATTGGAACGAGATATAGCGAGCTGGTTGGGACTGGTAGTCCACGACCCAAGCATACCGTCGGGCATCACGCGGGCGTACTGAGCGTCGGCACGCGTCCCCTTATTCGAAAAGCCGCCTACGACGTAGATGAAGCCCTTGTGGACAGTTACGCCCATTCCCGAGCGCGCCTCGACGAAGGGCGTTGTCTTCGCCCATGCGCCTTCGGCGATCGCACCATCGTTCCCGAGAAGCGCAGTCTGAACATCGTTGTACAGGGTGAAGCTGTTTCCCGAAGCATACAGGCCTCCTAGGATGTAGATCCTGTTATTGACGAGAGCCGCGGCATGTGAGGTCCTAGGACCGTCGAACGGCGTTGTCGTCTTCCAGGCGGAAAACGTGAGTTGGTCGCCGCGCGCGGCGGCCAGTGTCGCAAGCAGCGAGATCACAGCGATGGCGCAATATATACGCACGGCATTTTGCATGAGACTACCTCCGACAGATCAGTTGAGCGCTTTGCTTGTAAGCACCGTTGAAAGAACCAACCGATGCTGCAATGACTTCGAGTGAAGACCCATGACGTGATCAGTCGCACTCAATGTCAGGCAGGCTCGAGCTTGCTTTCGCAAGAGCCGCATTTAGTGCCTTCTTGATGTCTGCGATGCCCCAACCACGCAGGCCTGCTTCGCTTTGGCCGAGATAGATAGCCTTCGTTGCGCCGCAGACGGTCATTTGATCAACCGCCGTTCCAGTCGGTAGCAGCTGGGTCAACAGTGCAGGATCGCCGAAGATGGGCTGGCCGCCAACCACGACCAATGCAATGTCGGCGGGAGTGGCCTTAACAACAGGGTCGAGAGCGGTTGGCTTTGTCGGATCGACTGTGACGTTGACGACGACGAAATCCGCGAACTTGTTCGGAGCTAGGCTACCGACATAGTCTGAGATACGCGCCATCTTCGCCGGTGTTGACGTGGCCATCTTGATAAGGTCGTCGGACTTCACGCCGTAGTGCCGCGCGGCGTAGCCCATCTCTTGGAGCATCCCAGCGCTGCCAGACGGGCTCCAATCCGGAGCAATTGCCATGTCGATGTCCGCTAGATGGGCGGCTGCAAGGTTAACGGTCGAGCCGTATAGTTCATCGTTGCTGCGCGGAGACCACACTAACCCAACCTTACTTTCCTTCATGCCCTTGAAATCTTGGTCGCGCAGCGCCGTGCCATGGATGAGGATCAGGCCTTCTCGCTCGATGGCGGACTCGATGCCGGTCTTCAAGTCCTTCTGCCGCAGGATTTCCTTGCTCAGCATGGTGTATTCGCGATGAGCCGCGGAATCAGTCGGTGCGCCCTCCGAAAGGTGGACGACCATGCCACGCAGTGTCCCTGCCTTGAGCTCGCATAGAAGGAAGTCCATCCGACCATGCATCAATTCCAGCGGGAAGACGTCATTCTCCACTACATCAAGCACCGTACGGTCGATCGTCGCATCGGTCGGGCAAACGGAGTCTTTCGGGTCAGGGTTCGGCATGTTGAACGGTATGCCTGAAGCCGTATCCAGGTTACGGGCTAGGCCGGCCACGCATTTCGCGTTGTCTGGATGTTTGACGTCCGCAAGCAATCCACCAAGGACCGACGTCGCGCCGCCCGCGAGCGCCTTGATTTCGGCATAGATCTCGGTTTCGCAGGCTGCGTCAGCAAGCACTATGTTGTGTGGGGCCACCAAGGCCCTGTCGTATTCTGCGGTATCCTGCCATTCATATCTGTTGTTGAACTTCCTCGCTGGGATCCACCGTGGCAAAACGTTCCACGTCAGATGGTCGTGCAGATCGATGAAGCCCGGGAGGATTATGCCGGGGACTTTGATCGCCGAGGACGACGACGGGATCGACGCACTCGGACCCACAGCGGTGATCATTTGCTTTGAGATGGCAATTGCGCCATCGGAGATGATGCCGTTGGGGCTAAGCACCATTCCGCTGATCGTCCAATCGTCGGCGGCGTTGGCTGTCGTGAGTGCTGAAAAGGCCAATGCGGCCAGGGTAGTGCTCCACCCAGCGATTCTAAAAAGAGTTCTCATGCGCGGACGTGCCCTGAATTGATGTGATCGAAAATACGGCTCTGAAAAGGTTTCCCAACTTAACTCGGGGTTGCGAGAAGATACAAGAGCAACGGTGGCTTGCGCCGGGAGGTAACGCCCCTACACACTGCACCGACCGGTTGGCACCATCCGCAATCGCGACTTTGCGGGGCGGGGGGCGCTCGTGAACCGAGCCGCGCGGCCACCCTGCACCCATGTCGGCCGCCGTCACGTCGCGGATCCCGCCGGATCTTCCTTGACACCTCGAGCGACGATCCGAAGCGACCCATCCGGAAGCGGTCGTTGCAGCTTTAGTGCCTCATCACTACCCGCGGTCATCCAGGTCTCGACCTCGTCCGGCGTCGTCAGGATGACGGGCATCGCCTTCGGATGGATGGCGCCGACCTCGGCGTTCGCCTCCGTCGTGAGGAACGCGAAGAGGTCGTTGGTCGTCTCACCTTCTTTGACTTTCCGGACGGACGTCCAGTTGGTCCAGATACCGGCGAAGCAGGCGAGGGGACGGGTCTCATCGAGCGCGAACCAGATGTCGCCTCCCTCGGCCTTGTTGAATTCGCTAAAGGAGTTGAACGGCACCACGCAGCGGCTTTCGACTCCCAGCCATCGCGTCCAATGCTTGCTCTTCACATTGCGGATATTAGTTGTGCCGCTGTCCGGCTCAATTCTGAGTAATTCCTTGAAATCCACTGCCTTGCCCTTGGCCTGCAGCTTCTCCGCACGCTTCTTCGTGGCGTCCATCAGCGCTTTTGACGACGACGGCATTCCCCACCGCGCCGTGGCGAGCTCGCGGCCGTCGGCTCCATTCCGGACGATCGGTGCATTGTAATCGGGAAAAACCCCCGGCATCGGCGCCAGATTTCCAACGTATCGGTTCACGACACGGAACAGCGCGCTGATCGCGGCTTGGTTGGTCGTGATCGAATAAAGATTGCACATTGGTCAGGATTCGGTTCGAGGGTGGCGCGGCTGCCACGTCAACTGTAGCAGAGTCGCGGATGGACGCCGGCCCGCCTTGGCGCATTTGCGGCAGCGCAGTCGGCTGGCGAGATCATGCACGAAGGTGGTCGGCGGGTGCTTCATCGCCGCGAGGTCAACGTCGCTCGGCGTCTTGCAGCGCGCACACCTGATCTCCAGCCAGGGGAAGCCTCCGTTCACGGCCTGATCGATGGTCGGCGAAGGATCGATCGGTTCGCCGTCACTCCACATCCGCTCGTTCCAGCTTTCGCAAAGCAGCCTGTCGGCTTGCTGGATCATCGCCTCGCCTTTGGCCCGCATCTCCGCCGATTGGGTCGCCAGCATGTTCGCCATCGCGCGTGCCTTGCCGAGCTCTTTCGCCAGAGCCTTGCGATCGCCGCCCGACAGGGGCGTGGGGTGATACTTTGGGGCCATCCGGACATCCAGGCGCAAAGAGATCGGATCGGCAAATTCTGTGCGACTACGGCGTCTCGAACGCTGGCCAGCACCCGTCTTCTTCATGCCTGCCGGTGCGCTGCTGGCAGGTGCTGTCGAGCAAGCGCTGCGCCACGTCCTTCCAGAGCGCGTTGCCGCCATACAAGCAGACGGCATCGGCGGTCTGGATTTCTACGGTCCGATCGCATCGGCGGCAGGAGACGCGCAGCACGTGGGCCTTAATTTCCGAAAGGCGTCGCTGCCGGGCCTGGGCCACGGTCGCGCCGGCGCGGGGGTCTTTGAGGACCGATTCCCAATATTCGGCCGGGAGCGGAGCATCTGCACCCCCAGCGGACGGCGCTCGTCTACGGCCGGCTTCAGCGGCCAATTTTTCCATCTGCTTTGGGGTCGGCATGCGCCAGCTCGCGGGTCGGTCGGTCATGCCCGAATTAGAACATACCAAGAACAAATGTCGAGTCCGACTAGGCCGCCGCTGAGAAAAATCCTCCTGTGGGCCGGGTAGCGAATGTCGGAACCAAGCCGGGTCGTTCGTCTTGAATCCGGTATCAGTATCGGAGTTCCCATGGCCCCCCGCGCTAACTGGAAAGGCTTCCTGCGCCTTTCCCTCGTCACCTGTCCGGTCGCGCTCTATCCGGCCACGTCGGAATCCGAAAAGGTCTCGTTCAACCAGCTCAACCGCAAGACGGGCCACCGGATCAAGTACGCCAAGGTCGACGCCGATACCGGCGAGGAGGTCGACAACGAGGACATCGTCAAGGGCTACAAGGTTGATACAGATACGTTCATCGAGGTGACCAAGGAGGAGCTCGAGAACGTCGCGCTCGAATCGACGCGAACCATCGAGATCGACGAATTCGTCGACCGCAGCGAGATCGATCCGCGATATCTCATTCGACCCTACTACCTGCGTCCTGACGGTAAAGTCGGGCACGATGCCTTCGCCGTCATTCGCGAAACCATCCGCGAGATGAACAAGGTCGCGATCGGCCGTGTGGTGTTGACCAATCGCGAGCACATCATCGCGCTCGAGCCGCTAGACAAGGGCTTGATGGGAACGCTGTTGCGCTACCCCTACGAAGTCCGTTCCGCGGATGAATATTTCGACGACATCCAGGATGTCAAAGTGACCAAGGACATGCTGGATCTCGCCAAACACATCGTCAATCAGAAGGCGGGCCATTTCGAGCCGAACAACTTCGAAGACCAATACGAGACCGCCCTCATCGATCTCATCAACCAGAAGCGCGCCGGCAAACCAATCACCGCGAAAGCGCGCCCTCGAGGCGAGAACGTCGTCGACCTGATGGACGCTCTGCGCAAGAGCATCGGACGAGAGGGGGCGGCCGCGACAGAGGCACCGAAGAAGTCAGCCAAGAAGCCGCGCAAGGCGGCGGCCGGGCAGAAGGAAATGCTGATGCCGATCGCAGGCAAGAAGACGGCGAAAGAGGCCGCGGCGAAGAAGCCGGCGGCCAAGCCGCAGCGGAAGTCGGCTTAGGTGTCGTGAAGCATCCGGTGACGCCGGACGCTACTTCGTCGTCCGCGGCAGGCTCTGGCGAATGGCAAATCCCATCTCGACGAGGTGACGCGAGACCATCTCGTCGGCCGTCTAATGGCGGCCCGGCGGGTCGGTGCGCGCGCCAGGAAGGCGGCCGACCGCGAGGCCGAAGTAACGGTGCATAGGACTGTGGACGGGGCTAAGCAGGCGCTCGGCGAGCGCGGTCCGGTATGGCGGGACGACAGCTCGCCGGCTCTCGATTGCTCTGCAAAGCAGGAGCGATATGGCTGCGGTGAAAAAGACTTCCAGGAGATCGACCTTGAGCGCGGGCATTCTCGCATACCGCAAGGCCGCTCGTGGGCTCGAGGTTCTGCTCGTTCATCCCGGCGGTCCGTTCTGGCGTAAGAAGGATGATGGCGCCTGGTCCATTCCAAAGGGCGAAATCGATGCCAACGATCCTCCGGAAAACGTCGCGCGACGCGAGTTTGCCGAAGAACTTGGCCCGGGCGCTTCGATTGGCCCACTCCAGGCCCTGGGGGAAGTCCGACAGCGAGGAGGGAAGCGCGTCATCGCATTCGCCGGCGAGGGCCGCTTTGACCCGGCGGCGTTGATCAGCAATACCTTCGATATCGAATGGCCGCCCCGAAGCGGTCGACGGCAGAACTTTCCCGAAGTCGACCGCGCCGAATGGTTCGATATCGATCTTGCGCGGACCAAGATGTTGTCCGCTCAGGTAGAGTTTCTCGATCGTCTTTTGGCGATCGCGGTTGAGAGCACCGGGAAATGATGTTCAGGATTGGAATCATTTCGGACACGCACGGTCTGTTGAGGCCCGAGGCGGAACGGGGCCTGACGGGCGTCGATCACATCATCCATGCCGGCGACATCGGCCGCCCCGAGATCGTCGATGCGCTTCGTCGCATCGCGCCTGTCACGGCCATTCGCGGAAACGTGGACAGTGGCGCGTGGGCTCGCGACTACCCCGATGCGAACCTTGTGCGCCTGGCGGGAAAGTCGATCTACGTTCTGCACGACTTGAAGACGCTGAAGGCCGACCCCGGCGCAGGCATCGACGTCATCGTCTCCGGGCATTCCCACATGCCGAAGATCGACATGGTCGGTAGCGTTCTCTATCTGAATCCGGGCAGCGCTGGACCCCGGCGTTTCAAGCTGCCGATCACGCTTGCGACGCTCGAACTCACGCCTGACGGCATGCGACCGGAAATCCACGACCTTGGAGGCGACTGAGTGCCACCGCGGAGGGAATTCACGCCGGAGGAGGCGAGTGCGTCAGTCTTTTTGCCGGCTTTCACCGAAGGAAAGCTCTACTTGCGCGGACGTTCTCGCTCGCGCACGGCGTCCTTCGCCCTCTTGTCGGACCTGAGCCCAAGGTAGACGGGCTGGCGCAGTTCGCCCTTACTCGTCCACTCCGCAAATTTGACGTCGGCAACCAACGAGGGCCTGACCCAGGTCGTGGCGGCCTCGTCCTTCACTTTGGCAGGGAAGGGTGATTTAGGGGTCGTCAGCTTTAAGAGCTTGGCATAGAGGTCTTCGAGGACCTTGTGGCTGAAGCCAGTGCCGACATGTCCGATATAGCGCCAAGTGTCGTCTTCCCGCACGGCGAGGACCAGGGCGCCGAAGAACGGCCTGGTGCGCCTGGGCGCTGTGAAGCCCGCGATCACCACTTCCTGCCGCTTTGCTGTCTTGATCTTCAGCCAATCCGCCGTCCGGCTTCCGGACGCATACGCGCTGTCGGCGCGCTTCGCCATGATGCCTTCCAGACCCTTCCGCTCGGCCTCCGCGAAGAATTTCGTGCCGTTCGCTTTGCGGTGACGGCTGAACGCGATCAGCCGGTGACGTGGCAGGATCGCTTTCAGCCGCTCCTTGCGCGCGAGAAGAGGCTGTTTGCGCAAGTCAACTGTGTCCTGAAACAGGAGATCGAAGGCGCAATACAGGAGCTTCGCTTCATGGCGCAGCGCGTTCTGAAGTAGCTGGAAATGCGAGACGCCGTCCTTTCCGATCGCGACGAGCTCGCCGTCGATCACGGCATCGCCCTTCACGCCTTCCAGCGCTTTGGCGACCTCGACATAGCTGCGGCTGATGATCTTGCCGTTGCGGCTGTAGAGCGAAACCTTGCCCCGGCGGATTTCCGCGATCATCCGGAAGCCATCGTATTTATCCTCGAAAACCCAGCCGCGGTCATCGAACGGCGCGTCGGTGAGCGTAGCGAGCATTGGCTGTAGGCGTTTGGGCAGGGTCGACGTCCGGCTCATTCAAGGGTCAATCCTTCAGATCGTGTTGCATAATGCAGGGATGGCACCTTATTGCTCGATGTGGCCAGGGCGGTTCGATGAAGCCGGGGAGAAGCGCCTTGACGCCGATAGCCGCCGGCCTTTCACGCTGAAAGGCCACCGAAGAACTCCACCTACAGCCGATTCAAATTGGCACAGTTCGAATCGTTCCGGAACCTGCGAATCCCTGTCGCGTTGCTTCGATGTCACAACAGGAGGCACCGATGGCGGTAGCGAGGAAGAGCAAGACGGCGCGCGGCCGAAAACAGGACCGGGCGCGGGTGGCTGGCGGGCAGGACTACGAAGTGCAGTACGAGGCAAAGAAGACTGGAAAGTCGGCACGCGCGGTGAAAAAAGCAGTCAAGAAGGTCGGCAGCTCGCGCAAGCGTGTAGAGAAACGGCTAGGCCGCTGAGTCGGAGACGTGTCTGCGTCGGGGGTTAGGGCCGGTCCTCCTCGACAGAGGGGCATTCTGGGCAGGTATCACCAATCGAGTCCAGCACGGCGCGAACCGCGGCCTCCGCTGCTTGAGGGGAGATGCCTGCTGGCGGATCCCGACGGGCGATATCGAAGGCCCGCTCTCGGGCATGCGGATCGGCGCGGTCCTGCATCCAACCGTGCTCCTCGCACTCGCGGATGGCGCTGGCTTCGTTCAGCACATTGATCGCCCAACCGCGCAGGGTGCGGATCGCTGACCGTCTCTGCTTGGTCATCAGCATTGAAAGGTTCTCCCACGCTGACACGAATCGTTTAGTCCCGCAGACGTTCCCCATCGCTAACACACGACTGGGATTCCGGATCGTGGGATCTCGTGGTCCTTCGAAGGCCGAATTTTCCAGCCGGCCAGGTGGGGCGAGAACGAACTGAAGAAACCGCTTTCCGACACTTCAGACGTCTTATCCGTTTTGCGCGTGCGGCTGTCGCCGCACCGGGCTCTCGTGTTGGGGTGGACGGCCCCCTTCCGCCACTCTGCGTGGCTAGACTGAGGTTGTCTGACCTCAAACGAAGGAGCCGCGCGTGGAGACGATTGTTCGCATTGGTTTGGATACGTCAAAGAGTGTGTTTCAGTTGCATGGTGTTGACGGGTCGGAGCTGCCGGTTTTGCGGCGCAAGTTGAGGCGCGGCCAAGTTCTGGAGTTTTTCAGGCGTTTGCCACCTGCGTTTGTCGCGATGGAGGCTTGCGGAGCATCGCACTATTGGGCGAGGGAGCTACGATCGCTCGGCCACGAGGTGGCGATGATCCCGCCGCAATATGTCAAGCCGTATGTGCAGCGCGGGAAATCCGACGCCGCGGACGCTGAGGCGATTTGTGAAGCAGCGAGTCGGCCGAAACTGCGCAAGAACTTTGTGCCGATCAAAGGTCCCGAGCAGCAGGGAGCGCAGATGCTCACGCGCGTGCGCAGCCAGTTCATCGGCAGGCGTACCCAGCTCGCCAATTCGATCCGCGGCTACGCCGCGGAATTTGGCTTTACTGCGCCTAAGGGGCTTTCGCGCCTTGATCAGTTGCTGATCGATATTCGGGCTGATGAGACAGTTCCCGACTTGGCGCTGGAGCTCGTGGAGGCGTTGGCGGCAGAGCTGGCGCGCGTCGATGACCAGATCACTAAGCTCGACAAGAAGCTCATGCACCTCCACCGGAGTAGCGAGATGAGCCGGCGACTGGCGGCCATTCCGGGAATTGGTCCGATTGGCGCGACGCTGCTGTCAATCAAGGTCGTGGATGCAGGTGGGTTCAAGTCCGCAAGAAACTTTGCTGCTTGGCTTGGCCTGACACCAAAGAACCATTCAACGGCCGGAAAGAACAGGCTCGGCGTGATTACGCGCGCCGGTGACGGCATGTTACGAACCGTTTTGGTCGCTGGCGCGACGGCTGTGATCGCAGATGTGCGGCGACGCGATAGCCGCTCCTGGCCCTGGCTGAAAGACATGATCGCGCGCAAGCCGCCGAAGCTGGTCGCCATAGCGTTGGCAGCGCTGCGCGTGCTGCGCAAGCGCACAGAGACCGTCTGCTTCGTCACCGGGCACGGCGAGACTTTCCGCCCGATGCCGTCGCACTTCCATTATAGCCATGTCGAGACGCTGAAGGGCCATGAGACGCCCGGCGCCGGCGACGTGCTGGAGGCCGCGCCCGAGCAGCTCGACCGGCTGCAGCTCGCGCTGAACCAGATCGGCTTCGAGATGCGCGAGCTCGTCATCGCGACGGCGTCGGCAATTCCGCCCGACTGCTCGGTGATCGCCGAGATCGGACCGCGCACCGTGTTTGCCGCAGACGAGGTGCAGCTGTTCGGTAATTACCTCAAAGGCGGCGGCCGGCTCCTCCTGCTGCTCGATCCGCTGTCGGAGATATCCGGCGATTTCGAGCGGCTCTTGCTCAGGCCCGTCGGGCTGGCGAGCGACGCCGCGATCGTCGTCGATCCCCTCAATCATTTCCGTACAGATTCCGACAAGGTAGCGGTACCCTATTATCCCACCCATCCGATCACAAAACGCCTCGCGCTGACAGTATTCCCGCAGGCGCGGCCAATCTCGGTGGCGCAGCCCCCGTCAGGGGTCGGTGTCGTCGTGCTGGCGGCGAGCAGCCAGGACAGCTATCTGAAATCGCCCACGGCCGTGGTTGCCGCAACAGGCGAAGAGGCGCCGAGCGCAAAGTCCGGCCCGCAGCCGCTCGCGGTTGCGCTCGAGGGGACCTGGCCCGGCGCGGGCGAGGACAAACGCTTTCGCCTCATAGTCGCCGGTACCAGCAAGTTAGCCAGCAACGAATACTTCCCTTACGTCTCCAACGGCGAGCTGTCGGTGTCGATGCTGCGCTGGCTCGCCGAGGATGATGCAAGCCCGAGCGTGCCGCCGCAGCCGTTCAAGCTGCCGGAGATTGTGCTGACGAGCCGCCAGATGCGCGACAGCTTCCTTGTGCTGGAGGTCCTATTGCCTCTGAGCACCGCGCTGTTCGGCATGCTGATGTGGTGGAGGCGGCGGTGAGGGCAGCGGCTGCAAGCACGACCGGACGATGGCGAATGCCGCTATTGGCCGCGTTGCTGCTGGCGCTGCTCGCCGTTCTTGTGATCAGCGGGCAGTGGCCGGAATTGCGGAGCAAGGTCGCGTTTGCGCCAAAGGGCCTGGTGGCGATCGCGCCGGCTGACGTGCGTCGCGTTGCGATACGCTCCGGCGGCGACAGCATCGTGCTCGTCCACCGGGCGTCCGGCTGGGGCATCGAAGCTGTCGATGGCGCCGTGCCGCCCGAGCTCGGCAAGCATCTTGATACGGCGCTTCGGCTAATCAATGTCAGCGAGGTCGTGCGCGAGATGCCGGCGAGCGAGCTCACATTCGCGAGCTTCGCCGAGTTCGGCCTCGATCCGCCAGTCATCGTCGCTACCATCGAGGCGAACGGCGGCACTGCTGCGACCATCAATTTCGGCGCGCTCAATCCGGCGAGCACCTCGCATTACGTCCGGCTCGCGGGCAAGGCCACGGTCGCGCTGATGCCACGCCATGTGGCGGAGGAGTGGCGCGTGGCTTTCGACATCGCGCGCCGCTCCCGCGACCAGGCAGGCCACGGCGCGGCAAGCCGCGGCAAGGACCTGCTGCTGCCGGTCTCGATCGCGCAGATTTGGGCGATCGAGATCGTGTTTGCCGGCAGGCTGACGCGGTTCGAGCGTGACCGCGACGGCAACTGGTTCCGTCATCTCGGCCAGCACAGCCATGCCTCCGGCAACGCCGCCCATGTCGCCGATCCCGCTCAGGCCCGCATAATCGACGCGGCGCTGCGCGCGTTCGATGCGTCGGCTGTCGAGACGCGCATCGGGCACGCCGAGCCGTCGCAGCTCGCGCGGTATGGCCTCAATCTGCCCGGCCTGATCCTACTGGCCTTCGCGCGCGACTCGTCGACGCCGCTGGCGCGGCTCGAATTCGGTGCCTCAGCCGATCCGCTCGATCGCTATGCGCGGCTTGCGCCCGATGGCGCCGTGGTCACCGTGGCCGAGTTCGAGATGCGCCGTCTCACGGAGCTGTTGCGCGCCGTCGGAGCGGCATCGTGAGACGATCGTGGCGGGGGTCCTTGGCTGCAATTCTGACACTGCTGGACCTGGCCCTGCCGGCCTGGGCGCATCAGATCAACCTCTCCACAGCGCGGCTCGCCTCCACCGACGACCGCATGGTAACCGTCGAGATAGGGCTCAAGGGCAGCGACGTCGACCGTCTGGTCGGCACCAAGCTCTATGACGCCAAGGAGGATACGGTCGATCCCGCCGCAGTCGCCGCCGCCACGCCGGTGATCCTCGCCTATGTGACCGCGCATCTGGCCGTGAGGAACGCCGCCGGCATCGCGTGCCCGGCCGGCGAGGCCGCGATCCTCGCCGATGGCGACGGCATCATCTTCCGCAACACCTTCTCCTGCGCCACCGTGGCCGGCGACATCATCTATCGCTCCACGGTGATGACGGAGAAGGATCCGTCCGCGCGGCAGGTCGTGCTGGTCGCGCAACGCGGACACGAGGCGCAGGCGCTGCTCGATGCCGACAACACGACCGTGACACTGTCGGCGCCGGCACCATCGCTCGCCTCGACGATGCAACGCTATCTTGTCACCGGCATCGAGCACATCTTTCTCGGCTACGACCACATCGCCTTCCTGGTCGCCGTCGTGCTCTGGGCGCGACGGCTCGTTCCCGTCATCAAGATCGTGACGGCGTTCACGATCGCGCACTCGATCACGCTGTCGCTGGCGGCGCTCGGCATCGTCGTCATCCCGAGCCGGATCGTTGAGCCCGCGATCGCGGCATCGATCGTGTTCGTTGCCGTCGAGAATTTCTTTTCGCGGGACATCGACCGGCGCTGGCGCGTTACCTTCATGTTCGGGCTGATCCACGGCTTCGGCTTTGCCAGCGCGCTGCAGGAGATCGGCCTTCCGTCACATGCGGTCGTGCCGGCACTCGCGGCCTTCAACATCGGCGTCGAGATCGGCCAGGTCGCTATCGTTGCGATGGTGATTCCGCCGCTGATTGGCCTAGACGGGCTCGTGGCGATCGATGGAGCCAAGCCGGCGAGGCCCGCAGCTTTGGTCTATGCGCTGTCGGCGCTGATTACCCTGCTCGGCAGCTATTGGTTCTTCACGGGCGTGGTCGATGCATAGCAACTCAACCGATCGGAGAGGCAGATACTAGACTTCTCAGCGGTCCATTCGATCCCACGCGCGAAGCCGCGCCGGTCACGGTGCGGGAAATGGCATCGGCCCCGCGTCGCGCTGGCTTTGGTCAGCGAGGGACTACGAAGCTTATTCGCGGCCCCGCCGCAATCTCAGGAATGCATTGCTGAGGCACGCGCCGGGGCGCAGTGGAGCAGCTGACGCACTTCGTTCACAGCGCGTCGCGGCCGCGACGCGACGCCGATCAACCGCAAAGAGAACTGAATCAGAACCGACGGCACCGCCCAGCCGCAAGCGGCGAAGCAAGTTACCAAAGGCGAGAGCACGAAGGACAGAGAATCGCGAGCGTAATCGGCTCGAGCACCTCACGGGACAGAGAGAGTGCGGCCACCACACCAGCCAATTTGCGGCGACAGCGTCCACGCAGCGTGCTCGTCCTTCTGGGCGACCTGTCCCGGTACCGATGCGCCTTGCGGACCGGAACGTTTCGGGCCGCTCAGGACCAGATTTGCTTGCTCGCTTCTGGACCGCCTGTGGCCGATTCAGATCACTCCGCGTTGCCGGAAGATGAAAGCGTTCCTGCCGCGTCGAGCCCCGCGCTCACGTTCAAGTACCGACGAGCATCAGAATACTTGCCGGGCCGGGGGATACATTCTCGTGGCGCGGCAGACCTTCGCCGTGCGCTGCGCGCGCCCGCCTCTCAGCGATGCGCACTAATGTCTCTTGTGGGTCACAACAGCGGTAGAGGACTGCGCTCAGCCGTGTCCGGTCCACCTCAGACTGCCGACATTGCCGCGTCAGGTGTAATCTTCAGATCCGGGCCGAGGTTGGTAGACGATCCAGGTAAGGAGGAAGTCGACGGCGACGCGAGCGGGGGCCTCGATGTTTGGTCTTTGCTCACCTCGTGTTAGACTTTGCCTGCCCGAACAGGGAGAACAGCCATGACAGCCGAGTTCGACGAAGATCGCCTCAATATGGCCATCCGTAAAGTTCTGAAGCATGTCGGAGTTACATCGCAACGTGAAATCGAGAACCTAGTGCGAAGCGGGGTGGTGAAAGGTGGCAAGCTCAAACTGCGAATGACCCTGTCCGCTGAGGGGACGCCGCTGAAATATGTTGTCGAGGAAACAGTCGCACTCTGACGAGGCCCCGGCTGCCCGGCATTGCCGCCCCTCTTCGTGGAGGACGATTTCCAATCTGGTCTGTGGTGTCGATTCGAAAGCTTCGGTGATAGGGGCTCTGACTGGGAGAGAAGTCTTAAGGACACACGACGCAAGAAATAGAGCAGGAGAGTTCTTTCCATGATCGGGGGTCGGCGAGGTCACGCTCGGCATCCACGAAACGCTTCCAGCCCTCTTGTGAGATGAGTGATCGCTTCGAGATTGGCGGAACGCCCCGCTCCGCTAGCGCCTCCGTCGGCTCCTGCCGGTCGGCCGTGTCAAGTTGGCTCAGATAGCGCGCGACGCTCTCCTCTAGCTGGGCGCGCCGCCGCTCCACCTTCGCCCGTGTGAAGTTCTTGTTTCGGTTGTTCACCGCTTTGAACTTGCTGCCCTGGCTTCTAATGCCGACGCGTCGAATCTTCGCCTTCGGGCCCAGGCTGTGTGAAAAGGCTCTGTTTGCTGTGATTCGCGCGATAAGATTCCCGAAGCTTTTTGCGGGGATCAGATGAAGCGCTTTGTTGAAGGGCTGGATCGCGGGCAAAGCACACTGTTTCCGGCATCGCTCGACGACTATGTGGCCGAGGACAATCCGGTGCGAGCGGTCGACGTGTTTGTCGACGGTCTCGATCTCGACAAGCTCGGGTTTGTCGGTGTCCAGCCACTCGACACCGGCCGACCCAGTTATCACCCTGGTGTTATGCTCAAGCTCTACATCTACGGCTACCTCAATCGCGTGCCGTCGAGCCGACGCCTGGAGCGGGAATGCCAGCGCAATATCGAGATGATCTGGCTGACCGGGCAGTTGGCGCCCGACTTCAAGACCATCGCGGATTTCCGCAAGGACAATGGCAGGGCCATTCGTGAGGTCTGCCGCGAGTTCGTCGCGCTGTGCCGCAAGCTTGATCTGCTTGTTGCAGCGAGCGTCGCCATCGACGGATCGAAGTTCAAGGCTGTCAATGCGCGGGACAAGAACTTCACCGAGGCCAAGATGAAGCGGCGTCTTGAGCGGATCGATGAGAGCATCGCCCGCTATCTCTCGCAGCTCGAGACCGCCGATCGGCATGGCGACGCGGTGCCAGAGGCGAAGGTTGAGCGGTTAAAGGGCAAGATCGAGAAGCTCAAGGAGGAGATCGTCCGGCTCAACGCGATCAATGCGGAGATGATGGAGAGTGAGGACAAGCAGATCTCGCTGACCGATCCTGACGCGCGCTCGATGGCGACAAGCGGCAAGGACACCGGGATCGTGGGCTATAACGTGCAGATTGCAGTTGATACGCAGCATCATCTCATTGTGGCTCATGAGGTGACCAACGTGGGTACCGACCGCCACCAACTCGCCAACATGGCCAGGCAGGCTCGCGATGAGATGGCTGTCGAGACGCTCGAAGTCGTGGCAGATCGCGGCTATTACGATGGAGAGGAGATCAAGGCCTGCGAGGAAGCCGACATTACGGTGACGTTGCCGAAGCCGATGACTTCGGGCGCCAAAGCTGCTGGCCGCTTCGGCAAACAGGACTTCGTCTATGTCGCCGCCGACGATGTTTATCGCTGTCCCGCCGGCGAGCGGCTAACTTATCACTATGCGAACGTAGAGGACGGAAAGACATTGCGCCGCTATTGGACAAGCTCCTGCAAGACCTGCGCACTAAAAGCTCAGTGCACGACCGGCCCCGAGCGCCGCATCTCACGCTGGGAGCATGAGGCTGTTCTGGAAAAGGTTCAGGATCGGCTCGACCACAACCCCAGTTCAATGGGTGTCCGCCGTCAGACAGTGGAGCATCCGTTCGGCACGATGAAGTGTTGGATGGGAGCAACGCACTTTCTCACGAAAAATCTGTCAAAGGTGGCCACCGAGATGGCGCTCAACGTGCTCGCCTACAATATGAAGCGCGTGATGATGATCGTGGGCGTCGGCGGATTGCTGGAGGCGATGCAGGCGTAAGGCCGGCCTCTGCGACCAAATCAGCGCCTACATGAAGCTCCTGGTTGCCACTGAGATGACAGGAGATCGGTTCCACCGAATTAGAAGCGCGGCAGCCGTTGAAATGCGCCGGAGTGCCCCAAGTTACGGGATTTTCACACGGCCTGGGCCAATAGGCGACAACCGGTGCAGCCTCGCTTCGGTATCAGCTCTTCGGCAGAACGTGTGGCGAAGAATGGTGATGCGCTATGCACCATTGATTTCCCCGCTTCGTAACAAGCATTGTGAAGCGTGATGGATTGGGTATCGCCTTACCATCGACCATGCGAGTAAATGTATAAAAGCCGGTGACGACGACGGCGTTATCACTGATTGTTATCGTATGCCGTTCGTCAATCGAATTTTTGTTACCCGTCCCCTTCGTGGGTGTGAAATATTTTATGATTGCTTGCGTCCCTGTGGAGATAACAGGACTGACCGTTCCGAGAAGGATTGCATCAGGACAATAGTTCTGGGCGATGGTCTCTGGATCATTGGTGTTATATGCAACGGACCAACGGTCCACCGCGGCATTCCCGTCTTCTTCTGGGCCGGCCACTGCTACGGCTACAGCCAACATCAACATCACTGCGACGCAAGTTACCTGGGCAATTCGTGTCATTGTGTTCTCCTCTCATAGCTCTCCAAAAAAAAGCACGCCTCTCAGACTAGGCATTGGCCCCTCAAAGTACAGCGCCCGCGCTTGCGTCCTGATGTCAGGTCAGGGTCAAAAGCACCCTTCGAGGCAAACATTCCCCGATGTCCGGACCACTCTCGACAGCAGACCTAGCCACACCCACGAGACCGAGTAGCCCGGCGCCGACGAAATCCGCAACCCCTTGATAATTTGCAAGCGGCAAGCCCCGGCGCTTTGATGCGCTATGCTCCATCTCACCCGCCGGAGAGACCGCGACGCTCACCAAGAGCGCTGACTGATCTATTACGGCGATGTCCATCTCGGCGGCATCGGCTTGCGAAGCGGCAATCCGGCCGAAACCGATCCATGGCAATGGCGGTTTGGCTTCTATCCAGGAGCACGCCCTGGCGAATGCACCTCTGGCACAGCGGCGACATTCGAGAGCGCACGCACCGCGTTCATGGGGGAGTGGCCGGTGTTCCTGTCCAAGCGGACGGAGGACAATTTCGATGAGTGGCGGCAAGAGCGGAATTGGACAGCGTGGAAATATGGTGCGTGGGAGCGCGGCGAGAAGCTGCTAGTGCGATGATCTATAGGCCAAACCCGCGGCCGATCTCGCGCACAAGCCTGAGTGCACCGTCAGTATTGCGGCCATAGAAGTACGCCTGATCGACCCTGGGATAAAATGCCCAGTCCAAATAGCGCGATAGCAATGTCTCTAAGCATAGTTGTGGACCGGGTCGAACAATGCTGCGAAAGTTCAAAACGGCCCCAGCCGCAGGTTGGGAGAAACAGCCGGGGCCGACATTCCCATTCCGTGTGCCGTAATCAGCGGTAATCGGCACGCTCCCAGCAAGCCACAAGAAAGCTAACGAACTGTTTCGCAAGGACCGGTGTCGAACTAGCGCGCGAGAGCCCGCTCGGCTCATGCGGAAACCCGTAAATTTCCCAAGTGCTGGCAACTAGGGGCACTGGTTAACTGGTGCCGGTTGAGCGCCGGACCATGAAAACACCGAAGCCAAAGCAATGGGCCGAACACGAGGTCCCGGCGAATGGTCAGGCTGGCCCGGCAAGGAGTTGGCGCATCGAAGATCGCTGCCGAACTTGGCCGCTACGCCGGATCAGTGCAGCGAATGGCGCGAACGCTGGGAATCCTGTTGCTGTCGACCGAATGCTCGCGCTCAAAGGTTTAGCTGATGCCACGTCCCGCTTCAGCCTGGGCGCTATAAGGTGGTACCTCGCACGCCGTGCTGCACTGCAAACTTAGTCGGGGTCCCGTTGCGTCCGTAATTCTACGGACGTTGCGCATCCGCAATCTTTGGCATCTACTTAAGATTGATTTTATGACGATCCAATTTTCAGATGAGGACGCATGAGCGTCAAAGCCATGATGGCGGCCATTCTCAAAGACCAGATGACAATGCGCGGCGTGCATTCACTTGCGCCGTCTGACTATGCGGAGATCGTAGAGTTGCTAATTGAGCTGCTTCAAGAGCTGGAGCTTGGGTTGGCTGCGCGAGAGATAACTGAGAAGCACGAGCCGAAATAGATAATCAGCAATCGAAGCTGGCGCGATGCCTTTATGCCTTACTCAGATTTCGTCCGTGCCGCGATCTCTTTGACCTTTATCAACGTTTGTTCGAACTCCGATCGGAGATACTGCTCTTGCGCAAGGTCTGTTGGCTCTACTAGAAATGCGACTTTCACGAAAAATCGGTTCAACAGCGAAGCAATCAAAAGATTGTCCGAGTGCTTTGAACGGAGTGCCGTAAGTTGGCGACGCATCTCGATGAGATCAAGCGTTTCGCGTTCCGGCTGCTCTCTCATGCTCGCGTGCCAAGCTGTGACGAAGTCGCCGCACCGAGTATGAAGATGCGGCGACTTCGCTAGGGTGGAACGGACAAGGGCAATGTCCGGTGTGCGCAAACCTAGTCCTCTGGAGCGCGGCCGCAATCACGGCCTAGAATTAAGCTTGATGCTCATGCTGCAAGTTAATTCTGGAACTGTGCGCTAAGGCGACCGATAGGAACAATGTGAACCTCGCGATTGAGGGATGAATTCGTATGCGCCGCCCGGCGCGCGGCGTTTAATGTTTAGCGAAGCGTGGGCACCCCCCATCTGCTGCTTTGCCAAGCTTCCGTGCGACTTCTTGCCGGAGGGCTTGCGTTTCCCAATTCGTGCGATCGCTCCTAACGATCCTCTTGGCGCGCTCAAAGGCGTGGCTTTCGGCTGCATCGTCACGTACGCGGATGCTGACTTCGGAGTGGAACGGGCAGACCGCGATGGCACGGGTTGTCTCTAGGGCATGGCGCACGGTGGCATTGAGATCGTCAGCATAATTTTTGGTGCACATGTCGAGCCTCCGGTGATGTCGACCCAAGTGGTCAATAAGAGAACCTAAAGCGAGGCCCGGTGTGCCTAGGAGTCCGGGCCTCATAACCTCAGCAGCCTGACAACAGGGTTGTTCGGCTACGGAGCTAGCGTAGTCAGTGTGAACCAATCCGTTTTGATGTTGCGCAAAGTCGCCTCAGGCCGGCCGGTCCCTTCGGGCGGTTGAAAGGGACGGTGTGTGGCAGCCCTCCGATGGGCTGGCGTGCGGGGAGGCGCGCGATGCACCCCGGTACGCCAGCGATGGAGCGGAGCGGGACGCATTCGGATGAATACCATCCCCCCACGTTAAGGTTAGCTCTGGTTCGCTCTAGCTCGGGGTCGGTGAACGAGTGCTATGCTGTATTCCAACGGGGGGCAGCAGCGTGGCAATTTACCGAATACTACAGAACTCACCTCTGGGACCTGAAGAGATCGCCCGGCTTTCGACGGCTTACGAACAGGCCCTGCGCACCATCGGCGTAAAGGATCGGAACGACCCGCTCACCGAGCTGATCGCCAAGAAGATTATCGAGATCGGCCAGACCGGCCTCAAAGACCCCAGCCAAATTTGCAGTCGGGCCGTCGAAGCGTTGGAGCTGCCGAAAGAGTGACGGCCTTATCGCGTGCGGCGAACCGTGATCTCGATGCGACGGACTACCATTGCGCGTCGTTAGCGGTCACAGCTGCTTGGGCGGCAATCGTCTCCCATTGAGTGCCATTCGCGTCTGTGAGTGCTTGAGGCTGTGTTATTTCATTTGAGCTAACGGCATTGCATTGTTGGAAGTAGGAAGACAGCTCAAGATCGGCCAGGTGCTCCCAATATTCCGCTTCCGCGAGGAGCTTCCACTTGTTCATGCTGTTGTACGCGGCCTGTTGACGGCACAGCGAACCCATCGCGCGCAAGCGTCGCACCTTCTCCATTGCGAACCTCCCTTCGGCCTGTTTTTCACAAGCACTATTCTCTGTCATACGTCGGAGTTGAAACTTCGCAGATTGAAATGACGAGCGATAGTCCGATGTTTCATTGGATTTAGTGACAGCGCAATCGTCTGACTTTTGGTTTCTCCGGGTGCATTTGGCTCGAAGCATTGACGAGAGCGAAAAGCCCAGCGCAGAATGAAGGCGCTCTTTCGAACCACAAGCCCCCCATGTCGGAAGCGCTCGTTAGGAAGGCTCCAGTCCCACAACTGGAGCCTTTTTTTGGTGCGCCCAGCATGGGCGCACTCTTGTGGGTGCAAGTCCCATCGCGAGTTGATCACAACGAGCGAAGTGAAGCGCAACTGCATGAGGGCGACCAAATGTGGGGAGGAAGCGCGGAGCGAAGCTGCGGGCCGATGAACAAGAACCGGATAGAAGGCGTTGCCGACCAGGGCGAGCGGGCCAGAAACCGCGAAGCTCTCGTGATCGAGGGGAAGCGGCGTAGATCCGGCGGCCGTGCAGTGAAGGAGTGCGTTCTTACCTGGGGAGATCTCGCCTTGTGCCCGAAAGGGCGACGGTGTCGAGCCGGAGCGAGAAGTCAGCCGAGGCCGTAGTAGTCGGTGGGAAGGCAGCAAAGCCGACCCGGAGGCGAAGGGCCGAACGAGAGGGAGTGGTCCAACACCATGCCGAGGTGGCAAGCATCGCGTCAGACGCCTGCGCAAGCAGGGCGGCTCGAGGAAGGACGCGGTGAAGCCGCGTCTGGCTCGGGCAGCGACGAAGCGCGCCGCCCGCGGCGTGGATCGGGGAGCACGGGATCAGGGCTGCTTCTGGCAGCCCTGACGAGAGAGAACCTGCAGCGGGCGCTCAAACGGGTTCGGGCCAACAAAGGCGTGGCCGGCGTGGATGGTCTGGACATCGATCAGACGGTCGCGCATCTGCGTACGGCGTGGCCCGCGCTCCGCGAGCAACTGTTGTCGGGGACGTACCGACCCAGTCCGGTGCGACAAGCCTGACGGCGGCGAGCGTGAGCTCGGCATCCCGACGGTGACGGATCGGTTGATCCAGCAGGCGCTGCTGCAAGTGTTGCAGCCCATTCTTGATCCGACCTTCAGCAAGCACAGCTACGGCTTCCGGCCGGGCCGAAACGCGCATGATGCCGTCCTCGCGGCGCAGTCATACGTGCAATCGGGTCGCCGGATCGTAGTGGATGTGGACCTGGAAAAGTTCTTTGACCGGGTCGATCACGACATCCTCATCGACCGCCTTCAGAAACGGATCGGAGACACCGGGGTCATCCGGCTGATCCGGGCGTATCTGAACAGCGGGATCATGGACGATGGCGTGGTCCAGAGGCGCGCGATGGGGACGCCGCAGGGCGGCCCGCTATCGCCGTTGCTGGCCAATGTGCTGCTCGATGAAGTGGACAAGGCTCTGGAATGCCGGGGCCATTGCTTCGTGCGCTACGCCGACGATGCGAACGTCTACGTTCGCAGCCGCCGGGCAGGTGAACGGGTGATGGCGCTGCTTCGGCGGCTCTACGGCAAACTGCACTTGACGGTCAACGAGACCAAAAGCGCAGTGGCCAGCGTGTTTGGTCGCAAGTTCCTGGGCTACAGCTTTTGGGTGGCCCCGGGCGGCGTGATCAAACGCAAGGTCGCCGAAAAGCCGATGAGGACGTTCAAGCAGCGCGTCCGGCAACTGACCTGCCGAAGTGGCGGGCGCAGTATGCAGGATGTGGTGGACCATCTGCGGCCTTACATCCGGGGTTGGAAGGCGTACTTCCGGCTGGCGCAAACACCACGGGTCTGGCGAGAGCTCGACCAATGGCTGCGTCATCGGCTGCGCGCCATCCAGCTCAAGCAGTGGAAGCGCGGCACGACCATGTATAGGGAACTGCTGGTAATGGGGGCTAAGCCTGACGCTGCACGACAGGTGGCGGCCAATAGCCGTCGCTGGCGGCGCAACAGCGGCATGCTCCTCAACGCCGTGTTGACCCTGAACTGGTCGGACCGGCTGGGGCTGCCCCGGCTCTCATGACCTCAACTTCTCGAACCGCCCGGTGCGGACCCGCATGCCGGGTGGTGTGGCAGGGGAGCGACCCACAAGGTCGCCCCCTATGCCGATCCAAGCGAAGGGCACCCGCGAACGGGCGCATCATCAAATGGAAAAGCGCACTCTTTCCATTTCAGAACTGCAACTATAATTGTGAGGCAGCGCTCGTCAGATGATGCTTAGCTCGCAATCACTCCGGGCGGAGCACGTTTGATCCCGATCTATTTTGGCCCGGGCCTGCACTGAAAAGACCGCCTTCGGGCGGTCTTTTTCCGGCCCGCCTCGTACTTCCCCGAACCCTGTCTGCTCGACTTAGACCGAAACCTTGTATCGCCGAGACACTGCGCGGGCGGCTAAACGAGGGGTCCCGGGATTGGAACTTTAATGATTAGCTTAGGATAGGGTTCCTCCACCCGCGTTTCTTGCCGGAGGCTAGCGCGCTACAACAAAGGCCCCGACGCGTTGCACATCGGGGCCCTTCAAGATCATCAGGCCGGTTACATCCGCCGTGCCTTACGATCCTTGATGTCCCCGATTACCGCATCCGATCTGGTTCAGAATTTGGCACGGGACTGCGGTACTTGCGTGATCACATGCGGCACGAAAGCGCTCGGCCACCAGCTCGCCCTTGCGCCATTCGGCGCGGCGCCGGCGCTCGGCCGCCAACTTAGACCCGCGACCGTCGTTGCGATTACGTCGTCGATCTCCGCGCCCGTCAGGATGCGACGAATTTTTAGCGCGATACTCAAGGCCATGATGATGTGGCCGTGCGAGCGCAACAGATCGCGGGCCTGCTGCTCGGCAAACGCGAGAAAGCGCTCGACTGCCTCCGCCGACTTGCAGACCAATGACGTGAGCGCGACCGCTTGCTCAACGTCACTAACAGACGACACAGCTTCGCCTGGCAGAAGCATGCGCTCGGCGACAGATGCTGCAACGAGCTCGACGCAACGGTCGTGTGCGTGCAAGTAGACATCGGCCGCATTGCCGCGGGCCTCGCCATCCTGCGGCATCAATTCCCGCAAGTTGTCGCACAGTTCTGGTACGATATCGGTGTCGTCGTCGTTGCCGAAGGCAACGCTGTTAGCGGACCCCACACGAGGCCGCCGTACTTCCCGTTTGGGCCGGGATTGATTGTTGCTCCGCCGAGCGGCTTGCCGAGTAAGCGCGCGGCCACGGCCTGACCGGCCTCATGAACTGCAATCCGCTCGTCCTCGGTGCGGCCGATCTCGGCGAGCAAATCATCGTATTCGTCGTGCTCGTCTTCAACTGGTGCGTTCTCAACTCAAGCGGCACCCCTGCGGCCAGCTCACCGGACGGGATGAACTGGCCGCCTTCCGACGCCACAGGCGCAAGATTGCGACGCCTCCTCCGGACCTCGGGAGCTGCTATTCATTTGCGGAGCTTGGACAGTTGATCGTACATGCGCTGCCGAGCGAGCATACGTGCACGAATGTCAGCCACCGAGTGGCCGCGGAAGCCCGGCATGGCGCGGGCGATCAGCTTCGCGACCGCCGCTGGAATGCTGCCGTGGTTGGCCGGATCGACGACCCAGCCATCAACTCGGCGGGTAATCTCGTGGGGCTGCCAGCCCCGCGGTGCTGCCTTCATGACCGCGGAACGTCAATCAGGATCGTGCGCGGTTCCGCGACGGGGAGCGGAGTGAAGTTGGCCTCGCGCAGAACCGGATCGATATGCGACACGTTCTTGGGCTCCTCGACAGCGTCGAAATCGACGACATCGGGCGCCTTCGGATCAAAATCACCGCCGCGCGAACCGCGGAGCCGAGCGCCCTTTGGATCGGTCACCGGGACCGCCACACCCAGGCGCAGTGCACGCTGCGCAGTCGTCACGGGCATGTCGGCATCTTCAGATTGTTCGGCGAAGCGGGAGCGGCCGTCATGGTCACGGTACTTCGCGGACTTCATCATGAAGACCGTTTGCGTCGGCATGGCCGGTTCAGGGACCGGGACGGAAGCGGAAACCGCCTTCGCTGCCGGGATCGGCGCCGCGCCGTTGTGGATCGCGTCCACCATGCCGCGCAACTCAACGAGCGCGACCCCCGCCGCGACATCGACCTGTGCCGCCGCGTTGCCGACGAACCGCGCGATGGCGCCGCTCTCGAAATAAAAGCGAAGTTTCTCGAAGGCGTCCGCAAGGCGCTGACCTGCCGCCAGATGGTCCGGCAGCGCGCGCTCAACGCATCGAGATCATGCGCCAGCTTTTCGCTTGCGGCCTTGCGCTCCATGACGGATCGCTCCGCCGTGAGCTTCTGTTCGGCGTCCGCGATTGTGGTCTGCACCTCCGCAAGCGCGTCGGCATAGCCGTTTCGCGTCAACGCGCTGGCGGCGACGGCTGCCTCCAGCTTTGCGCGCGCCTTATCATCCGCATCGAGTTCGGCTTCGAGGTTGTGACGCTGCAACTTGAACTTGGCGTCAGAGAACGCCGCCTCGGCGGCGGCGCGGCGGTTGTTCAAAGTACCGGCGCGCACGGAGCGAGCCCAGTTCGGCTTGAAGTTTTTCATGGGCGACTTCTGTCGAAAGAATGGTTTCATGCTTTCGAGGCTACGAAGCGCAAGGGGATTTGCGAAGGTTCGACCTGTGGCGGTCGCCATATGGTGCTGCGCTAGAGCGCAATTGTTGTGGGGGCGCCCAGTACCTGCCAGATCGGGCCTAATGTCTGCTGTTAAGGGCGGAGCTTGTTCTCCGAGGAACCACCGCGCAACTCCTTCGTTGGACAGGTCATCCGGACTAGCAAAGGAACACGATCATGGACCGCGAACACGTGAAGGGTGCTGCCGACAAGGCAAAAGGCGCCATCAAAGAAGGCGTCGGTAAACTTAGTGGCGACAAAGACATGGAAGCTGAAGGCAAGATTGATAAATCCAAGGGATCCGCCCACAACGCCGTTGGAGATGTGAAGGATGCGGCGCGGGACGCCGCTGATGCCCTCAAAAAGTAGTGAAGATGTAAAACCAAGAACTAGCCGCCTCCGGGCGGCCATTTCTTTAATTGGGGAGGCCGGCTGAGTGCAGGCCGACTTTCTGAGCGGCAAATTTTCGGTCTGCTCCCATCAACCGACATGTAGCTGCAAGCTTCAATGAAAGCGATGGGCCAAAAGCGGCCAACCTAATCGGCCGTGCAGCCTAGGCGTCCTTCTCAATTCGGAGTCGCTGGCTCGAATACGCTAAGGATGGCCCCTTCTTGATCTCTCACCGTCACCCGCCGCCCCGTTTCCAGTGCAAGCTTGCGGCCGAGCTCAAGGGCTGTTTCGGTCTTCGGGAGATCGAGAAAGATCATGGATAGGGTCCGGATACCTGTGCCGATGATCGCGACGCTTGGCTTGGTGGCAGGCATGGACAACGTCCATCTCGACCGCGAAGGCGCTTACCAAACGAGTAAGTTGACCAAGAAGCCGGCGACCAAAGCCAGCCAAATCAGCGCTAGCCGAAAGCCGAGTAGATCGTCGTCCGTTAAGAAGCTGATCTGAGCGCTGGGCAGCCGCTGATGGCAGCGATAAGTGCGGTCAGGATGAGGCGCCAAAGAACTCTGAGCCAGGCGAGGATGCGGCGGAAGTTGTGGCCGACGGCTGAGAGGATGACGTTGGCGGCGTCGCCGGCGCGGCCTTTGAGGCGGCAACGGCCGAGGTGGCCTTCTGACTTCAGGTGTCCGATGATGGGCTCGATGGCGGAACGTCGGCGCAGCTCGCGCTTGATGACACCGAAGACGCCACGCTTCTGGCCTGAGATGAAGACGCGACGGGGATTTTGCGCGTCGTGGCCGCGGTATCCCTTGTCGACATAGGCCCGCTCGATCGCGCATCCGGTGAGCGTCTCGGTACGGTCGATGACGTCCCGCAAGGTGTGGCCGTCGTACGGGTTATCGGGCAGCGCCCTGGCGTGCAGCACGAACAGGCCACCGGGGGCCCGGCGGTTGTTGGTGACGATGGAAGCCTTCACCCCGAACTCGTAAGGGGCTGAGGCCTTGCCCTTGCCGATGCACTCCACCTCCGGGGCATGGAAGGAATAGAGCTTCCAGCCGCGCTGGCGCTGCTGCTGCGAGCGGATCTGGCTGGCCCGGCCAAGTGGCAGGGTGAACGCCTCCTCGAGCGCGGCCTGACCTTCGATCTTGCGGCGGATGTCGCGGATGATCCGGCCCAGCCGGGAGCGCAGGATGCGCAACTGCCGCTGGTGCCGCTTGAACTGTTTGGCATGGGCGTAGCGGCCCGCCATCATCGCGGCGGCCTTGGCTACGCGAGAATAGGATTGCCGCAGCCTGACGCCGTGACGTCTCGCCAGGCGGTTGAGCCCCTTGATGGCCGCATGCAGCAGCTTGGCATCGGTCGGAAAGGCGATGGCCTTCGGCTGCACCGTGGTGTCGACCGTGACCCGCTTGAGGTCTTGGCCGCGTAACGCGCCGGCCTCGTGTGCAACCCGCAGGCTCTCGGCCAGCAGCAACTCCAGCTTGTCGCCAAGCCGCTTGCGCCAATGGCTCAGGTCCGAGCGCTCGTGCGGGAAGGCGTGCTGGAAGAACTCTTCGCCGGTGAAGAACTGGAAATACGGGTCGTGGACCCAGCGCTCGCACACCCCTTCATCCGACAGCCCGTAAATGTGCTTGAGCAACAGCAGCCCGATCATGAAGCGGGTCTCGATCCCCGGCCGGCCGTTCTCGCTATAGAGCGGTGCGATCTCGCCGTCGATCCAGTCCCAATCGATCTTGCCGGCAAGCAGAACCAGCTCGTGCTTCAGGTTGATGATCTGGTCCAGCCGTGCCCGGAACAGATCGTTCGATCCCGTCGTCTTGCGCTTCTTCGGCCGCATCGTCCCCTCCGATGCACCACAGAATCACGGTTCGCAGCGAAGGGGAATCCACAAAACGAAATTGCAAGGTTTGGCACGCTCAAGCTCCAAATCCCTGCAATCTCAAATCTCTCTGCATCCGGAAAACAGACTCCCGCTCAATCGCTTAGAGGCTTGTTCACGGACGACTCAACAACTAGCTAGCTCTTGGCGCTTGGGAAATTTGACCTTGAAGGTCGAACCAACGGATCTCCACATTCGCCTCATTCAAGAGTTCGAGAGCAGCAGTAAATGCTTCTCCCCACTGCGGATCTCCTTCATCCGGACGAACGGCGATCAGATGCTTGATCCCGACCTGGACGATTGCTCTCGCGCAATCCATGCACGGAAACCAAGGAACATAGATCCGGCATCCCTCGAGAGGCGTTCCAGATCGAGCGGCGTTGTAGATCGCATTGCGCTCCGCGTGTTCGGTCCAGAGATATTTCTGAGGGCGCGCATGCCGCTCGATTTTGTCATCGTCTGCTCCGCGCGGAAAGCCGTTATAGCCAGTGGCTCGGATTTCATTGTGAGGTCCTACGATCACGCAGCCGACCTTGCGGCTTGAATCCTTGCTCCAGCCTCCAACATGAACGGCGAGTTCCATGAACCGGTTGTCCCAATTTTCCGTCATTCTTACCCGCCAAGGTTCATTCTATCTTGATCGTAGAGCACTTCTGCTCTGCTTGAAACGGAGCGCCAGACATCTCGGTTTGCAGGATCTTCTGTCGATTGAAACATCGCACGCGATATCATCTTCACTATCCGTAGCCAGTCTTTGGGTGCCTTTTTGAAATCAATTAGTAGAGCGCGCGACAACTCGATGGCGACTCTGATGTCGGCTGAAATTTTGGATGCTCCTCTTTCAATCTCTGCCGCAATTGCATCCCTCAGCTCAGGGTCACTGTAGCTCGCCATTTCAATAAGAGACCGAATCGCTCCGTAGCGAACATCCCCTTCCAGGTCGTGATCAAGGACGCGGATCAGAGCTTCAAAGTTTAAACGACCAGGGAAGCTGCCGAGAGCGTGAGCAACTCTCCAGCGAACGACCGTCTCATCCTGAGCGAGCAAGCTGCGAAGCCTTGACTGTTGGTCAGAAGAGAGATGCGTGCGTTTTGCAACATTTGCGATGGTCCAGCCCTTGACGGAGTCGGTGTCCAATATCAGGTCCAGCGACTCGTCATCCAAGGGGGATCCCAGCGGCTTTAGAAAAAGTCTACGCCACTCGTTGAACCAATCCTCTGTTGAATCGACCATTCCGATTGCGTCAAATACCCGCTGCAAATCGGTTGCCGCTCTGTACGGAATCGCATCGGGCGATTGATAGATCAGCAAAGCATCGTTGGCCCGCTGTCTCGTCGCCATGACTACGTCGAACCGTTTCTCCGCGAGCATGGCGAAAATCAAGGCGCGCATTTCTTCGGCCGGGCCGTCTCCTTGCGTGTCTGCTTCCGCCATTGCGTAGCCCGCCGCGTAGAGATCCCAGTCGTAGAGAGTTCGCAAGAAAAGACTCGCCTGCTGTCCCTTCAGTAGCCCCAGAACCAGAGCGGTAACGTCGAACGAGCTTCGATCAAAGCTGACGGCATTCAGCGTGTCCCGCGTCCAAGCGGTAGCTGGCTGTCCCGCTAGATGCCTGGCGACTAGGTAGTCGTGAACCAGGTGATGAGAGAAATAGGCGAGTCCGTCATCCAGTTTCTCGACTATTCTGGCCGCTAGGATTTTGTGTGCAACCTCCGGCCCCGTCGATTGCAGCAGCTGATCAAACGTAAATGTGCGCGCCTTGTTTTCCAGGTAGGCGTCAAGCGCGAATTTCGCAAGTTGATCGAGTTGATGCTCTGTTAGTCCGGAATGCTTTCGTAAGAAGGAGCTGCTAATTGCTGCCCGGCCGCCAGATACCAAGTCTCCTTTGATCGCAGCGTTGAGGAAGAACGGAATCTCCAGCATGCGAGAGTCGTTCGGGATTCGGACCTTCCCTGCGGAGTAGGACCTGATCTGCTCTTCGGAGAAAGGTAGAATGGTCGATAGCGCCCAGCTTCTTTCCGACGGCAGTTGTCGCCGAACCAAGCGATCGGCCACGATCACATATGTCTGAACCTGATCAGTGGAAATCTCGTTCAGGGCATGGAGAATCTGTTGACCGACGTTCGCGGACAGCTCGTTCAAGCCGTCCACGACAAGCAACTTCTTTGCTGTGGGCGGAATCCAGTCCAGCTCGAGAGCCGATATCTTTGGGCTGCTAAAGCGTTCTATCAAGAAGCTGGCGCCCTCCGACAGATCTGCAGCGGTCCAATCCTTCCACCGTTCATAATCGGCCCCAGACCATTTCTTCAAATCAATGAAAATAGGAATGAGCTCGACGGCGGCTGCGCGCTTCATCGTTCGATACAACAGGTGCGTTTTCCCTCCACCGCCGCGGCCGGCAATTAGGACCTTTCCCTTCTGCAATAACTTGTTCAGCAGTCCGTTCTCATCGGTCTCCGAATGGATGCCGGCGAACAAGTCGTCATAGTTGTGAGACCAGCCCAGACGGAGCGCGAACGTCGGCTTTTCGTCGGGAAGATTGGCCAGCTCGAGGCGTGCGGCTTTCGACAGAAATTGCAGCTGCTGCTCTGGAGACGCCTTCATAGATCAGCTCCAGGAGCGGGATCGCGCGGCAGCCGGCGAACGAATTCCTGGGCGACAATTGCTGCGGCGTGAGCTGCGAAGGGCTTCCAAGCCGCGCGAACTTCGGCGTTCTCCGGTGGCCCTACCAAGTCTGATATCCCACGAATTACGGCATAACGCGGATTATACCAAAACGAACTTCTCCTCTCGCACACTTGGCGCGCAATCCCGATCGATTCCATATCAACCGCAAGCGAATTGTCGAACGGCTTCAAGAGATTGATTTGCATCGGGTCGTGAATGTCCCCCATGACCTTCTCGCCTGAAACAATAGGTCCGATATGTATGCGAGGGACAATCTGTCTGGGTGGCGTGACCTTGTCGGGCTGCTGAAGCTTCAGCGCCCGCTTCAGATCAAACTCCTTCGAAAGCGGTAGCGCGACGCTGCGCCTCAAGGGTAGTGAAGGATGGTCGATTGCGTAGTGACGATGGAAGGTTCCTTTGTCCGTAATTTTAAGGAACTCGACGTATCCGACATACTCCGCGATCAGCACGTGGCCCAAGTCGATACCATCGCGTCCCTTGCCATTGCCGTCGCAGAGGCCGCCTGCGACGCCAAGCAAGATCAAGACTTGAGGACGGAGGTCTTGAATCATGGCAGCGATATCACCGCTGAGCGGAACGTTTGTTCGATCGGTGGCCTGTGTGAGAACCGTGTCCCAATCTCCCGATGTCGAATTGGTTTGGACGAAATACGGAGTCTCCGGAATGTTCCGCCGCAAATCAAAGACTTCCTGAGCCGCTGCAAACTCCTCCGGGATCACGGTTATCACGCCGACGCGCGCTCGACCCTTCAAGCCTATCGGCGCTGTGTAATATGTCTTATTTGTACTAAGTGCGGAACTGACAGCTGCTGCCACAGCCCGGTAGGCCGAGCCAAAAATGGAAAAATTGTTCTGCACGTTCTACTAAACCCATGGTCGCGATCGCATTATCTAGACAATGACCACATGCCGGGCATAGGCCATTCTTTGAGCTGTGCACAGGAGTAGAGTCTATAGCGCGAGACTAAGAACAAATCAAGAACAATCGATGCTAGATCTGGACGAGTCATGCGGCCTCCGAGCGCTGCGGCGGGCTCGCCGCCTCTGCCAGCATAGCTCCGGTAATCGCGTCGCCCAAAACTCTTCGGGCCACCTCGAGAAGGTGCTCGTGGTGCGTGAAGAATAGGACCTGCGTCTTTTTGGCGAGCTCGCCCAAGACGCGGAAGCCTGCCGCCGCGCGCTTGTCGTCGAAGTTGATGAACAGATCGTCCGCCGAACGGCAGGGGCTCGGCATGGTCGAGATAGTCCTCGATCGCAGCGATTCGGAGCGCGAGGTAGAGCTGGTCCGCAGTGCCGGTGCTCATCCCCGCTGACCGTCACGCGCCGGCCGTCCTGGCGGATGCCGGCGAGCCGCGCATTGTCGTGCTCGTCGAATTCGAGCTGGAGCGTTTGGAAAGACCCGCAAGTGAGGATGGCGAACAGCTCGCCTGCGCGCTTGAGCATGGGCGCCTGCTTCTCCCGCCGATAGCGATCGATAGCCCATTCCAGCAATACGACCGCAGAGCGAACGCGCACATACTGCTCGGCAATCTCGGTCATCTCGGCAAGCGCCGCTTGCCGATCGGCGGCGTCCCTCGCCGCCCGATCGTCACCGCCGATGGCCTCGAAGGCTTTGCGCGCGGTGTTGCGGGCCTCGCGCGCTTCCATCTGGCGATTGCGCAATTCTTGCACTTCTTCGGTGATCGTCTGGTCCTTGGCCGTGATGGCATCCAAGTCGATGCCCGAGCACTCGACGCACAATTCTGCGACCGATAGACCATCGCCGTCCTGCGTGAGCGCGGCTGTAAGGCGATCGAGTTCGGCGTTGAGCTTCCGCATGTCGTCGGAGCGCTGAATCGAGATCCGCAATTCGTCGGTCGATGCGACCCCGGCCTTCTGCTGAAGCTGTGTGATGGTTTCGCGCGCTTCACGGCTCGACTTACGGCACTCATCGATCTTCTCCTGCAAGCCGGCGATGTCGGAATCGTTCGTGGCGTTGAGGTCCCGCACGCGTGCCGCGGGTCCAAAGTTATTTGCCGGCACCAGCACATCGAGCAGACCTGAAGCACCTCCAGGAAGCCGGTCAGCGTGGCAATGAGTGCGTCGTGCTTTGGTTCGGTCGCGAGACGGCTTCAGGCATCGAAATCGAAGCCGTGTGCCGGCCCGCACAGATCGCGGGAGCGGACATTTTCCGCATCCCGCCCGCCGCCATGCGGGAGATCATCGGCATCATCGCCCAGCACGGCTGGATGATCGCCGCGCAGGTCCATTCTCATCCGCAGCACGCGTTTCATTCTCTGGCCGACGACAAGTGGGCCATCGTGCGGCACGAGAATGCGCTTTCGCTTGTCGTTCCCTACTTTGCGGCCAGGACCACCGCCGCGTCGTTCATGCAGGACCAAAAGACGTTCAAGCTCACCGCCGACAACCGTTGGCAAGAACTTGTAGTTTGGGAGCTCAGCAAATGGCTTCAAATATCCTAACGCCCGAGGCGCGCCCGGAGAACATCAAGGCGCTCGCTCTCGCCGCGGGCATCACGCCGGAGCAGGCCGCCGCACGACTGGATGGCCGGGTGTTGTGCACTTCGACCGCGGTGATGTTGCCGCCAGCGAGTTCTATCAAGAACTGCGCCCCTTGCTGGCAAGGACGATTGACGTTCACGGCGCGCCTGATGGCGGACCCTATTTGGTGGAAATGGTCATCGGTGATGTGCAGCCTCTAGGCCTTGCGCCTGCCGTGTTCGCACGGCTTACTCCAGATGGCTGTTGCTTTAGCCCGCAGCCGACAGCGGTACACAGCGCCAGCCCCGCCCATCGCACGCTTACAGTGGTTGCCGCCTGCTATGGTGCCGGCGTTGCCATCCACCGGGCCGTGGGAGAAGGCATTCCCAACCCTCCGCCGGACCGTCTGGAAATCAGGTATGACGACATCCTGCCCGACCGCGGGGTTCTGGAGGAAGCTGTCAATCTCGGCGAGACCCATCTGGCCGGGGCGGGGGCCATCGGAAATGGTTTCCTCTGGGCAGCGCGCCACGTCGATCTGCGGGGTAAGCTCATTGTTTGCGACGATGATGTCGTTTCCTCCGGGAACCTCCAGCGGCAGGTCTGGTTTGATGAGGATGACATCGACGATCCGAAGAGCCCGACGCTCTGCCAGAAGGCGCAGCCGCACATCCCTGGCTGCGAGCTAAAGCCTGAACCTGAGCGCTTGCAGGACCTCCCCAACCGATCAGGCGCTTGGTTAAAGCGTCTCATTGTCGCGGTTGATAGCCGGCGCGCTCGCCGTGAGTTGCAGAACGAGCTTCCGGCCGAGGTTTTTGATGCGTCCACTACCGACATCCGCGAGGTGGTGGTCCACTACAACGATGCGCTTTCTGGCCTCGCTTGCTTGGGGTGCTTGTACAGGGCCGACGAAAAAGAGGCCTCGCAAGACCAGGTTATCGCCGAGCATCTCGGTGTGACTGTCGATGACGTTAGAGCTAGCCGTATATCGCCGGCTGCAGCGGTGGCGATTGCCCGAAAGCACCCGCACATCGATTCGGTCTCGATTGAAGGTCAGGCGTACGATTCTCTTTACAAAGCCCTTTGCGCCACGGGCAAGCTTCACACGGTGGTGGGAAAACAGGTGGTTGCCCCGTTTGCTTTCGTATCGGTGCTTGCAGGTACGCTGCTGCTCTTTGACGTCATGACCAGATTGGCTCGGCCCGGCTTGACGCGGACCAATGAATGGCATGTTTCGCCTTGGCGCGAGCCGTTCAGCCAGGGGCGGCTCACTAGAATGCGATATGTGGTGTGCGAGTGCTGCGGAAAACCCATTTTACGCAGCCTGCGATCGAGGCTTTGGACTTCGGAAGAGCTTATCGCTAGCAAGGCATGAAAACGAAAAAAGCAGGGACCCTATGTTCATCGAGGCCCTGCGGCGATGGAGAACCGCCCATCCAGCGTCAAAGGGGGCGCCTTCTGATAAACGGTTCTGTCCACGCTGAAGCGTAAGGCAAGCCTGCTTCATGTGCGTATAACGCTTCTCCGCCTGCCGTCCGGCCACCGACGCGCCTCCGAAATACGTAAACACAATCGGGACGAGCCCCGCTGAGGCGGCGACCTTATGGCCGACCGCCCTGAATGTCCGGGCTTGATTTCGAGGTTCTTCGCTAAAACCCACGAAGGCGTGACCAGGGAAACCAAAGGCATCCGGACTCGGTCTGGAGCAAAAGCTGATTTCAGTCCCGCCCCAGCCGTCGCTCTGGGTTCTTGAGTCTTCTTTGTCGCGCTGACGCGGCCATGAGCGTTCCCGGGACTGCAATAACAAGGCTGAACCCACGCGTGCGCAAGGAACTGCTCCCTGAGACTAGCACCACGGTAGGCAAATTCGTTTCCCGCCTATTGTGCCAACCTGCACCGGCGGCGGCGCCTGCGGGAGGAGCTGGGACGGGTTGTTGAACACAGAGTTATTGCCTCCCCAGAACTGGGCGGGATTGCGAACAAACGAATTGTCTCCGCCCCAGATCTGGCCGGGATTTCTCACGAATGAGTTATCGCCACCCCAGATTTGTCCGGGATTTCTGATTACCGAATTTGGTCCGCCTGCGATTTGGCCGAGCGTGCGAGCGGTCCACCCTCTGCCGCCAAACAAATCGTTGTTCTCGCCAAAGCAACCCTTGCCGCCGAATCCGTCGGTCATGCACTTTGTAAGCTCGCGGATAGTGAGCCGCGATGCCATGCATCCAGCTGCCGCGTATGGTTGCCCGCCGGTCGAGACAACGCACTGCACGGCAATTTGCTGCTCGGGGTTCAATTGGGTATTGAACATATTGGTCCCTGCGCAGGTCGCCATCGACGTCATGTCGCCACGGGATTGCGCTGCGCATTCGACGGCTATTCGCTGCTCGCGGCTCAGCTGCCCGCCAAGCAACTGACCTACCGAGCAACCTGCGAAATTGGAAGCATCGCCCCGCGCGTTCGCCGCACAGTTCAAGACAGCTTGCTCATTTGGACCGAGGTTCCTGTTGAGGAAGGTGGCTCCAGCGCACGTCAGAAAGCTGTTGCGATCACCATTTGATTTCATCGCGCAGTTGGCGACAACCCGTTGGTCCTCCGAGAGCCGCACTCCCAGATGTGGAGCTGAACAGGCAGCAAATTGAACAACGCTGTCGTTTGCGCTTACCGCACAGTTCAGTACCGCCTGTTCCTTCGGGCTCAGGTTACGATTGAGGAAATCTCCGCCTGCACACGCGAGGAAACCGTTCCGATCACCCTTGGAGGAAAGGGCACACCGTGCCAGCGTTTTCTGGTCTCCGGAGAGTTTGTCGGCAAGGCTCGAAGCCGAGCAGCTTGCGAAGCGTGACGCGTCCCCACCCGCGGTCGCGGCACAGTTCAACACAGCCTGTTCGTCAGGGCCAAGATTGTGATTTGCGAATCGCCCACCAGCGCAGCCGAGAAATGCGTTACGGTCGCCGTTCGTCTTCATCGCGCATTGCGCCAGTATCCGTTGGTCGTCGGAAAGCTGAATGCCCAAAAGCGGAGCTGCGCACGTACCAAAGGACTGGCTGTCCGTGCTGGACACCGCGCAATCCAGTATTTTTTGTTGCCTTGGCGGCAAGATAACCTGTTGCCCGACGCAACCCGCAAACTGGTTCATATCAAGGCCGACGCGCCTTGCACATTCAATCGCGGTCCTTTGAGGATCGCCCCCCGGAGCAACGCCGAATGATCCGGATGGCGGAACTTGTCCTCCCAGCCTGTCCAGGCTCATTTGGCCGACCAGATTACACGGCGTTGGGCCAAGCGGTCCGTGACACTCCGGCTGAAGCGCGTTGCCATTGTTGACCAGTTGCGGCCGGGCCGGGTCAAAGTTTTGTACCGGCGGCAGCCCCTGATTCTGCTGCATCAGGTAGTTGCGGATTGCATCGCAAGGCCCCGGCCCCAACGGCCCCATGCATAGCGGTGCGCCGCCTGGCAATGTGCCAATTTGCTGAAGCTGAAACTGCTGAGCCGCAAGCCGCTGCATAGCGATGAATCGTCGTACCTGCAGGCACGGCCCCGGTCCCAGCGGCCCCATGCAAATCGGCCCGACGGCCTGGTCAAAACCTATTTGCTGCAACTGAATCTGTGCCGCGATTTGCTCAATCTGCAGAAACCGCTGCACGTCTTCACAACGGCCTGGGCCCAGAGGCCCCTGACACATCGGCCCCAGCGCGGGATCCATACCAATGGGTTGCGCTGGAGGCAGCGGAGGTGGTGGTGGAATCTGCGCGACGCTCGACGTTGCCTGAATCAGAAACAAAACAAATAGCGAAATCCGCACAATGAACGGCCGCATGCCCGCACTCCAACAATTCGAATGCGTCAAATATCGGCAATTCTAGTCCCACAACCGTACGGTAATCAACACCCAAGTCACGACCCCCAGTTAGACATCCCGGCGGGCCCGCGTGCGGTGCACGCGTATTGAAGTATTCGTACAACAGAAGGTTGACTATCCGAGACAATGGAATAGTCTTCCTCACATTGCACACATAATTTCTATCGGAGGGCACGGGCATGACTTACGTTCGTGTATTGTCGTTATTGTTTCTTTTGATGACAAGCGTGGGCGCTTACGCGCAGACCGATTTCGTCGCGACAAGCGTAAAAGTCGATCCGGTCATGCAACCGAAGCAACCAGGCGACGTATTCAAAGAATGCGCCAACAACCAGGCTTGCAGCGCGGTTCTCAAGGGCGCGGCTTCGTATCTTGGTGTGTCGCCGACCTTGGTTTCCGCAGTGCTTGCGATTATTCCGCAGGCCACAAGGGAGGGCGAAGAAGGTCATTTCACGATCCAGTTGCCGCAAGGCTATGTCTACTGCCGGGCATCGATCCATACGGTATCGGTGGTTCCGGCGACGGGTGACAGAGCGTCGCTCATGTCAGCAACGACTAACGAACGCGGTGTCGGCATCTACACCTGGACCCCGAAACAAGGCGTTGGGCAAGGCAGAAGCTGGGTGGAGGCCGACTACACAGTCTATGGCGTGAAAAGCGACCTTGCCGAAAAATACCGCACCGAGGGCAAATGCAAGCCGCCGGGAAAAAATATCATCAATTGTCGTGGGGCCACGGGTGTGAACCACGGCCTGCCTGCGTGCGGCTCGGTGGATGACTGACTGACAACGCGGGCACCTTACTTGCGTCGATACATCGATCGCAGAAGGCGGCCTATCTGAAATAGCGTCCACGCGCATTGCGCTGCCACCAACAGGCTAATTCCGATTGGCTCGATCGCGGGGAAGAAGCTCACGCCATCGCGGTCGCCGATGCGAAAGCGCTCGCCAAAAGCGCCCTCAGCCCGGATGGCCGACGTCATCGAATGAAAGGCAAGATCGTTGAAGACGCCTTGGCGATCGACGACCGGCTTGAACCACAGCTCATCGATAAAATGAACCGCGATACATGCCGGTACGATAATGAAAAGAAGATAGGCAAAGAGCTTTATGGCTTTCGCCAGCCAATCGCGTGGGTCCGGCGGATCGACGAACGCGCCAGGAAGCTTGTTGTACCAGGGCCGTGTCGCGTGGAGGCGCCAGTGCCGATCGACGATCATGAGCAGGAAGTACGAGACAAACGCGATTGCGACCGTGCCGATTAGGATCGCGGAGGGGGTTTGCGAGTGCGGCACAATCTGTTTGACAATCGATGCCCCAGTCCGCTCAAGCCAGAACAGATTGAAGGAAAAGGAAAACAAAGCCGAGCCCGCTACGCCATATATCTTGACCAGGGTCGGACTATCCACGGGTTGTTCCTCGTCAGTCGCGCAATCCTTGCATCGACGGATGGGTTTGGCAATCCGCAGTCTGCCCGTTCCGCTGCGAGGCGCGTCTCCTGACGCAGGGAGCGGGACCAGCTCACGAAAGCCGAGTCCATCACGGTTGCGGCGATCGAAGTCGGCGTCCCAAACCTGGTCAAGGCACGGAAGATCATCGCCGAATTCCACTTGATGATCCGGCGCAAAGTGGAGGCGGTACTCCCATGGATCGCGCGCGCCCACGCGAGCAGCGTCGCCTCGTTCGCCTGCGGCGTCAAGGATGAAGCGGCGGTTCGGCAAAGCATCGAGCACTGGCGTCACTGAGGCAGACCTTGGCTGTCTGCATCGGTAACGATGGCGCGCCCGACACGCGATTTGTCGGAGGCGAAATCCCTTTTTCCGGCGTAGCTCAAATGGTAGGTTTTGGTCCAGCAAGGTCGGAAATGCTTTATCTTTCAAAGGGGATTGACTGACACTCTCTCCGCCGCTGCAGTGTTCGCCTTTGTATCTGATCGTTCGGACCGACAGCAAAGCCAATGGGTGTCGCGACAAAGGCTGTTCCAGCAAGTTCCCCGACGTTACGCTTCGTCACTACAAAACTTGTAGCTTCTCAGCGTGGGCTCGGAGGACAGGTTTCGTGATGGAGAAGTTGGCGGGCGAAACTCAAGCCGCTCGACGTCGAACGGGAGATTGGCGACGACGTCGCCTATGTCTACTCCATAACCCTCTAAGGCCCTTCTTTTGAAAGATCGCGAAGGCTTCCTGTCCTGCTCAGGGTGCAAAGCTGACACGATGGGGATAGGATCTGCGCCGTGAAAGAAACCGTCTCTCGCGAACGACCTGGTCAGCGATTCCACAACTTCGTCGCCATCTTGGAGCGTATGTTTGCGCACCAGGACGGAGTGGCCATCGCTTCCTCCTTACGGGTGCCCGACAAGGACACCGGTCGGCTTCGCGAACATGACGTCGTGATTATCCGTCGTACCCATCACGGGCCGAACCTGACCGCCATTGAGTGCAGGGACCAACGGCGAAAGGTAGGAGTTCCTCAGATCGAGGCCTTCGCCAAAAAGTGCGAAAAGACTGGAATCCATCACGGAATCGTAGTTGCTGCGAACGGCTTTACAAGCACGGCCCGCACCAAGGCTAGGGCGCTGAACTTGACGTGCATGGAGTTGGCCGACGCGGATTCGTTCGAATGGATCGGCACTGTCACCATCATCGGCCAGTTCTACAACTTCACGGCGGTCGAGGGCCGCGTTCGCGTGGTGGAAGACGGGCGGAAGGTCACGAATCCATCCACGGTCTACACGCCCGACGGCTTGCCCTACACCGGCGAGGGTATTCAATCCCTCATCATCGACAAACTGCCTTCCGAGGTCCGTAAGCCGACCACCCGCCAGACCATCAACAGTCAAATCGTTATTCCCATGGAGGGATTCTTCGTTATCGACAATCTGAGCCAGCGCTTCCAAGTGAAGGATATCACATTCACCTACGCACTGGAGATTGAAGTCACAGAACGCCGAATCACGCTCCATCACTACCTCGGAGAAAACGCAGCGCTGGAAATCGCGTCCGGACAAATCACGTTCTCCGGTGGGCAATCCACGGTGGCATTCGTCAAATCGAAGGACGGCGTGGCGGGCTACGTCGTTTCCACGGGAGGGTTGAACCACGGAGTGAAGATCGGCGATCTACCGGAACGGCGCCTCGGGTAGATTCTGGCCAGATCGTCAGCGGACGGCTGCTAGTCTAGCTCTAGCGACTGGCCACGTAAGAAATGAGGACCGTCAGGATTTCTGGCGCTACGCTTCCTTTTTTCCCCGCCGGCAAGCCGGCTCCTCGCGGCCGCTTCGCTGCAAAAAAGGAGCACGCTCGAGTGCGCCGCTGCGCTTCGCCCCGGGGGTTCGGATGCGTGCCGGCCGCCATGACGGTCTCGCCATCGCAGGGCATCGGCCCCTGCGGCAACGAAGGAGACAGACCATGACCGCGATCGGATTCGTTACCCGCACAATGGACGGCGGCTTCAGCGGCGAGCTCAATTTGCTGCCCATTTGTGCCCACATCGACATCGTGCCCAACCGCGATAAGTCCGGCGATACGCCACCAGACTTCCGCATCTTCGCCCAAGGGATCGAGGTCGGATCGGGTCGGATTTTGAGCGGCGAGAGCCGCGGAACGGACTATGTCAGCCTGTCACTCGCAGCACCCGGCCTTGGAGGCCGTGAGCTCTGCGCCAACCTTGGTCGGACGGTTGGCCTCGGCGGTGACGGCGGCTTCTTCTTGGCCTGGAATCCTGTCGACTAGGTCAAAAGTTTGGGCTCCCGCGCACCGCGCGGGAGCCTTTTTTTTGGTGCGCCAGGCATGGCGCGGAGCGCCATGACTGGCGCGATTTGACTGGAGTGGTGTCCGGTCGATGACTTGGAGGTGTGAGTCCTCTACGGACCCTCGTGAAGGGAACCGTTAGCCGAACAGCAAGGGCGCCGTCGCGAGGCGGGGTCTGAAGGAAGCTGTAAGCAAAGTGCCGGCCTGACGAACAGCCAGCGCATAAGAGGCGTCCGCATCCGGGCGAGGGAGCCAAAAAGCCCGAAGCCCTATATCACCCGGAGGGTGCGGCCGTAGATGCGCCAGGTATATGGCACGAAGGTCACGCGAATGACCCTGGGAGATCTGCCGTCCTGCCCCCGGCAACGGGTGTGCTACCGGCGCCGCAAGGCGTCGGGATGGGGCGGCAGAAGTCAGCAGAAGCCGTAGTAGCTGGCAGCACCAAGCCGGCGAAGGGCCGAACGTCGAGTACCGGAGGAGGCCGGTCTGTCGATGGTGGCAACAGATGCAGACGATGGCGCTGAGATGCGTCATGCCCGCTCCGAGGGCAGTGGCCGGAAGCCGCCAGAGCAGGGGCTGTGTGCATCAAACATCACGGCAAGATCGCAACCTTCCCCTCCGGAGGTGGAAGTGCGGCTGATGGAGAAGATCGTCGGCCGAGCGAACATGATGGCGGCCTACCAACGGGTGATGGCGAACAAGGGCGCTGCGGGTATGGATCGGATGACCGTGGAGCAGTTGCAGCCATACCTGAAGGAGCATTGGCCGCGCATCAGAGAAGAACTGCTGGAAGGTCGTTATCGACCACAGCCGGTACGCGGGGTGGAAATCCCCAAGCCCGGCGGAGGAATGCGCCAACTGGGCATCCCGACGGTGGTGGACCGGCTGATCCAGCAGGCAGTGCATCAAGTGCTGATGCCGCTGTTCGATCCAGGCTTCTCCAAGGCCTGTACGGCTTCCGTCCGGGGCGCAGTGCGCACGATGCGGTGCTGGCCGCGCGAGCGCATGTGGCTAAGGGGCGACGCTTCGTCGTCGACCTCGATCTGGAGAAGTTCTTCGACCGGGTGAACCACGACGTGCTGATGGCACGGGTGGCACGCCGGGTTGCGGACAGACGGGTGCTGCGACTGATCCGCCGCTACCTGCAGGCTGGATTGATGACGGGTGGGATCACGACGGCACGGAGCGAAGGCACGCCGCAGGGCGGTCCTCTGTCACCGCTGCTGTCGAACATCCTGCTCGACGATCTGGACAAGGAGCTCGAGCGACGAGGCCACGCCTTCTGCCGCTACGCCGACGACTGCAACATCTATGTGCGGACGCGGCGCGCCGGCGAGCGGGTGATGGCATCGATCACGCGATTCCTGACCGAGCGGCTGAGGCTCAAGGTCAACGCAGCGAAGAGCGCCGTTGACCGTCCCTGGGTGCGGACCTTCCTCGGCTACACCATGACCGCCCACAAGCAACCGCGCCTTCGGGTGGGGGTCAAAAGCGCGCAGCGGTTGCGGAGCAAGCTGAGGACGACACTGCGCCAAGGGCGTGGACGAACCCTGGCATCGACCGTCAGAACCTTAACCCCGATCCTGCGCGGCTGGCTGCAATACTTCCGGCTGGCGGAGGCCAAAGGGGTGTTCGAGGAGCTTGACGGCTGGATGCGGCGGAAACTGCGCTGCGTCCTCTGGCGTCAGTGGAAACGGCCACGGACACGCCTCAAGCGCTTGATGCAACGCGGGCTCGATCCGGAGCGGGCATGGCGGTCGGCCTACAACGGCCGCGGTCCTTGGTGGAATGCCGGGGCCAGCCACATGAACGATGCCTATCGCGCCGCCTTCTTCGTACAACTCGGCCTGCCGTCCCTCACCGGACTGCACCGCCACCTCAATCGTGCCTGACGAACCGCCGTATACGGGACCGTACGTACGGTGGTGTGGTAGGAGGAAGCCGCAAGGCTTCCTCCTACCCGATCCTCCAGGACACTAGCTTTTTTGATCAACATCAACGGCTGCGGCATCAATAATTCTGTCCGGCGACGAGAGAATTCTCGCCTGCTTGCAGGCGTTAAAAGACTCCAATGGGCGATCTTCCGGGCTTGGATTTCTTGTGTTTCGACCGAGCATCGTTTCTTCAAAAAGCTCGCGGTGCCGCCAAATTTTGCGGTTGGTGACGCTGCCTAGCGTCGATGACAGGACCTTTTCATAGCAGAGGATGGAAGCGACAATGGCTGAATTCAGGTACACCAGACGAGCAAGTAAGCGTCCGGCGGCTGCACATGTCATATGGGCGATGCCTTCGGCCTGCGCTCTACTCGTCGCTTCGCTCCTCACCCAGCCACCCTATGGGTGTCTCGGCCCTTCGGGTAACGATCGCTATCGCAACGCTCGCAAACAGTGGGGCTTCGCACAAGTCAACTGCCAGGTCGCGGCGGCTTTTTCGCAATAAATCGGCCACCAGCTGGTAGCGCCTCGGCTGAACTCTCAGTAGAGGGGCGCGCGGTTAAACAGCTGGCGAAACGTCCCGTTTCGATCGGAGAAATGCACATGCGCGGAGCGGAATTTTGCCTGGAATTGAAGGTCGCTCGATGGCTTTTCTCGCCAGGCCCGCGAAGCCTCGTCCGCTCGCCAAGGCCCGGTCAGGAAAAACGGCCTGCGCCAGAGCGAAGCGGCGGCGGCGGGAAAGTTGGCACCCGCTTTCGGGGCAATGAGAGCGACGCCGGCATGGAATGACGGCGGGACCCGACAGCCAGTGCAGTCGCGAGACCGGTTAACAAGGCACCGCCGCGACGGGCAGTGATAGCGGTGCCGCGAAGCGGCAGCCCTTCGTGCGAGTGCCTCCGGCGAGCGACACTACTTATGTTGTCTCGATAGGTATCCATAGAAGTGCTAGGGTCGTCATACGGATACGGGTAGGACAGATGGACATCGCCGCGGCGGCTGCGACCGCTTTGCAAAAATTTGCCGGCGCAAGTCTCACGGCAGAATTGTCACGCATTGAAAGCAGCCTCAAAGGCGCTTCGAAGGCCGCGTCGCTCGCGTCACTCTCGGGTGAGGAGAAACAAGCCCTAACTGCCGCAGCTTCCCTCAAACGCATCGCCGCACAGGTAAATACCGCCATTCACGCGTTGGGCATCATGCTGTGTCTCCCGCATCTCTTGGAAGACGGCGAAATTGTTGAGTATGTCTCACTCGGTGCCGGCAACACGGGCCGTGCGTTCGACCTAGAAACGAACTCGAGGGTGGCAGAGTTCAAATTTATCCACTGGCAAGGCACTGCGGAAACGATCCGCCAGAATTCGATCTTCAAGGATTTCTTTTTGCTAGAGGATTATCAGACGAGCAAGCGCAAGTATCTTTATGTGCTCGGGATCGCGCACCCACTGAAATATTTCAATGCCAGGCGTGCGATCGCGAGCGTACTCAGCAAGGATGAGGCGGTTCGAGATCAGTTTCGTAACCGCTTTGGCGATCGTTATACGACAGTGCGCGAGTATTTTACGGATCATGGACAGGCGGTCTTTATCGAAGGCGTCTCTAGATGAGTGCCAGAACTTATCGTCGCCGAGGCAGCCGAAGCCGCACCTGACGACGTGTCTGGATAGCCTTTGCCAAAGCAGGCCCACTTGGTCACCAAGAATAGTAAAATAGCTGTGCGTCAACTTTCAAGATATATATAGTTGTTACAAGCGAATTGACCCGGAAGGATCGATGTTTCAGCTCGAAAAGCCAACCGATAGCTTACGGCTCATCCATTGGACGAAAGAGCTTCCTAGAGCGAGCGATGCTGATCCGCTTGGCCTCGAGCTTAGGGCATCCGCTCGTATTTCGAGCGAACTTCTCCATTGCATTACGTCCATCACGCCGCGTGCGCGCTATTACGCGTTCTTCCCGTGGGCCTTGCACGACTACAATACGCGCGAGCGCCTAACGCGGGGCGACCGAGGTCGAATAAAGGGCGTTCTCTCGCGCGAACGCGCGATGGTACTCGGGGCCGTTTTGCATCACGACGGGAAGGCTTGTGAGAACGGCGCCCTCGGGGGAAGCAAAGAAGCCATTAAACTCACAAAGAATCCGGCACGATCTTATGACTTAAACGCGTGGAAACACCTCAACAACAGTCAAGGTCAATTTGGTGCGGCCTACAAGGGCTCACTTATCAATCTCGGGCTGTTCGAGACCGGGGAAATCGAAGTGAACGACGACGTGGCCGCCGATTCCGATGAGCTCGACGAAACGACACAAGCAATCGAGGTTCGAGAATTGAGTGCCCTTGGCCGGCGCCTCGCCGATGCGTTTGGCACTTGCGTTCACCGGACGGCTTACGTGACGCAGGGGCTAACCACAAAAGACAAGGTCACAGCGGGTGTCCTGAAAGAGTTCGGCAGCAAGGCGGGGCTATGTGAGATCACCGAAAAGACCCCGAAGGATCGCGGCGTCCTACGCGAGGTATTCTTCGCAAAATGCCCGGAGCTACAGCGAGGCTCACATCTTCGTCGCCGCATGTCGCTGATTCTGTTTTTGGAATGCACCGCCAGGGCGCGCAAGGCCGGGTTGGCCCTTGACGATCGTACGCTGAGCGACATCTGTTATTTCGGTGCGATGGTGGTCGACGGCGACGAAAGAGCGCAGGTCGACATAGTGCTCCCGGGCAGCCTTGCTGATATTCAGCAGCGGTGGCGCATTTTCTTTACGCAAGGATACCTGGCGCTCGCACTCCAGTCGCTTCTCGTTGCGGTCGTAAGGCAGATTCGGGACAAGCCGGCTGGCGTGACGCGGAGTCAGATTATCCCGGCGCTGAATGCTCCGGGCCTGCCGTTGCGCTACAAGGAGATATTCGGGCGAGAGCTGCCTGAAGACTTCTTCGAAATGACGGGCCGCGACACGCTGCATCTGTGTGGAGATAGGGTTGATAAGGCTGACCGTCTCCCTGCAAACGCGGCGTTTTCGGAAAGGCAACTCGAAGAGCTGCTTGTCGACGACGAGGCGAACGAAGCGGCAGCCGTCGTCTTGGCAGCGATGCTGCTCTATCAAACCATCATTCGGTACAAGCAGCGTTGTTCAGCCGAGCATCACGGCTGGTACGCTCAACAGATTCATAGTGAGTATGCGGACGTTGCGTTGCCGGGCATCATTCGGTTTTTGGAAGCCGAGTTCGGGAGCTCGTGGATCGACCGGACGAACCGCGAGATTCTGGATTGCGTGATCTGGCGTTTTGTCGTCCGGCAGCATCAAACCATGAGTTACGAGCGGGGCTTCGGAGGCGTTGCGCCCTTATTTCACGTCGATGGAAATCGCATCGTCGCAACAGAGACGGACTATACCGACCCTCATGCCAAAAATCCCCGGTTTTGGCCCGCGATGCAAATTCTCGCGGACCTCAAACTGATTGTTTATGCGGACAAGGCCTACGCGCTTACATCCGATGGCGAGGCGTGGCTGGCTTCGGAACTTTCTTCGATGGGCAATCCATGAAGCCCATCGATCTGCTTGAACAGTTCGACAAAGGCAGCGGTTCGGTCGGATTCATTGCCACCTATGAGTTCGAGCCGCAGTTCTTTGAGCGCCGGGTTCTCGCGAAGCGAACCTTTGGGTCGGCCGAACGTATCGTCGTCTTCATGGACAGACTGCGGTATCAGGAGCTCGTCGGCAACGGTCTTACGGTTTCGGGCTTCAATCGACGCTATCTTGTCGTTCCAATCAGCCGGATGCCTTACGTCTTTCACCCGAAGCTCTATCTCGCTTTTGGCGAGAAACGAGCGGATGCGGTCGTAGGAAGCAGCAACTGCACCAATGCCGGGATCGGCTATAACGTGGAGCTGTGCTCGGCGTTTTCGGCTCCAGTCAGCGGCTACAAACCTGAAGAACGGGATCAGGCGTCCATCATCCGTGAAACTTACGATGCGATGCGCGCCTTCGCCTCGGCAGCAGGGCCCTTAAACGCGGTCCTCGAAGAGCATTTTTTCAAATTGGCGGAGAATTTGTGTCCCTGGCTCGATAAGAAATTGTTGATCCCTAAGGGGCAGATCGAATTGCTGTTGTCTCACGGAACGCCCCTGTGGGGGCAGCTCGTCCAGCGCCTGGCAAAGGAAGAGATTCGAAAGATTACTGTAATCTCGCCATTCTACGATGGTGATCTTGGCTTCATAAGGCGATTGCGAAGGCAATGGCCCAAGGCTCTGGTTACGGTCGTTGCTCAGCCGCTTTATGCGACCTTGGCCGGCGACAAGCTGTTCAAGCTTTTCGCCGACGGCAAGCACAAGCTGATGGCCGCCAGTCCGCAGCCTGGCCGGCGCCTTCATGCAAAGGCATTTGCCTTCGAAACACGGGCCGGTTCGTATTGGCTGACGGGGAGCGCGAATGCGACGCTCGCGGCATTCGATGGACACAATACCGAAGCCTCGCTGCTGCTGAAGACCAAAGAATCTGCCGACGACCTGTTGAAAGGCAGTCCGCTCGCGCTCAAGCGCATCGATCCGCGCAAGTTCGAAGCCGGACAGGATGATGAGCCGACCGGTCGAGAGGCACCCGGCGCTATCACGCTCCACTCAGCTGTTGTCGATCGCGACGGCCGATTTGAATGCGAGGTTGAGTTTTCTGAGGACGTGGATGCTCTGACATTGCGGGTGCGCAACTTCAACGAAGCGTTGCCAGTTTTGTCGGTGCCCATACGCCGCAAGGCTTCGAAGTCGATCGCATTAGAGTTGTCCGAGATCCAGCTTGAGCAGATCCGTGTAGCGGCCGTCTGCGAAATCAAGGGCACAGGCAAGGCAGGTCAGGAAGTCGTTAGCAACTGCGTAGCACTGGTTCAGCTCTACCATCTTCTGCGCGAGCGGCCAGGCTCCCATGCTGGTGGTAACCCGCTGCGTAGGATCACGGAGACTGGCGAAGATCTTGTTTCGCACGTCGATACGCTTGGCAGCGTTCGGGAAGCGGTCGAGTTTTTCAACAACTGCAACATTCGGTTCTATGATGGTGAGTCCCGGGGGAGGGGAGCGAGAGGCGACCTATGGAAGCCGCGTGACCCCTTCAAGCCGGACACACCGCCGGACTGCTAAAGATTGCCCTTAAGGGCGCGGGTGAGGATTTGCGGGCGGCGGTCCTGGAGTTTGTCGAGCGGCATCAATCTGACAAGCTGTTTCGTCACGTGCGGCGCGGAAATCTAAATGGCTTGCCGAACTTCCTCGATATCTTCCGGACGCTAAATGGGCTTCTCTTTACGTATCATTCGCGCGTGATGGGCAAAGCCGGCCCGGTCCTGCCGTTCGGCTTTGTCACCCGACACGTCATGACAAATATCGAATCGCTTATTGGGCCGTTTGAACCGCGAGAAGATGCGTTCGATGGAACGGGATTTGTCTCGGCCGTTTACAGCAATTTTGCGGGCGATAAGGCCTTGGTGCGTGATCGGCTCAAAGAAGAACGTGTCCCTCAGATGCTTTGCGCTGCTGTGGAAGCGATGGTGGCCGTTCGAGCCAAGGCACGCAAGATGACAACCTTGGACGACTGGGCGCAGCGGCGCTTGGCTGGGGTTGCCGGGTGGATCGCGGCGCAGGGTCAGCGTGAGCCGTCCAGAGAAGAAGTCGAGACAGCCGGGCTTGAGTACTTTCCCGCGAAAAAGGCTGCGTGAGCGGTCGCCTTCGCGCGCCTCTGGCGAGCGACAACTAAACGTAAACGTACCATGTCGTGTCTCGCCTATTGATGGGTCATCACAGCCCTTCAGCGGTCACGCGAGCAGGCGTTCCGGTGTATAATGCGAACTCAAGAGCGTTACGCTCAGCTTGGAACATCCGCTGTGGAATTGACCGAAGAACTGTGGGACGAACTCGACAGACAGCAGAGACTGCAAATTGTCGCAGCCCGAAAGAAACTTTGCGATGACCTCGCGGCCAGCGAAGTTCCGGTCCCGGAGGACCTCGCTCGCGCGACCGAACGGATGTTCATCACGGAATTTCGTGATGTCATGCGATCTCATCCAGGCTATCGATTGGCGGCGCGACGTGACTCGTACCGGACGAGCCTTTCGATCTTCCAGCATTGCTTCGACGACCTTGAGGCGGCGATCAACCGGTTCGAGTCCTTCGCGCTATCTGATGGATGGGCCGCACCGAACCACCGTAACCGCGCCGCGGATTTTGAGAAGATCATTCAGAAGGAATTATTTGCGACCGCCAACGCGGCGTTATCGCTTGTCGACCATGCACGGCGCGTGGTGAAGATGCATCCGATGCCTGGCTACGCCGACAAGCGTGCCGAGATGTTTGGTATCGACGGCCTGCATGAGTTTGTCACAGGACTTAGGAGTCTCCTTCACCATCTGCATATTGTTGAAGCGGGATGGACCATAATGGGAGGCTCGCGCGAGAAACCGCCATCGGCGACATTCATGCTCGACTGTGTGGAACTGGAGCGGCTTGTCGAAGAGCATCGGGAAGGCTTTAAGGCCCAGTACGAGCCGATGAAGGCCTATATCGAGACGCAGCAGAAAAAGATTGATATCCGCAAAGTGTTCTCGGTGTACCGCGAACGTGCTGAGCAGTTTCACCACTGGATGACGGCCGAACTCGATTCCGAGAGTCTTGTCGCGCTCCGCGACTATGATGCCCTTCACCTTCGAAAAAAGAAGGCTGACAAGCGGAGTTTCTGGAATGGTTTGCTAGGAAACTGGCTGCTAAATTGGAAAGAGCCGCCGAATCCCCACAACCATCTGCATCGCTTCCTCACGCCGGAGGAGCTAGCTGAAGTGAATGCCTTGCCCCGTAATTCGAAAGCGCAGGCGGATCGGGTGGTCGCTTTCATGGACCCCGAGGGTGCTGCGGACGATCATATCCGCCGGCAGGTCCATGAGTTGTTCCAGCGCGCCCCTGCGGCGTGATTGTCGATAAAGTTCTGTTCATTCGGGTAACTTACGGCGCCAGCGCGAAGCGGCTGCGGCCGGAACGATGGCACCCGCGACGTGCAGAGGTAACGACGCCGCGAACGCGGTGTGTCCGCTGCCCCTCGTCTACCAATTTCCGGGTCAGACACGCGCTAATATTGCTTTGCAACGTGACCACCAGCCTGCCGGCTTTGGCTTGGGTTTGAAGTTGTCAATCTCGGTAAAGAGCTTCCGCGTGATTTCATCAATCGTCATGAAGTCTTGCAAGATCTGTGGGTGAAAGACGCAAACGGGAGAACCTTCCGTCGGCGTGTGGTTCATCCAGGGCCGGTATTTGCCGAGCAAATCCTGCTGCTTTCGCAATGCAGCGTAGGCTGTCATATCTCCACGGCGAACCGCAGCACTCACTTCTTGGCCTAGGCGGTTGTATTCGGGAATATCTTTGTCGTCGATGATATAGGGTGGAATGTAAAGCGGAATGCGGTGGGCGACGGTGTCGCGAAATTCGGAGATGTGTTTCATCCATTTCTTGAGGCCGCGAATATAGGTTCGGAAGCTGTCCGAGAATGTTTTCATGAGATAGCGATAGTCGCGCCCGAGGCCCACGTAGCCGCGCCTCATCTCTCCACCCTCAGGGTCTTCCAGGCCGGTCTCGTAAACCCAAATCCACGCGAGGTTGTCGAGGCATCCTTGCACATTGATGAAGAACGATTGGAGAAGCATCGTCGCGGCGATGCGGTCATCTTTTTCCGGAATGTCCTCTTTCTCGGGTGGCAAAAGCTCGAAAATGAACGCGATCGATCGGCTCATCTCGTCGAGCCGTCGGCCGAGCCCCTGGCGGGCATATTCCTGCGCGCGTCCAGATTTGAAGGTGCGGGCTAGGATGGCATCTTGAAGCTTGCTGAACAGAGCCTCGACGTCGGCCCGGCGCTGGTTCAGCCGATCGACTTCTTCCTTTGGAAAGTATCCCGTCATGCGAGGCTGCTCTTTTGGTAGTTCGAAGCGTGCTGGCGCGGTTGGGCCTTTTTGGTCACGCACGTGCAGCGCAAACTTACGGCGCTTCATCATTATGACTGGTTTGACGTTGCCGGAAGCCTCGCCTAGTTTCAACCTATGTTTGAAATCACCCGCGACGATATCGCAGCGCTGAACGATGAGGATCTGCGGACGCTGATCGGCCTCCTGTGCGAAGCGGAGCTGCGTCGTGCGAACTTGCCGGTCTCCGCCGTGACATGGGGCGGCAATCAGACCGCCAAGGATGGTGGCCTGGACGTGCGGGTATTCTTGCCGGCGGGAACGGCGGTCGCAGGTTTCATCCCGAGAGCTGAAACGGGCTTTCAGGTGAAGAAGCCCGATATGCCGGCTTCCGAGATCGCCAAGGAAATGAAGCCAGCTGGTGTTCTGCGGCCAGTCATCCAGGAATTGGCGGAAGCGTCGGGCGCATACATAATCGTCAGTTCAAATGGTTCGACGGCGGATTCGGCGCTCAACAATCGGCGTGAAGCCATGGCTGAGGCCGCGAAAAACAGCCCTGACGCCGGCAAGCTTCACCTCGACTTCTCTGACCGAAACCGCGTAGCGAGGTGGGTTCGCGATCACGCCGGTTTGATTCCGTAGGTGCGTGCACGGATCGGAAAATCGGTTCCGGGTTGGCGCTCGCATGGCGAATGGTCGTACGTTCCGGCGGGGGCCGACAAAGCCTATCTTCTGGATGACAAGGCGCGCATCAAGACCGGCAGCAACGACGATGGCGAGGGCTTGCCCGCCGTCGACGGAATTAATCGCATGCGCGACGCCCTGCGCAAGCCAGGACGGGTCGTGCGGCTGGTCGGCCTGTCCGGCGTTGGCAAGACGCGGCTTGTTGAGGCGTTGTTTGATGCTACGAGCGGTGCGAATGCACTGGACCCGTCCCTAGCGATTTACACGGACATCGCGGACAGCCCGGACCCGCAGCCGCGAGGGCTGGCTTCCGACCTCGTGGCATCGGGAACGCGCGCGATCCTCGTGATCGACAATTGCCCGCCGGAAACACACAAGCAGTTATCGGAGGTCGCAAAGGCGCCAGGCACGACGATTAGCGTCATCACGGTTGAATACGATATTCGTGAAGATCAGCCGGAGGGCACGGATGTCTTCTCGCTGGAGACGTCCTCGCTCGAATTGATTGAGAAGCTGGTGCGAGCACGATTTGCCGACGTGTCGCAGATCGATGCGCGAACCATCGCCGAGTTCTCAGGCGGAAACGCCCGTATTGCGCTGGCGCTCGCCAGCACCGTGAAGAAGTCGGACACGATTTCCAGCCTTAACAGCAGCGAGCTGTTCACGCGCCTCTTTCAGCAACGGCACGAACACGACGCAGACTTGCTGCAAATTGCCGAGGCTTGTTCGCTTGTCTATTCATTTCAGGGTGAATTGCTGGCCGGCGAAGAAGCGGAGCTGCCGGTTCTCGGGGGCTTGATTGGCAAAAGCGCGCAACAGGTCTTCACGGCGGCGGCCGAGCTGAAGCGGCGCGATCTGCTTCAGCAGCGCGGGCCGTGGCGCGCGCGGCCATGCGGGGCAGGGGTCTCGGCCTCGTCCTCAGTGTCCAGGTAGAAGTTGCCCTCGATTTGAGGTTCGTCGTCGGGATTCTCGAACCGGCCGCGATCGCGGTCGAAGGCCCGGTCGATCAGGACGCTGCCCGGCGGCAGGCAGTGCTGGTCGACGAGGCGCTTCGGCGCCATTCGGACCGCGATCTGTGCCGACGGGCGGCGTTTCGTCTTCTTCATGTGCGGGTCCTTACCGTAGTGGACGGCCCGAGCGGCTCGGACGTCAGTGTCATTCGGCCTGCAATATTGACCCCCTAAGCTGGGGGATCGGCGTCCAAAATTGACCCCCTATCGGTAGGTCTGTTGCGCTGCCTGCTTTGGAATGAAGCAGGTGGTTGGGGATGCTGGTCGTGGAGACGATTGCGCGGATACGGCGCGAGCACTTCATCAAGGGCAAGACGATCAAGGAGATCGCACGTGACCTGAAGGTGTCACGGAACACGGTCCGGAAGGTTCTGAGGTCGGGAGAGACCTCGTTCGAGTACGAGCGGCAGGTGCAGCCGCGGCCAAAGCTAGGGCGCTGGGCATCGGAGCTCGAGGGGCTGCTGGCGGCGAACGCGGGTAAAGCGGCTCGTGAACAGCTGACGTTGATCCGGATGTTCGAAGAACTGCGCAGCCGCGGCTATGACGGCGGTTACGATGCGGTGCGGCGTTACGCCAGGCGGTGGAGCAAGGAGCGCGGGCAATCAACCGCGGCGGCTTATGTCCCGCTGAGCTTTGCGCCGGGCGAGGCCTACCAGTTCGACTGGAGCCACGAGGTGGTCCTGTTGAACGGGACCACAGTGATGGTGAAGGTCGCCCATGTTCGGCTCTGCCACAGCCGCATGCTGTTCGCGCGGGCCTATCCGCGGGAGACGCAGGAGATGGTGTTCGACGCCCACGACCGGGCGTTCGCCCTGTTCAAAGGCACCTGCACCCGCGGCATCTACGACAACATGAAGACCGCCGTAGAGACGATCTTCGTCGGTAAAGGGCGTCTCTACAATCGCCGCTTCCTGCAGATGTGCAGCCACTATCTGGTCGATCCGGTCGCCTGCACGCCAGCGTCGGGTTGGGAGAAGGGGCAGGTCGAGAACCAGGTCGGGCTGGTCAGGGAACGCTTCTTCACGCCACGGCTGCGGTTCAAAAACCTCGACGAGTTAAACGCTTGGCTGCTCGACAAATGCATCGCCTACGCCAAGGCTCATCGCCATCCGGAGCTGGTCGATCAGACGATCTGGGAAGTGTTCGAAGCCGAACGCCCCAAGCTCGTTCCCTATGCCGGCCGCTTCGACGGCTTCCATGCGGTGACGGCGTCGGTCTCGAAGACCTGCCTGGTGCGCTTCGACAACAACAAGTACTCGGTCGCAGCCAGCGCAGTCGGACGACCGGTCGAGGTTCAAGCCTATGCCGATCGCATCGTGATCCGTCAGGATGGACGCATCGTTGCCGAGCACCCGCGATCCTTTGGCCGCGGCGATACCGTCTACGACCCCTGGCATTATGTGCCGGTGCTCGCCCGCAAACCCGGCGCCTTGCGCAACGGTGCTCCCTTCAAGGACTGGGTGCTGCCGGCCGCGATCGAGCGGATCCGGCGCAAGCTCGCCAGCACCGATGACGGCAACCGGCAGATGGTCGACATCCTCAACGCGGTGCTGACCGACGGCCTTCCCGCGGTGGAAGCCGCCTGCGCCGAAGCGCTCGGTCACGGCGTTCATTCCGCCGATGTTGTGCTCAACATCCTGGCCCGGCAACGCGAACCTGCTCCACCGGCCAACATCATGACGCCGGCCGCACTGACGCTTCGTCATGCGCCGATCGCCGATTGTGCCCGTTACGACAACCTCCGGAGGACCAACTGATGGAACGAACCCAAATCTTTGATCTGATGGGCGAACTCAAGCTCTATGGCATGAAGGCCGCCTTCGACGAGATCATGGCGACTGCCGTCAAGCGCCAGCACGAACCTCAGCGCATCGTCGGCGATCTGCTCTCCGCCGAGATCAACGAGAAGCAAGCCAGGTCTATCAAATACCAGCTCACCATTGCCAAGCTGCCGCTTGCCAAGGACATCGCCGACTTCCAGTTCGACGGCACGCCAATCAATCAGACTCTCGTCAATGATCTTGCTGGCGGCGGCTTCGTCGCCCAACAACGCAACGTCGTGCTGGTCGGCGGCACCGGCACCGGCAAAACCCACCTGGCCATTGCCATCGCCAGAAGCTGCATCCGATCCGGTGCCCGCGGCCGCTTCTTCAACGTAGTCGACCTCGTCAATCGCCTCGAGACCGAGACCCGCAACGGACGGCAAGGACGGCTCGCCGAGCATCTGACCCGGATGGACTTCATCGTGCTGGATGAACTCGGCTATTTGCCCTTCGCCCAGTCCGGTGGCCAGCTTCTCTTCCACCTCGTCAGCCGGCTCTATGAGCGCGCCTCCGTCATCGTGACCACCAATCTCGCCTTCGGCGAATGGCCAAGCGTGTTCGGCGAGCCGATGACTTCATGATGCCTCCTTCCTCGAACGCTTGGTGCGTCGTACCCGATTGCGAAGCTGACGGATTTGGTCGTCTGAGAGCTCGATCTGCCATGGCTGGCCTTTGGCTAACTGACGACCTTCCAGCAATCCCCGCGCGAGATAGTCGAACACCGTCTGCGGGGTTACGCCGAGCTGAGCCGCTGCGCCCTGAATTGAGAAGCTCCCATCGGGCCAGCGCATCGGATTCTTGTCCACGCCGTTGATTTTGACGGTAGGAATGCCCCAGCGGGTCCGCAACAGCCAGACATTCTCGCCTTTGAAGGCGCAGCCTCGGGCCGCGACGAAGCCTTCCTGATTGAGTATTGCCGCGATCTCGCCATCCATTTTGTGTTCAGCGTTCAACTCCACGATCCGTTGCCGCAATCGATCAATGTCGATGTAATCGCGGTAGGTCTGAACGCGCCGTTGCACGTGATGCGCGCTGGTTGCACCGGTCTGCCAGACGATCTTGAGCCACACCTGACCTCGGGTCCGCTTCTGATCTAGAACGACTTCGCGGATCACAAATCGCAGAATGCGCTTGCGATCGGCTGCCGACGTAGTGGCCGCGTTCCAGATCCGCGACAGGTTCTCGCCGAGCGCTTGTAGCCCTGCGCGTTCCGCCGGGCCAATCAGAAGCGGCTCTTGCGCGCGCCAACGCGCATGCTCCTGCTCGACCGCCTCGACGACACGCAGCCTCTCTTCCCAAGCCCGCTCAAGTGAGCGCGCCACAAGACGGTTCTCGGGCTCTACGGCGTCATACTGGCGCCGAGCGCGCTCGGCCTCGTAGCGGGCGCGCTCCACGCGAAGCGCCCACTGGCGCTCGAGCTGACGGCTCTCCTGCTCCAGTTGGCCCGCCGCCGCGAGTGCGATCTCAATCTGATCCGGCACCAAGGCATCGAGGACCATCCGCTCAACCAGCGCGTCAACCGCCAAGGCCCGGACTTCCTGGCACATTGCACTGCCTTGCTGGTCCCGATCCGAGCGGCAGCAATAGACCGGGTAGTCGGCGTTCGGGCCCGTGTAGCGCATGCTCATGCGCCGTCCACAACGACCGCAGACCGCAATTCCTTGTAACAGGGCTGCCCCCTTGCGCGGTACGCCAGAGTGTCCCGCCTCATAGCGGCAGACGTTATTTGCCAATCGCCCCTGGTTGGCCATGAACTCCTCCCAGCTGATATAGCCTGGGTGAGCGGCGTGGAGGCAAACCGCCCAATCCGCGATCGCTACCTTGACCGTTCCCGTCAGCGATCCCGGCCGGCATCGGCTCGGATCCTTTTGCCGGCGGCCATAAACATACGCCCCAGCATAGGCCGGATTCTGAAGGATATTAAGGACGCGTGCACTATCTGGCGCACGCCAGACGATCTCGTGTGGAGATGGTCCAAGCAGCGGCCGAACCGGCAAGGACAATCCGTTCCTGTCCAGGTAACGCATCACACGACGCGCGCTTTGCAGTTCCCGGAATTTGGCAAATACGAGATGAAGACGGGCCTGCACCTCCTCGTCCGGATTGAGAACAATTGTGCCTGCTCGATCGTAGACGAGCCCGGCTGGCAGCGGCAGCCGCAGTTCGCCCCGCGCCGCCTTCTGGCGTTCGCCTTGGTGCAGGCGCATCCGAAGCTGATGCAACTCCGCCTCGCTCATGATGCCGGACAAGCCCAACAGCAGGCGGTCGTGGTAGGCGCGCGGATCGTAAAGCCGCTCGCCATCCGCAATGAGCACGCCGAACACCGAACACAGTTCGAGAAGCTGATGCCAGTCCCGGTTATTGCGGGCCAGGCGAGAAGCGTCGAGGCTCACCACCAGACCGGCGTTGCCAAGGCCGATCTCGGCAATGAGCTTGTGGAAACCATGACGGTCCACGCCGCCAGCACCGGATTTGCCCAGATCCTCGTCAATCACCTGGACGCGCTCCGGCGGCCAGCCCAGACCGATGGCGCGATCGACAAGGCGGTACTGCAGCTCGGTGCTCTCCTGATGCTGGCGCACCTGGTTCACGGATGACTGCCGCACGTAGACATAGGCCAACCTAGCTCGGTGTGCGGTCGTGAGCCGCTCGTCAGCGACGGTCGAGCTGATCAGCACGACCCAGTCCCCTTCCGGGCGTGCCGGGGATCGCTTGCATTCGCCGCATCAGCGCGGCGATCGTTTGAGCAATCTGGGTTTGCGTCGCGGTCGACAGATTCGGCCAGAGGCGCGGAATGTCGGCCGTCGGACGGCCGGGTGGATTTGCCAACGTTGGCAGGGGTCGATACGCAACGCGACCTGGGAGCGGTCGGTGGGTCATCGCGAATCACCTTCTCGTCGAGAAGGCTCAGACTCGCGCTCAAATGTTGCATCAATGGGATCAGCGTACGTACACTGATGCGCGGCAGATCGGCCGCGTTCGGGTGGGAAGCGATCGACGTCTCGGCAAGGTCCGTCGACGCGATCCGAACCCCCCGCCGCCGTCCGTCCGGCAGCGCGACAACGACGTAGGCGGGACCGCGTCCCGACCGCTCCTTCAGCACCTCAAGCCGGAGCCCGAACAGAAAATGATGCGGGTCGGTGATCGTGACGTGAGACACGACCCGTTCCAAAATAGGGGTACTCTGTCGTGTTCGGCGACGCCAAAATGACTACCGCGCTGCTCGACCGATTGACCCATCACTGCGACATTGTCGAGACCGGCAACGACAGCTGGCGGTTCAAGAGCCGAGACGACGATCACGCCACCCGCGCTCGTCTCGCCTCCGCTATCCCGGCCAGCTCCGACGAGACGAGCGCTACCAGCAAAGCTCGCCGCGCAAAGGGGTCAAAATTGGACGCCGATGAGGGGTCAAATTTGCAAGCCGATTGACACGTCAGGTCGAGTTCGAGGAGGTTTGCGCAGCCGAGCGACATCACGGCCGGCGAGGGATCGAGGTCGCTGCTGACCATCTCGAGCAGCCGGCCGAGCTCCATCGGCCCCTCGTCCGCAGGAACCTTGAGGATGCGTAGGCGCAGCGGCACGGGTACCGGCCGGTCCTTGTAGGACCAGACCAGGCGGACATTGGACCGGCGCGGCTCGGCGCGCAGATTCGGCCGTGACGACGAGCTGCTGCAGGCCGAGATCGCGCAGCGCGATCAAGGCGAGACCTTCTTCGTCGAGCTCCCGGACGCGTCGGGCGGGGACGACGTCGAAGTAGAAGCGGCCGTCGTTCCGGGTCAGGACGGTGGCGTCGACGTCGACTACTTGCGCGGGCCCAGCAAGCGCCGACGGAACGTGAAGGATCGCCCGGATCGCCGGATCGAGTGACGCCTGGACGAGAGCCTCGCGCAGCGCAGCGTGTCGCGCAGGGATCGGGGCCGGGGTCTTGGCAAGAAGTCGGGGCGGCCGCGTCGGGCCTTGGGTGTGAACATGACGAAGCATCCGAAACCATGGAAAGGGCGGGGCGGGTCTCGGTGTGTTTCTGGTCGGCGTCGGTCATGGTCGGCCCCTTTCAGATCTCGATGATGAGCTTCTCGTTAAAATTGGGATTGTCCCAGGCGCGCTCGCGCGGCAGCCACGGGCCATAGCCCTTCGCGTTCGACACGACTCGGGTCTCGCCGATCACGTCGTCGAAGGACTCATGGGTATGCGCGTAGATCCAGAGGTCTGCGGGCCGCAACGCGCCTCGACCATCGTCGGGCGCCGACACCATCAGCGCAGTGAGATCGCTATAATATGCCGCGCTCAGAAGCTCGTCCGACGTGGGCGGGTTCGACAGGCGAAGCGCCGGCCGCCGGCAGGCGTGGTGGGTGGCGATAACAAGGGGGCCGGGCCGATCCTTGCGGAGCTCGGCCTCGAGAAAGGCTCGGGACCGCCGGTGCCTGGCCAGTGCGTGCGCGGGCCGGAAGCGCTGGGCGTACTGGCTGGTTCGGATCTTCTTGAAGTCGTTCATGCGCTCCGCGGCAACCGCCATCTCCCGGCGTTCGTCTCCGAACAGCGCGAAGTCCGTCCAGAGCGCGCAGCAGGCAAAGGTCACGTCGCAAATGCGGACAGCCTCGTTTTCCAGCACGAGCACGTTCGTGCCGGCCGCCGCCTGTTTGGCCTTCTCGAGCGTGCGGTCGATGTCCTCGCCGTAGGATTCGTGGTTGCCTTGGAGGTAAAGCACCGGCCGGTCAGGCACGCGATCGATCAGCCAGGCGACACCCCTTTCCATGCGCGGGATCAGGTCGCCGGCGACCACCATGACGTCGAAGTCCGGCCGCGCCTCACCGGACGGCAGGTCCCAGCCGCGGGTGAGTTCGAGGTGCAAATCGGAAAGAATCCAGAGCCTCACGTCAGTGATCCTCGTCGTTCGGGTGGTCGTCCAGGCGCTCGGCCTGGCTGAGGCTCTCGACGATCCGGTCGATAAGTTCGTCCGGCATCTCCTCCATTCCCAGCGCGAACTGCGCGTCGCGCGATCCGCAGCGAGGGCATTCGTGCCGCGCCGGATCGTAGGTGAACTCGCCTTCCTGGCCGCAGGCGTGGCAGAGAAACTTGGCCATCGGCTACTCCTTCTGGCTCCGCGGCGGGGCTGGGACCTCGGTCAACGTGTCGGTCGCGCGGTGGTAGCGCGCGTAATACATGCCGGCTTGTCCCCCCATCGGCGTAGCCGGTGAACGTTCTCGAAGCCTGGTCTGTTCGGCACCGGATCGCCTGCCGCGTGATCGGCGCACCGCGTCAAGAGCCAGCCGCGCTTGCTGTACCTTTGCCCCTCTGCCCCGCAGATTTCGCAAGTGCAGGCGGAGCGGGCGACGGCGAGATCGACGGCATGGCCAATGCTGGCCTCCGTGTCCTCCGAGGCCTCGGCGTCCCAGTCGACCCGCAGGATGCCCATCTTCTGCCGGATGCGGACGAACTCGAAGGTCTCGCGATCGAGCAGCGCGATTTCGATCCTACGGCAGAGCCGCAGCAGGATGTCCTGCCACCCGTGGTCGCAATGGGGGTAGCCGACCGAGCGGCTGGGCTCCTCCGCCATGGGGAGGAACAGTCGGGCGTGCCGCAGCATGAGGTCGCGCTTCCAGTCGGTCGCCATCTCAGCGCTCCTCGATGCCGAGAGAAGTGGGGTCGACGTCGACAAAAACGTCGTTCTGGCGGTCATAGCGACGGCAGATGACGAAGCGCCTGCCCTCAAGAAAATGCTTCACGAGGTGCACGTTCTCGATGCCGGCCCGGTGCTCGACCACCGGGCGGCCTTCGGAATGCGTCGCGCAGCGGGTCGTCAGCCAGCCGTCGCCATGCAGCCGGCCTGGCTCGCCGCAAATCGCAGGTCACGGCGCTGCGGGCTTCGGCCAGCGCGATGGCCTCCTCGACCCGGGCGGCCGCGTGCGGAGAGAGCTTGCCGTCCCAATAGGCCCGCAACGTCCCGTACTTTTCCTTGATCTGGCTGAACTTGAAGGTCCCCCCGTCGGCTTGGACCGCTGCCCGGATCCGGACGCAGAGCCGGTCGAGCAGGTCGAGCCAGCCGGCGTCGCACTCGGGCGAGCCCTGGACCGCGCCCGGGAAGTCGGCCGGCGGCTGGAAGAGGTCGCGGTGACGCTCGATGAGCTCGGCCCTCCAATTTCCCGCGACGCCCGACATGCCGACCTCAACGCTTACCGTGAACAAAACAAGAACATTCAAAGCAGAATGGGCAGCTGGAGTCAAGGGCTTAGCGCCTCCTTCTTATATAGGAAGCCATGGCCTTGTTATATAAGACGAACTCGCCAGAGACTGGCGCGAGAGGCGCTGCGGCCTTATGGTTAACAAAAGATTCTCGCGCAGCGGACGGGCGGATGGTCGGGAAAAGGAAGGTGCCTAAGCGGGGGAAGCGAACCCCGATCGGGGACAGGGTTCAATTCCTGATGATGATGCATCCGGACGTGATCGCGGACATCAAGCAGGTCGGCATCGACGAGCATCGGGCCGCTTGGGACGTGATGGAGCATGCCGCGCGAGAGTTTTTGAAGCGACGGGAGAGAAAGCAAGCGCGCTGAAAGTCATTGCGTATCAGTCCTCGAAGAAGTCGGCGATCTGCTCGGCGGCGGTCTCCGGTTTGCGCGATGAGCATTCCCAGATAACCAGCACCCGATAGCCAAGCTCTTTGAGCCTCTCCAAGTGCGCAAGGTCTCGGGCCTTCGTTTTTTCTAGCTTTGGCTGCCAGTAGCTTCGGTTTGATTTCGGATCCGAAGCGAGAGCGCAGTTGTCGTGTGAGTGCCAGAAGCAGCCGTGCACGAAAATTGCGAACTTTCGCCGCTTGTTGGCAAAATCGGGTTTTCCGGGAAGGTCGCGGACGTTCAGTCGGTAATGGACGCCTGCATCGGCCAGCAGTGCTCTGACGACTCGCTCTGGCGTCGTGTCTGTCGATCGGATCCGCGACATCGCTTCGCCTCTGCTCAAAGGCGCTCTTTTGCGGCGAGGAAGAAGCTTTCGAAGCTTAGGCAAGTCGTACCTTGTTCGGCGGGCGCATCGTGTCCGGACGAATGACGATCTCGGGAAGCTGGTCCGTCGGCATTAGCAAAGTGTGCAGGTCTGCCACCAAGCGCCAGTCGCGGCGAAGCTCGGCGCCCACGATCCTGCATTCGGCACCGACCGGATTTTGCGATAGGTCTCCATGTATCGAACGGCGGGTCACCAGGCTGGCCGTCGTAATTTGAGGAACGCTCGCGGTTGGATCCGCTAGTACGACGGTTTGCACATCGCGGTCGTTGCCTAGCTGAACATACTTCAGGCGGCCGCTGACGGCGACGTTGTTCTGAGGCATATCGGCAGTTTGTCTCTGCGCGAGCCATGGCCAGAAGGCTGGGCACAAAAGTTTGAAGCGGCAATTTTGACAAGCTTGCGCGGATGGGCTGGCGATATCCGCAGGTTGGCAAGCGGACGCGAGTTTGCGATTCCAAGCCTCGAGGTCATAGACGGCGCGATCGGCCTCGGCATCGCACTCTGCCGGATTGAGTTCGAATTCGATCAGATCTCCGGAAGCGGCGGCGAGAATGCCCTTCTGCGGCCAGTAACCGGCAGCTTCGGCGATCATCGCGGCGTATATTTGGACTTGCCGGCGGTTCCGCCGAAAGATTTCGGACCCGATAGCCGTTGTCTGGTCGGGCAAATTTGACTTGTAGTCTGTGACGGCGCGTTTGTTGAAACGGTCGGGTCGTCCGATTAACCGGCCTGATCGCGCGACAAGCTTTCTCTCCGTACCATAATTCAGTTGATATTCGCTCGTCGGGAATACGCCGAGCACCGCGTGCGATCTCGTCGCAAGTTCGGTCGCCGCGCTGACGGCTCTCTCCTCGACCAGGTAGTAATTCGGCCAGCGGGCGGTACTTGCGAACCTGCGATCGAATTGGTGTGAGCCAGCTTCCTGAACGAGCCGTTCGACAATTTCATTCCAGGCTGACTGGAGGGCAGCGCCGGCCAGTCCTCTTCGCGCCTTCTCCATCAGAGAGTGAAAGGCGATCCCGAGCCAGAGGCGAGGATCGTGCAGCACCCACGCGTCGGCGTCTTTGCACGACGAAAGGCCGGCCCGCAAGCCGCAGATCGCCATCTCCGCGGCGGCCGTCGGACTGGTGCTTTCAAGTGGCGCGATCGAGAGGGGCGTCATAGGGGCTGCCGCAGAGCCCGGAATACCGAAACGAAGGAAGCGTCGGGATCGATTCGGAATCCGTGTACGCGTTCGGCTTCGTTCCAGGCGCGGGCAACTTCCCGGCACGGATTCACGCCGCGCCCCGTGAGCCACAGCGGATGCGTTACGATTTTGACGTCGGTGCCGTTGGCGATCGCAGGCAGTCCGGCAATTGTCAGCCGTCGGTGGTTCGGACGCGCGTTGAGAAGTGTTGTGGCGGCTTTGTCAACAACTCTGGTCCACCGTGGCGACGACAGCGAGATGTCCGCATTCGCGTCGAGCGCCAGCGCGGCAAGGTCGACGGCGAGACGCCAGTCGAGGAGATTGTGGTACTGGAGGTTGCTGTAGCTTCTCAGGCAGTCGGGGCATGACGTATCGCAGGAGTCGGCGTGCAACGGGTCTTCGAGTCTCTCGAAGAAGTCCCGGTGCCCGGTTTCGCAGATCATCTGAAGCAGTTCTTCCGCGACGGCGGGCTGGCCCAGATGGGTCGCGTAGCCCGCACCGTTCTCGAGCGTGTCGCAGAGGAACACCTGTCCCGTGACTTCGGTGCCGACGTCCTCCACGCTCCGGATGCCGGATTTCAGTTCGTGATCCTGAACGTCGAGGAGAACCGCCGCGGCTCGCCGAAGCATGAACGAGAGAGAGTACAGGGCCGCGCGTCCCTGCGGTGTCCTCGGATCGGCGCCCCGTCCGGTCCCGAAAGTCCTGATGCCGAGCAGCATCATGTCGGTCTTGCTGATGGCCGCCAGCGCACATCGTACGGGCTGGCCGATCTGATTTGTTCCGACCGTCCGCGGCCGCCGGTCTTCGGCGGCTGCGGCCTTCAGTTCGGCGGACTGCATGGCGCCGACGTCCACCATGGCATGCGAATTCATCGAAATACGCACCAGTTCGTACAGCCGGCCTCCATTGTCGTTGATGACGTAGAGCCGTCCTTCGCTGCCCGCTCCCACCTCGAAATTGAGATGCGGATTGATGGCGAACTGGGGCCGTCCGACCTTGGGACGGGCCGCCCGCGGGACGAATTCGAAGGCCCCGTCGTAATCGCGAGCGCCGGTGTAATAGCTGGTGAAGCCCTTGGGCTGGCGCAGATCGAGGAGACGGTACTGGCGGTCGCCGGCGCCCTCGGGCGCGCCGCACGTCGGACACGGTCCCGGGACCACGTTGACCGTTTCCACGTGCTGACAGTTTCCGCAAACTCCGACGATCACGGGCGGTCCGAGAGGATCGTCGTCTTCCTCAACCATCTGCCCTTGCGGGAAGTACCGTACGACGCCGATCGACGTGTGGATCGCCCGCTCCTTCACGGTCTCGGCGCCGGGCGCGAACATGCTGACCGCGAGTTCGAGGTCGCGGTCGATCACGTCCCGCGGCGGCCATCTCGTCGGCCTTCCATGATAGAGGTTGCGGGCACGGGTGGGAAATCCGAACATCGGCAGTAGGCCGTGGTTCGCGAGCCGCTCGCTCAGCGCGTCCTGAACGAGCGTGACATCCTGGCTGGCGTCCGTGATCTGCTGCACAAGCTGCGTCCTGACGAAGGCGAGGGCTTCCGCGCGCGAAGTCGGATCGGTGGCGGCCATCGTCGTCCCGGTCAGCAGCATGTCGCAGGCATGCTCCACCTCGGAGCCGTGGCCGTCGATCCATTCCTGGACTATTTCAGCCACGGTGTTTCCCGCGTAGCCGGCCGGCGTCTGGTCCGGCGCGTTCGTCCAGGCGTCGGCTCGTCCGAATTCTCCGTGGACGCTGTCGCCATCGGCCGTCGCGAAGAGGTCGAGCTCCGCGAAGGCGGACCTGAGCACTTCCTTGTTCAGGACGCGCTGAAGGATCTGTCGTCTGTCCGTGTCGACGTAGGGCGGCGGAGGGGGATCCGACGTGATGCGGTCCGGGCGCTGGAAGTAGTAGTCGTCGTGGCTTCGTCCTCTGCACAGGGTCAGCGCAATCGAGACGGCGGCGCCACGTCGTCCGGCCCGGCCGACTCTCTGCTGGTAGTTGAAGCGCATTGGCGGCATGTTCGCCATCATGGCCGCGAGCAACGAGCCTATGTCGACGCCGGCTTCCATCGTCGTAGTGACGCTCAGAAGATCGAGATTGTCCGTCAGTCCGAATTCGTCGCCGATTGGGACGTTCTGGAATAGACGCTGGCGGTCTCGCGCGACCACCTTGTCCGTCTGTCCGGTCATCTCGGCACAGTTCAAGCGGAATACCGGTCCGGCCTGAGTGGCGAGCCACGTGTAGTAGTCCAATCCCTCGCGGGCGTCGTCGACGCCGATCCGCAGGGCGGTCCCCAAGGGCGCCTCGCAATTGCTGCAGATTCCGCCGCTCCGATGGAGGTGGACTCGCGAACAGACGCCGCACTGAAAGTAGCTTTCGCGGGGCCGTCTGACGAACAGATGGTCGAACTCCAAAATGCCTTGATTGAACACTCTGCAGCGGGTCATCAGTCCGAGCACGTCCTGGCGGAAGGCTGCGGGATCTCTGGCGTTCAGAGTGGCGACCGCAGTGAGGTAGTCGCCGATGTATCTCGGAAGGTCGTTGCGGTCGCCGGTCGCGCGGTGGGTATCGATGCGCCGACGCTTGCCGAGCATCCGGATGCAGCTTTCGGCGGCCTGCTGCAGGACGTGGTCGTTCCCCGGCGCGGACTGCGGATCGAAGGTAACGACGCCGAGCTTGAGCGACTCGAAATCTCGCCTACCGCCGGAAAAGACCGACTCGGCGATCGCCTCTCGCTCCGCGTTGCCGATCCGCCGCCGGTGCTCAAGTTCGTCGGGAGTAAGGCCCTGCCGGAACGCGGGAGGATCGAGCTGCCAGTCGAAGAGCCGGGGCCAGTCACCCGTCTGACGTTCCAGATCGGTCCAAGTCACGCTGCGATCGACACCGCCAGGATTCATTCCGTTGGCGAGCAGCCTGCGCTCGGCCTGATCGCTCATGGTTCGGATGGGCAGCACTCCGTCCCGCGCTTCCGCCAGCGTCTTGTCCCTGAGCGCCTGGTTGGTGAAGCCGCCGATCCGGGACGGCCGGGCACCCTGTCCCAGCTGGACTGCCATCATCGCATTGGCCGCCTCCTGACGGGCGGCACCGAAGGCATCGGCGAGCCTGTCTTCTTCGTCGCTAACCGGTTCGCCGCGCAGTCGCCTGTCGAATGCTAATATTCCGCGAGCCTCGTCCGAGACGCCTTCGACCAGAACCTGCCGCAGCGCGTCGCGCCAGTGCGATTTCGCGACGCCTACGGCGAGTTTCGCCGCGTCCTGCCTGCTGTCCGAGAAGAGGACGAGCTTGCGTCTGGAATCCTCGACGGCATGGGCCGCTCCCTGAGCGACCGGCGCGATCTCTCTGAGCAGCGCATCCGTCAGAACCTGCGCAGTCTTCTGGAAACCGGTGCGCTGGGTGCGTATAGGAGCCGCGCTCGCCAGCTTGGCCCAGTTCGCTTCGCACCGGGGACAGACGGCGGGCCGTTCGTTGTTGGCGGACGGCACTGTCAGCGAAACGACGTCTGCGTTCGGTTCGTGAAGGCGCTTGACGTAGTAGATGAAGCCGGTCGCTGCCGCCTGGGTTCTCGCGAGCTCTATCTCGCCGGTGAGGTGGTCGTAGCGCGCTCTATGCCATCGCCTTCTGACGCCGTCCTGGTCCCATTGATCCTTTTGCGGCGTACGCAGACCGGCCGCGGTTCGGGAAGGCCAGTAGACGGCGTAGTTGGAGTACGTACGGTCGCTCGCTGAATGGTCCGGCGCCTTCTCGATGTTCGGATCGTCGGGAACGAGCGACCAAGCGTTGTTTCCTAGTTCTCGCCGGTAGCCTCCGAGAAACACGTCGCCGCAGGGCTCGCAGTAGAGCATTTCCAGCACCCGCGAGCCGCACACGCACGTGGTGACGGCCCTGTCGAAAAGCCTGCCTACCGGTATGTCCGTTTCGGTGCGTCTCACCCCGGTGCACTGCGGATTCGTGCATGCCCATATCCCCTGCACGTTCCGGAAGAACACGTGCTCCCGCAGCGGCAGCAGGGGTGCGCCAGCGCCGTTGCGGGCGCGCGCCAGCGACGCGATGACGCCTTGCCCCGCCGACGCCGCTTCGCTCTCCTCCGATCCCGGAAAGAGGCTCGTTCCGATCCGGCCTGGCGTAAGGGGGCGCACGACCGGTTGTTCGTCGCTCCCGCTGTTGCATGCGGCTCTGACTGCATCGGGAATTCCGGCGGAGCCTAGCGCCTCGCCGAGCCGGCCTTCGAGCGGCAGTGTCTGAGGCGGACGCGGCAAACCGGAAGCGTCGCTGAGTGCGTCGATGCTGTCGTGGATGTCCGCCTCGAGGTTCGCCTCGATCGCGCCGCCGAGCCGCGCGAATAACGCTCCAAGTCCTTGGACGCGTCCGATGGCGCCCGCCGGGATCGGCATGGCGCCTCCCCGGACGAAACCGAAGTCGCGGGAAGTACCGAAGAATTGGCTCAGATATTCCTGCGCCTTCGCGTCGTCCGAGCCGAGCGAAGCGCTCGATGCGAGAATTCTGAGTTGTGGGTGGTCGGGATGGAGGCCGATCCGGTCCAGCAGTACGCGGATGATGTAAGCGACCTCGGTCCCGGGCGTGCCTCGGTAGGAATGAAGCTCGTCGACAACGAGGTGAAAGACGTTCTCCGGGTCGCTCGCGAGCCAGTCGCGAGTCTTCGCGAAGACCGGCGTTTCGACGTCTCTCATTAGCATGATGTTGAGCATGCTGTAGTTGGTGACCAGGATGTCCGGGGGAGCATCCTGCATGTCCCAGCGGCTCCACATCTCCCCGCCGTCGAGACGCGGGAAGAAGCGCTCCGCGTCTCCGTGTCCCGCCAGTCTCGCCGTTCTGGCCGTCTCGGCGAGCTTCCTCATCGCGTCGCGCAGCCGGTTGACCGCATCATCGTTTCCGGGCTGTCCGGGAACGGGCGTCGACCCGATGTAGCGGCCGAACCAGAACCGGTTGCCTCGCCGGTTCGCGTTCAGCCAGCCGCGTACCATATCGCTGTCGAGTGACTGCCGCAGGCGCGTCATCTGGTCTTCGGCCAGTGCGTTGAGCGGATACATTACAAGCGCCCGGATACCCGGCAGTCTCGCGCCCTGTTCGTGAGCCCGCTGGCTGATTCTGGGGTGCCGGGTTCGCGCCGCGGACCCGGCTGGCGGCGTCATGTCCCACCAGTCGTTTCGGGGAGCCCCTGGCGCCTGCGGCCAGTTCATCGATTCCCGGATGAGCGAAGCGAACACCGGCAGATAGATGGATTCGGTTTTTCCCGAACCGGTGCCGGTCAGGATCACCGCGTCGCGGCGCTCGGCCGCCGATATCCTGAGCATTTCCACTTGGTGGCGGTAGAGTTCAATCGGCGGACCGCCACGCGTTTGAAACAGTCCGCTCGCCGCGAACTCGCCCAGATCCGCGACGGCTTGCGGCGACCATCCGGCTGCGCCGCCGAGTGCGGCGGACGCCGCTCCGACGATGTCGTGGCCGCTGCCGACATACGGGGGCTGCGGTTCGATGAGCGGGTCTCGATAGAGCACGCCGTCGCGGTCGAGAAGTGCCCGCCGCTCTTCCACGAGCTCGTCGAACCTGAGATCGAACGGGCTGTCGAAATACCGGAGATAGGCTTCCTTCAGTCCGCGGAAGACGGCCATTGCGTCGGTCATGCTATCCTCAATCCCAGTACCGCGGCCGCGAGCCGCGCCATTCGGCCTGTCACTCCGCGGAAGACCAGCTCTTTGCGTTCACGCCACACTTCTGGCAGCAGCCCCGAACAAAGCGTCAGCGCGCGCGAGACAAGCACGGGTGGAGTCAGTGTCCACGGCAACCGCAGGGACTGCGATTTGAGATCGATGTGGAGTTCCCTCGCGCCTTTCGCGACGACGAGACGGCCAGCCGCCAGATCGATCTCCGACTGGGAGTCCGCCGCGTCCTTGAGCAGGACGATGCTGTCGTAGTCCCGCTTAATCAGGAATAGCCCGCGGTCCGTCATGCGGGTTTCCTCCAGAGCCGAAGCAACCCACTGCAGCTTGGACTTGGAAAACCTGCGGACTCCTTTGACCCTTCCGGACACCATCTGGCAGCTGCTGCGCGGCCAGGACGAGATCGTCGGAAGGCTGGCCAGCAGAGTGAACCCGGCGTCTCGCTGCCAGTTGAGCGCGGCCGCCGCTGCGATGGCGCATAGATCGGATGTCGTCGCCGCACTCACGCGGATGCAGTCCGGCCGCTTGTGCTGCGGGATGCGCGTGAGCGCGCCACCGTGGGCGGCGCAGGCCAAGGCCAGCTTCTCCGTCAGGCCGCTGGTTCTCGCTCCGCATAGCACAGCGGTCGCGAACTCTTCCGAACCGTCGCCTAGCGCGGCGAGCACGGGCGGGGCGACCCGCCAGCGGTCGTCCTGCTGCTGCTCGATATGGCCGAGGATGGCCAGGTCGGCGATCGCGCGGTACGGGCGGCTTTCCGGCCGAAGATCGGCCGGGAGATCGTTTGCTCTTCCGCTGCCGCGATAGGAGAGCCATTCGAGCAGGCGGTCCGTCATCGAACGCGCCTCCACCGTCTAGCCTCCTTGGTGATCGAACGCCAGGCCGCCTTGGCGGCCGGCGTTGCCGGCCGTACCGGAACGCGGCGCGCGGCCATCTCTCGGATCGTCGAAACCCAGCGGTTGTCGAATTTTCGCGGTTTGTGTTTGGCGGCGGTGGCCGGGAAGTCGAGCGCCAGGATCCTGTTACTGTCTCTTCGTCCGCCGGAGGAGAGGATCGCGAAAAGCGGCTCGAATGGGAGCGCGGCGATCGCCGCAGGTGCGTCTCTTCGGACCGCTAGGGAATTAATCTCATGTTGCACGCCGAGCGCTATGACGCTCGACGCGGGCTCGGTAGCGAGCACCGTTCGGCCGTCCGGGCAGAATACCATCGCCCCGCAAACGGCTGCCGATCCGGACAGCAGCGGCACCACGTTGTCATGAGCACTCCATGGTTCCCAGCCATTGCAGCGAGCTGGATCGGGCATGACGTTATAGCTGCGCGAAGGCCCTGGAACGACCATGACGCGATGCTGTCCGGGCGCATCCCAGCCCGGGGCGGTCCAGCTTCCGTCTTCTTGTCTCTCTGCCGGCGCATCGTCGATGAACACTTGGCAGTTGCCGGGCATTCCCTCGATCCGTACGAAAGGCGCGCCCCCCTCGGCGTAGGTTGCGTGCCGGACTTCGAAGCTGTCGGAAAGTGCGATGACTATGTTGGCGCCGGGATCCAGTGGCTTGAGCCATTCCGGCAGGTCGGTCAAAGCCCGGACGGGCGCATAGCCTTCCAGTACCACCCACTCGGAAGGGATTCCTTCGAAGTCCCCCAGCCGTCTGAGCTCCGGCGATCCCGCTTCGGCCGCTGCAGCCGCAATCGCTTCGATGTCTCTGGCGCGGCATACGATCGTGCAATCGCCGGCCAGCGGCGCGGCGGATATCGACATTAGGCCCGTCTCGCCCGGCAGCCCGGCGAAGAGATGGAAGGGTCTCGCGCCTCGGATCCATTCGAGGCCTTGCGCGCCATCTCTCAAGCGGAATTCATCGTCGAGGAGAACGTTGCTCCATTCTTGGTCGATATCGTCGTAACGCGACTCGAAGGCCAGCACGGAGGTGCCGTCGATGTCCGCTTCTTCCGGAAACCCCTCGGGTTTGAGCAGTACGACGGCCAGCCCGACACGCTTTCTTATTCGATCCACCAGGAGCCGCAGTCGCGCATCGGCTTGCCGCAAGCGAGCCGCCCGGCGTTCTCGCTGGGGCGCGTCCGAGTCCTTTTGAGCAGATGGCTTTCGGGCGCCTCTCCTGTCCCGGAAGATTGCCTGCTGGCGCGGGATAGCCGGCGCAAGCGCGCCGCTTTCCTTGGTAAGCTGTCCGGAAGCCTTCTCAGCCGAGTCTTCGCCCCTAGCTTCGTCAACCGCCGTGGCCGTCTCGACGGCAGCAGCTTCGCTCTCCGAATGTTCCCGGCCGTCACTTGGAGACAGGTCGGGAGGGGCCGCGTCAGCACGGACTGCATTCTCGGTGCCCTGCGAAGGGGGCGACTCGCGCTCCAGCGGTTGGCCGGCTCCATCGAAAGAGCCTTCTTGTTGCTCTTCGGACGCGGCGGCATCGGCAGTCTCGGAAGCCGAAGAATAATCGGGACATTCGGCCGAGATGCTTGAGGCGGCCTCTGCGGTCAGGTTTTCGGGGTCGCTCTGGCCGGCATCATTCTCGGGGAGAGTTGCAGCAACGTCGGCAGTGGCGTCGACTGGAAGAGGCGAGCTCGTTGTGGCCTCGCCAGGTCCGGTAGCGTCGGATTGTTGATCGCCGCTATCCGGAGAAGAGCCGCCGCCGGATGGAGAGGGATCATGCAGATCAAATTCGTCGACGATCTTCCGGATCGGGTTGGGGGCGGTCGCGACTGAGTGAGTTGCGAGCAGATTTCCGAGATCGTGGGAGCTGCGTTCCGCGCCATTCCAGACTACGACCGGGCGCCAGCCCAAAATCTCCAGCCGACGACAGACGTCGGCTATGGTCTCATCGCGTGGAGATGCCGCAACCGCTTCGTTGAGAAGCGCCGTGAGCCGGCCGTCCTTCTCGACGACCGTTCCTTCGATAGTTGAACGAGAGATGCTCCATCCCAGAGCTTGGGCGGATTTCACGTCGGCGGTCGGGCTTTGCTCGATGGAGGCAGTGGGCGAGCGTCCGTCCGCCCGGCAAAGCGCGACAACTCCCTGGGCAGCGTTTTCTGCAGCCGCAGTGAGATCGGCGTCTCTAAGTTCATCTGCAACCGCGACGATGATGTCGGCAGCCTGTCCGCTTGACGAAAGCGTGGCGCTGCAGCCGCGCCTGAACAGTTCGGAAACAAGACGGCCGGCCGCTCCTGACAGTTGGGCTAGGCTGAGTGCCGGATCCGTGCGAACGACAACGCCGAGACCGCCGGGAGCCCCCAGCCACCGGCCAGGCTGCCCGGAAGCCGCCGCAGCGACTGCAGCCTCGGTCTGTCGGTGTGGGATTTCGAGCGACATCGCATCGTACTCGGAAGCCAGGCCGAGGCGATGCACGGTTGCGCCGGATCGCTGAATTTCTCCCGTCTGCTCCGCAGAAAGAAGCGCTGCGTCATCGACAACCACGACGTCGAAACGCCCGCGATGGATCGCTTCAACGGCCTCGCGAGCGGTTTTCGCCCGCGTTACAGAAGCCGGCCATGCGAGTGCCGGCTGCGTCTCCACCATGGTGGTGAATTCCAGCAACAGATCCAGCACTTCGGGGCTGGGTGAAGGGTCGGATGGCTGGTCATCCACCTTTTCCGCCGCGGCCTGCTCGATCAGCCGCGCGAAGTCCTCCGGAGCTTTGAGTAAATCGCCGAAACCAGTGCTCGCAAACAGATCCCGAAGCTGCCTGAGGTCGCCCGCAGCCTTCGATCGTGGGTCCGGCGCGCCCGCGGTGCCGACAACCGTGGGTGCTTCCTCAATGGGAGCGTTACGGATGCGTTCGAACAGAGACTTGGGAAGGGCCGCGCGCAGGGTTCCGAGGTGGGCAGGGAGGTGCCGAGCGGCGTACCGAGCCTCGCGGAGTTTCTGGACCAAGGAGCCGATGTCGTGCTGCGGCAAGTCATCTTGCGCGGTGGCGCCCGGCCCGAAGCTTCCGAGTGTGCGGTTTCCGTATCCAGCCAGAAGCGGCTCGAGCAAAGCGACGTCGTGACGGTAGTCCTGCAGGGCAGCTTCAAAAGTCTTTACGGCGGCGCCCACCCCTTGATTGGGCCGCATGCGCATGAAGTATTCGATGGCCTTGGCAGCATCGTTTCCATTGGCTGCGGTGAGAGCTGCCTCGAAATTTGCGTGCCTCTTGATGAGCGTGATTGCGCTCGCCACTGTTCGCGCCATGAATGACGCGTACTTGTGGTATTCGGAAAGAGTTTTGTCGGAGGACCGGGGGCGGAGCAGGCTCGCTACCGCTCCGGAGACTTGGCGTTCTTCCTTGGCCTCCTGCCGCCTCGAAACGAGCTTGGTGAGAGCTACTTCGTACTCCCGATCATTCGCCACAATCAGGCCCAAGGCTTCTTCGTTCGGCGGCACCTCGACGGGACGGCCTGCAACGACTTCATCGACATCCTTCAAGGTGCGGCCGGTTCTGGCATTCCCCGACCAGAGCATGTCGGCGATCCGAGAGGCGTCTTGCGTCGCTAAGGAAAGAGAATTCGTCGCCTGGCTGGTGAGCGTTCGTTCGGAAACGATGCTTTCTTCTACCTCGGCCGGGGTCAGGCCATGCACCTTGGCGATTTCCTGCGCCTGTTGAAGTGTACGGGCGGCAACGCGCGCCGCGGCAGGATTTGACCGCATGCGCGCTTCGATGGGATCGGCCTCCTGCGGTGGCCGCGGCCCGGACGAGCTGGGCAGATGAGTGAGTTGTGCCCTATCCGTGAGAACCCGATGGACCTCGCGGATCACCGCATAGCCAATCGGGCGGTCAAGGATTGAGCTTGCCCCGACCAGAAGGCAAGCCTTGCCCGCGCGTGCTGCGTCCGACGCGATTGCGTTCGCGAGCACAGACTTGCCCGTCCCGCCTCGGCCCGTGACGTCGACGGGTCCGGATGCGGACTTGCGCAGCGCGAGAGTCTGTGTGGGGTCGAGGATGATCATCGTCAGCCGCCGACCCACTTCCGTTCTGTCTGGCTCAATTTTTGCCCCCTGCCCGGGCAATTTTCTTGGTTGAGGTTTAGTTTAGGCACACGCCGAAAAGCGCTACAACCGATTTCTGCGATTTGAATCAGAACTTTGGGGGAAAGAGGAAATTGAAGGATTGGCGCTCGTTCCAATCCTTGAGGTACGAATCCTAGATGGCTCTCAAGAGCTTCCTTGCCGCCGACGCCACGGCGTAGCCGAGCAGCGGGGGGACCGCATTACCGACTTGTTTGAGCTGTTGGCGCTCGCTGCCCACGAAAACGAAGCCGTCGTGGAACGATTGCAGCCTTGCGGCCTCGCGCACGGTGATCCAGCGGTCGTGTTTGGGGTGGATCCACTCCGAGAGGTCTCGCTGCATGTGGGCGAGGATCGTATAGGACGGCTCATCAGGATGCAGCCGGCGCCACTTGTAGGGGCGAGACCCGTCCCAGAGTGACTTGGGCAGCGAATCCCCGGCCGCGCCAGGTTTGAGCGCCTTCACGATGCGCTTTCTCCGGCTTTCGATTCCTTTGGTGTGATGATTGAAGAGGGATCGTTCGCCCTTCAGATTCGTGATCTTCCACTGTTTCGGCACCAGTGGGCTGTCCAGATCCAGCCGCATGGCGCGCTGGAACTCGGAGGGATTCTTCAGGCGCAGTTTCGGATATGGCAGGGGGCCGTCATCTAGGGAAACGGAACGGGGTAGGTCCGAGATCGCCTCGTCGACGGTGATCTTACGTTCGCTACGGCTGGCATCCAGGTAGCGGCCGAACTGCGCAGCCAAATCATCCGACGCCGGCAGATCATCCCTTGTCCCTACGAAGAATACGCGTCGGCGGTGCTGCGGCACGCCGAACTCTGACGCCGTCAAAGGGATCAGAATCGTGTTGCGATACCCGGCGCTCCCCAGTGCCGAAATGATGAGGTCCCGGAAATGGCCGTTTTTCATCGCGACCATGTTCGGCACGTTTTCCATTACGAAGACCTTCGGCTTGAGCGCCTTCAGCACTCTCGCGAATTCCAGGTAAAGAAGGTTGCGGGGATCCTTCAGGTCCCTTGGTCCGATCTGGCTGAAGCCCTGACACGGCGGCCCGCCGAAGACCAAGTCAACGTCGCTGTCGATGAGATCGCGCTTGGAAGGAACGCCTGGCTGGGCTTCCAGTAGAAAGCGGGACACGTCCCCGCTGAACATGGGTACCTTGGGGAAGTTGGCGCCATGCGTCTGCACAGCGTATTTGTCCATCTCGACCGCGCATGCCAGCTTAAACCCCGCGAGGCGAACGCCTTCGCAGAATCCTCCGGCACCACTGAATAACGAGACGGCTGTCGGCATATCCCCCTCGGACTCGGCCATCGCCGAAAAGTCGTCGCACTCACGAATCAAGCTCAAGCGAAAGCTGGTAAGTGTCAACGCAGCCGGCTTGGTTGTGAACCGCTTCCTTCGCTCTTCACGAATGAATCGACATCCATCTGCGATTATGGTGTCCCAAGATGGTTAACCAAGTCTGGTGCGATCGGCATGAGGGAAGAACGGCCGCTAAACTGCTATCTCGGAGCAGCAAGGAAGGTCGTGGGAGTAATCAGGAGACCTTCCTCCAGTGGCGGGTCGATTTCGAACATTTGCGCGCGGTTGCGGAAGTGGAAGACTCTCAGGATCCGATAAATCTCACTGTTCTCCGCGGCGATGTCGATCTCTCGTCTGGTGAGCCAGAAGGCGGTGCGCTCATGACCGCAGGTCGTTTTGATCTCCAATAGTCGCTCCTGGCCGTCTGGCTCGAAGGATTTGACATCATACCCAAACCCATCGCCATCCAGGTCGGAGACCCACCGGACGTCATTTGCCAAGTCGTCGCGCCCGGCCCGACGGAGGCGGTCACGCTCGAACCCCACGACGAACCTCTCGCCGGCCTTTCCCAGCTCACGATTTCTGGCGTCCCGCTCGGCTGGATCGAATTTTCCGACTAGCCGCCGGACGGCCGGCGTTAACGTCTCGCCCGGATCGCGCAGGGGCGGCGCTGGTACCAAGATCGCGGTCTCGTCCGACGGCGGTGTGCCCACATTCCCAGGATCGAGAAAGCTAGGCGCCCTTGCAACCGCGTGCGCCACGGCTCCGACGAGGGCGTCTTGGTAATGCGCCAGCGGCTTGTAACCGTTGATCCACTGAGCGCCCAACACGTCCAGGACTGCGGACACATTCTGTAGCTTGCGCTCGATCGAGCCCTCCGATCGACCGACGACCTCCATCAGTCGGCGTCGGTTCTCCGACTTGTTGTATGGAGTGCCTGCCCTCTCAAGGGCCAGCATTCGGAAATAACTCTCCACGACGGCGGAGACCTCGTCCTCCGACCACGGCGTCCCGGCTATCTCGTTTCGGCTTGCGTTCAATTCTGTGCCCACAGGGTAGCGTACCAGGTGAGCAATTGTGCGCAACATGGTCACAGCGGCGCGAATCTGGCCGGCGCTAAACGTGCGTTGAGATGAAAAGGACCCCCCTCGGTTTTTTCGCGCTCAAAAATCGGCGAAAAAACCGAGACGAAATTCGACAGTCGGGTCAGTGGGATCTGAGATCGAGTCGTTTTCAAAACGAAATCGAGTCGTTCTTAAAGCGGAAATCGAGTCGTTTTCAAAGTGGCCGCATAGTCACTGATATTCTTGGTGGGCCCGGCAGGACTCGAACCTGCAACCAGACCGTTATGAGCGGCCGGCTCTAACCATTGAGCTACAGGCCCCCGCCGCGGGCAATCGCTGAAAGGGGGCCGAACGGCGTGCCGGGATCGTTTACAGGGTGGCCGGCATTCCGGCAATCCCATATCGCTTCGAACGAACTAGGGTCTTGCAAGCAGTCCGCGGTTAGCCACGCAATTTGGGAAGCGTTCAGCAATGGCAATGCGGCTGCGAAGTCGAGTTCGTCTGTCGGACATGGATCCCTGGCTTTGTAGAAAAGCTGAAGTTCGGGAATGGAGAACGGGATCTCGGTTGTCGACTTACTGGTCCACTCAATAATGGGCTCTCTAACGAGAACACATCGGCGAGAAAGCCAGTCCAGACCATCGCTTCGTCGAGCATGACCTGAAAAGCCACGGGGAGCTTTTGGTCTTTCCGGCACCAGACATCGTGGACGCAGTCACCCGGAGCCCCCTCCAATTTGCCAGAAACGCAATTGGCCCGGTGGCTCGGCTACCGACGGCGACGAGATGCGCGCGTGCAACACTGCTCTGGAAGCCGTCTGAGCCGGCGACAAAGGTGGCGAACCCGCGCAGAATATAGCGATGGCCGTGGGTCGCCGCAACTATGCCGATCATCGTCGGATCGGTCGCCGCAGCGAGCACGGTGACAATCCTGTTTTCGAGGTGACAATTTTGTTTCTGCGGAGCAGTTTGGTGACGAGATTGTTTTAGGCTGCTCCGCTAGCGCTTCTTCTGCTGCGTGGCCTGGGCGACGCTACCGACCTTCTTCGCGACGCGACGGTAAAGCCATTGCCGGTCGTCGGCACCGAGAACGTCACGACGTAGGCGTCGCTGTCGGCTTCCATCCTGTCGAAATGGATCATGTCGGTAGTGAGCTTCGTTTCCTTGGCGACGAAACCGGCGGCGGTCGTGACCGCGCCTTCGGGCGTGGTCGGCGGCGCGAACAGCCGGTTGATCGCGAACGTGACCGTACCGGCCAGCGCCACCGAAAGCGCGATGATTACGACGCGCGCGTGATCGCGTACGCCCTTCGGATATTTTTCGACGTCCTTCGTGTTCTGAGATATCTTCGCGCTGACGGTCAGCAGATTGGCGTAGGCCGAGAGTCCCATGACGGCGAAGGCCACGACGAAGACCAGCCCGGCGCCGGCCAGTACCAGCACCCACTTCAAGAACGTGTCGCTCGGAACGCGCGACGGGTCGGTGAAGAGCGCCGCCACGCCGCCGATACCGGCGAGCCCGAGCGTGAGCGTCTGCTTGAGAACTCGAACCGGCCGGAGTTCGCGTCGATCGTGTCCTTGATCGGCGGGGAAGCCGGAGGCGCTGCATCGTTCATGGACGGCTCAGACCGGCCAGCAGGTGCAGCCCGAGAGGCTTTCCCACAGCCTCATGTTCTGGAGGACGAACACGCCGTCGATCGTCCGCTTGGACGTCTCGACCTTGTCGCGCTTGTCGGCCTTCCTGGCGAGGTCGAACAGAAACTCGGCAGGGCGTCGATGACCCGATGGACGATGGGGCCCGGTCGACGGCCACGGCGAAATGCCCGAGGCCGAGCATATCAACATGGACTGCCTCGAGACCTTCCTTGAGGATGGTCTTTGCTTGCGGACTCAAGGTCCAGCCGGACTTCTTCTCGAAATCTTGGAAGATGCTGTCGAGCGGATTCGGAGCGGCTGACTCGATCATGACCATGGACCACCTCGGGGGTCGCGCATGCGCGGAAATGCAACTGCAAGGCTATCACACGCGGGCCGGGTGACAACCGTTCGGCGCGCCGAAGGCGGGCACGCCCAGCCGGCCTCCGACCAGGTCGACCCCCGGTTGAGGTGCGGATGCGCGCTCCAGTCGATCCGGTCGTTCAGGAAAACCTCGATGATGTGCGCGGATATGTCGGCGAGCGAGAACCCGTCGCCCGCTGAGTAGGCAGTCCGCGCCGCGAATCGTTCGTTCGCGACGGCGGCGGCGGCGGTCGCGTCCAGGCGCGACGCTGCGTCCGCGTATGCGCGCCGGATGAAGGCGCCGGGCCCGGTACAGGGTATGACGCCGATGTAGAGGTAAGGGCGCCGCCGCCGAGGATCATTCGATACGCCGTCCGGACGGGCCGTGCGGTACCGGTCCATAGGGGGTCTAAGCCTCGTCGAATTCCGCGAGCGCTTCCTGGATGGCTTCCTCAAGCATTGTGATCTCGTCGTCGGTCAATGCGGGAAACTGCTCGCGTTTCTTTTTCGAAAGCTTTCCGGCGTTCTGCATGCAGAGGCGGACAAACAACGACGCGCGTCTGTTCGGCATGTCGATCTGGTTCGTAACCGCGGTGTACGCCCGGTCGAATTTCTCGACGAACTCAACTTCCTCCTTGAGGTCCGTGGCAATGGTCTCCGCAAGCTTTCTCGTAGAGGTATTCGACGAAACGGGTCGCGTCGAAGTACCGGTAGAGGTGCGCGGTCTCGTTCAGGACCTCGACTTCGTTCTTCGGCGTCATCTTGTATTTGACGTGCGCGAGAAGCGGGTTCGAGTAGCTTTCGAGAGCCGTGTCGTACTCCCTGATGTTGCGCAGGATCGCCGCCGAGACCGGAAAGATAATGCCTTGGGGCGTGTACTGCTGGGACGACAGCACGTGATGGATGAGGAAACGGTGGATGCGGCCGTTTCCGTCCTCGAACGGATGGATGAAGACAAACGTGAAGGCGATCAGCGCCGCTGCGGTGACGGGCTCGGCGTCCTGCTTGAGGCGCGCGGTCATCTTCATCCAGTCTGACATCAGAGGCTTCACTTCCTCTGGTTTCGGGCAGACGAAATGCACCTTCTCCCGATGCGAGCCGAGAGTTTCGCCCACGAAGTTCTGGAAATCGCGGACGTCCGAGGCGGCGTATCTCGGGTCGACGATCTCGTTTTGGAGCGCGATGAGACCCTTCTCGTTCGTCGCGTCGAACTTCTCGCCCTGTTCGAGGGCGGCGATGAAGCGCCGTGCCTTCTCCGGCGTCGGCCGTTCGTGTTCGATCTCGAAGGAAGATTTCGTTTCCTTCGTATACAGGTACTGCACGGCCCGCATCAGTGTCTTGGCGGGCACCTTCTCCGTGTACGCCTTCGCAACTTCGTCGAGCTTCTCCGCTATGTGCTGCTGGATCTTCGCCGTCCGCCGGACGGTGAGGTAGAAGCCAGGTACTCCGAGGAGATTGTCCGTCACCTTGTGCCTGCGGGACCGCACGCGTTCGCGACGACGTGCCGTTCGGGATCCAGTGCGTCGACGTACGTCACTGCGCCGGCGTCTTCGATGTCGAGCGTGTCGCCGGTCAGCGTCTCATAGAGAAACCATGTCCGCCGCGAGACGGCGCCGGTCGGCTCGGACTTGATCCATGTCTCGATGTCCTGTTTCGGCATCACCTTGAAGGCGGCTGCCAGGACGCCCATGTCCAGCGGTTCGTGACGTAGCGCGAACTTGAGATGTTCGATCGCGGTGTCTTGCGGGACGTACCGGGGAGGAAACTGTTCGATCAGTGCGTCCTGTCCCTCAATGGTTCGACGGTTGCCGCGGACGGCCGTCGAGCGCACGTGCGGCTTCGGTACGTCGAGTTCCAGCATCTCATGGAGGCGGAGTTGGCCTAGGCTCTGGTCCTGCAAATGGAACTCCTCGTTCAAAATCGGCGCTCGGGCGGAAAATCGTTCAGCAGGATGGCGAAACGTTCAGGATACGGCAAGTTCGCGGTAGATCGTTCAGGTCCCGGAAAATCGTTCAAAAATAGGGCTGGCTGCGGAAAATCGTTCAACCAGCCTTTTGGCCGGCCGAAAAACCCCTTCAGATGCGGAAAAACGTTCAGTCGTACGGCGAAACGTTCAAAAGCGGGGCCATGCGCGGAAAATCGTTCAACGAAGCCCCGGCCGGCCGAAAAATCCCCTCGAACGCCGAAAAACGTTCAGCCGCACGGTGAAACGCTCAAAAACAGGTGATTCGCGGAAAAACCTTCAAAAGTCCACATTTGGACCCTTCGGAGCGCATCTGCTCGGCCCGCAGTAACCCACCGGCATCTTAGCTTCGGTGCCGCGACGATCAGCCCGACCGTGGTGATCTAGACGACCCTCCCTGCGCTGGTTGCAGGTCTCGCCGCACGCGACGACCGTGCCGCCGCCTGGATGGGCACGCGACGGGACAATCTCGACGTGCAGCACATCGCCAGGCCGGGTGGGACGCGGCATTCGAGCTCGACACTGCGTCCAATCAGACCTCCGGCTATGGGCAGGCCGCCATCGACGAGAAACCGCAGTGCGAGAGCGGTGTGCCAGCCGCTGGCGGCAAGCCGGCATCATGCCTTCGCCGCCGACGGGAGGGCCGTCGAAGGGGCTCCGGAGAGCGCGCTGCAGCCGATGAACAGGCTCAGGAGGCCAGCCACGAAGCGCAGCATGCCGGACGTCAGGAAAGTCGGCGCGTAGGTGTCTTCGACGGTCCGCGTGAGACCGGTGCCGTACGCGGCGACGGCGGCGCCGACCTGATGCGCGACGATCCGCAGCGCGCCGAACGCGGTGGCGACCGAACCGGTCGGGGCTGGTCGTGGCCGGCTGGACCGGATCCGCGGTCGCGGTCTTCCCGTAGGCCGCCAGACCGACGTCGGCGGGGCGGTCGCGCATCAGCCACAAGATCAGCGACACCAGCAGCAGCAGGTCACCGATATCGCGCTGAGCGCCATGGTCGGAGCAGAAATTTTGGGCAATTGAAAGACGGTGAAGTCCGGTGAAGGCAGCCTTGCTGAATGAGGCGTGTTGTTGAGAACTGTCCTTGTGGACAGTGATAGGCGCAGTGCCTAAGTCGAACGGCTTGAGGTGGTGGACACGGGCCGGCGGCGGCGCTGGTCCGAAGACGAGAAGCTCAAGATCGTCCTGGAGAGCTTACAGGCGCCGCGCCAAGTCGCGGCAACAGCGCGGCGGTATGGCATTTCGCGCTCATTACTGCTGCTATGGCGACGGTCGTTTCGGCCTGAGCCGAAGGATGCCGTCCAAACGTATCTGCGGGAACGCTGCATTACGGTTTTACACGGAACCGGAAATCTCCGCTTCCATCCCCGCTGCTTCTACCGCCCAGACGAGCATTCGCCGGCCGAGACTTGGCCGGCGATGATGGCCGCGGTCACGGGTCTTTCCGGCGCCATCACCGGCGTGCATCGCACCTGGCTTGTGCGGGACGGCTTCGATAATCCCCGAGCCCGTGTCATTCTTTGCGCAGCAAGGTCAAAATATTCGCCCGGACAGCCGACACTGGTCGATGCGTGCCGTTCAGGCGGCCCTTCTCGTAATGCGCGAGCCAGACCTTAGCGACGCCATCGATACCGCGCGCAGTGCATGCCGGCATTCATGTAGCGGCTTGAGCTTCCGGCTGCAGGAGCCAAGCTCGAGATTTTTGCCGCTTGCTCGGAAAAGCGCCTCTGTGCAAGACAGTGGTTCCGGAAGCCCAGGAGAGGAACAGCACCTTGACAGCCACTCTTGACGGCGAAATTCGCGGCGGACGCCATCACATGCAGGTCCGGGTCTATTTTGAAGATACAGATTCCGGCCAGATTGTTTATCACGCAAATTTTTTGCGGTTCATGGAGCGCGGCAGAACGAATTACTTGCGCCTGCTCGGAACCAATCAGCAAGCGCTGCTCGAAGAAGCTCGGAACGACGCGCCCGGCTTTGCCTTCGTCGTCCGTTCGATGACAATCGATTTTCTAAAGCCGGCGGTCTTGGACGACGTCCTTGACGTCGTCACGCTCCCACAAGAGGTGAGGGGCGCGTCAATTGACTTGCTACAGGAGTGCAGGCGCGGAAGCGATCTCCTAGTTATGGCGCGTGTGCGTGTGGCGTTTGTCGCACGCGGAAGAGCGCAGCGCATTCCCAAGACGCTGCGGCTTGCTATGGAAGCGCATAGATAAAATCTGCTCCTCGTTCACGCCTTGATCGTCCATCGACCCAATGAAAGCAATCCACTAGGATTCTGTTGCGACATCGTCAAACCATTGTTCAAGCAAGGCGGTGTAGATTGATCGCGGTGCCGCCTTTGAGGGCAAAATCTCATTCCGCCGCAACGAATGGCAAGGTCTCGATCAGCAGCGCGACCTGATGCCGATAGCGTTCAGGCAGGGGCACTGAGATCCTCCGGCACGGTGATCAAATGTTTCGGATCGAGCCTTCCGTCTTTCACCAGCATGCGCTTTCCCTTCCCCAGATCGACCTGGTCGCGGTCTACCTGCTTCAGCCATGAATGGTTGTGGCGGTCAGCGAACCAGAAGAACAACCTTTGGACTTTCACGCTTCGGCAATCGTCTAGCAGTTTTTGCAGCTTGCGGGGACTGAGGTTGCGCAAGCCCTCAACAAAGCATGTCAGCCTGGTGGAAGCTCTCGCTATTCGGCAGCTCGTCGAGCAATTCAAGCAGCGCGCGCTCGGGCGATGAGACGATCAGCGGCCATTCGCCCTCGCCCGATATCTGCTTGAATGGGCCTGCCTGGAATTCGTCTGCGGCTGCGCCGGTATTGTTCTGGACATTCCAGGCGAAGTTCTTGAGCCCCTTCGTCACCCGATCGGCCTTGAAGAGCGTTGTGCTCTTGCGGAATGTGAAGCGCTCTTTGAGCGGAAGCTTGAAGAGCCATCGGGGCGGGGCATCGGAGCCGTACAGATAAACGATGGTCGGCCCTTCAGCCCGGAGGTAGTGCGAAAAGCCCTGAAGTTCGAGCGCGGTTCGCCCTCCGACGATCAGGGGGCGCTCAAGCAGCGTCTGAAGCGATATGACGGCCTTCTGCCATGTCAGCTTATAGATTTGCAAATTTGCTAAGCGTGACTATGCAGAAAACTCATAATCAAAATCTAGCTCGTCGGGCCACCGCCAATCACATTTCGATCTCCAATGCGCAGCCATGGGTGAAGCGAAGCGGAAAAGGGAAGCCGTCTTAAACGGGCCGCGTCCATGCGGCTCGCTTGCTATGCAAGGACATAGATAAATCTGCTCCTCATTCACACCTAGTCGTCCAGCGACCCAATGCAAGCAACCCGTTCGACTTCTGTTGCGACATCGACATCCAGGCTCTACCTCTGGGGCTGCGACTTCACATCAACTTCGATGGCGCGGCTTGAACTTGTATGACGCCAACTTTGCGTCTCGGGCACCGCATCCACCGGAACGGATCGTTAGCCAGGCAAAACCGCTTTCACATGGCCGGATCTGCTCAAGGCTTCCGCGTCAGTCTCTGCACCGGTGGAGGCCGACGGTTAGGAAGCGATCGAGCATAGCATTGACCTGATCTGCAACCTCGATCGTGTTGTAATGTCCGGCGAGCATCGTCTTCGCTATGACGAGCTGTGGACAGATCTCCTGGAGCCGATCGAGATCGCGCGCCATGTTCACCAGCGGAACATCGGCCGAAATATAAGCCATGGGAATCCAGCAGGCCTCTGCAGCCGGGACCGGATCATGGTTCAGGATAGCGTTCCGCATCATTGAATGAGCCACATGCTGTGGCGTTCTCTCGCAAGACGGAAGTACATAGGTTTCGTAGATCATCTTTCGTCGGGCCGGATCTTCGAAATCGCAGCCAAGTTCCCATGCGTTCGCCCTTAAGACCACCAGATAGTCGGGCCCGCCGATACCTTCCAGAAGCGCTCGAACTCCGGGAGATTCGCGCAAGATCGGGGGCGGCATGATGATCGTATCGATCATCACCATGCCCGAGGCCAGATCCGGATAGCGGCCGCACAGTTCGAGCGCGATCCGGCCTCCCATGCTGTGGCCAATCACAACCGGCTTGTGCAGTTCCAGTTGAGCGCATTGCCAGGCGATGTCGTCCGCAAATCCTGCCATGGTATAGTCTTGCTGGGGTGCATCGCTGGAGCCGTGACCGCGAAGATTGACGGCCACGACGCGACGGCTTTGAGAGAAGTGGGCGATCTGGGGCGTGAAGATGCCGTGGTCACCTGTCCAGCCATTGACAAGGAGCAGCGGAGGGACTTGCGCCGCTACAGGTCCGGCCTCAACATGTGCCAAACGTACACCGTCGCGGCTCAACAGAACGGGCCTCAACTTGTGATAAGAGATCACGGTCACTTTCCTCCTGAGCTGGGCTTGCCTTCAATGGACTTCGGCTCAGTCTTCGGCCGGAAGAACGATGCCCACGCAAGCGGCACCCGACAACAAGCAGAAAGCAAACATCACTACCGCCCTCGAAAATACGGAATGCCTGTCGATTGCGCTGGACGAGGCGGCGCCGATCATTTGCACGAAAGTTCTTGCGGCACTGATGGACCCCATGATTTCCGGTATCGGCCGCAGTGCCTCCTTCGTGGATCGGGTTGCGGCCGACGCGATCCGATATCGGCCAATAGGGCTAAGGGGGCGCTCCCAAGCTCATGAGATAAACGCTCGCCGCCAAACCAAGTTCGGCCGAGGTCGTCTCCCGTCGCCGAAAGGCTTGGGAGGGGCGCGTCAATGCCAAACGTCGGAAACGAAGCCATAAGACCAAGTAACAAGGTGAAGGCAAATGAATCGGGATAAATGCGCAAGGCATCCTTCTCTTTGATCGGCGATTGCGCCAGCCGGCGCGTGGAGATGTTTCCACCAGCAAGAGGGAATTCATCGAGCAGTAGCCGTTTCGTTGATCGTTTGACCGGTCCGCAATGGACCCAAATTCATGAGCGGCTACGTCGCTGACGTCCGACAGCGGCGAGAAGCTCCATCTCGTTGACAAAGCCAGATGTATCGATATCGGCTTTAATAGCCTCGCCAAGCTTCCGGGCCGCAACTTTGAATTGCGGTTCCGTGATCAGCCAGTTTATGGCTGCCGCAATATCCGGTTCAGAAGCCGTCGGCCCCAATCGAAGTCCCACCCCCTTCGCCTCGACCCGCGCAGCGTTGGCCAACTGGTCTCGCGCCATTGGCAGAATGAGTTGCGGCAAAGCGTTGATCAGTGAACGGGTGACGGTGCCGTGGCCGCCTTGTGATATGACCATGGAAACGTCCCTCATGATGGAGTCATGGGGAGCACCGCGCACCAAATGCACGTTCTGCGGAGCTCGAAAGTCGGCCAGGTCCAGACTCGGACCTGTTGTAAACACAGCGTCGATGTCAACCGTTCCGACGGCGCCGATGACGCGCTGGAACAGATCGCGCTGGTTCTGCGCACCCGTGCTACAGGCGATCAGCGCGCGAGAACGATTACGCTGAGCGGGCCATGGAGCCTGCCACGACTTGGACCAATTCGGCACATCGAGCAACGGTCCAATATAGCGGAAGTTGTCCGGAAGAGAGGTGGCTTCGAAGTCAAAGGCCCGACTGGTCGCGAGCAGAACTCGGTCGGCCCGGTCGAACAGATCCATAACGTCAGGAAGAACGGGAAGTCCGCAATCAACGCGGGCCCGATTGAGGATAGGAAGAGACGCATTCATCGCGCCATGGAGAGCGGCACAGGCTGCTGCCACCTCGGCGAGCTCCTCTGGCGTTTTCGGCTGGCCCAATCCGGACGTAGCCGGCGGCATTCCCGGCAGGATCCGAAGGCTGACGTGAGGCGAAAGGAACGCGAAAGGTACGCCGGACGCTTCCGCCCCAAGTGCCGCTCCGAACAGAAAATCGAGGCTAAGGACGGCATCCGCTGGGAAGCGGCCAATTTCCTCCCAAATATCTGTCGCGTAAGCAGAGCAAGGCTCAAAGACGACCCTGCGCATCCGATCTCGCAGGTTCGAGACATCTGTTGGATCCGCAGCCTCGCCGATTGGGGCGCTTCGCCATGACACGAACTCGAAATCGGCGGCGTCGACTTCTGCACGCATGGCGGGGTCCGCAATGACTCGAACATGGTGACCATGTCCGCGCAACCGCCGGGCCGCGGTGAGCAGGGGACTGAGGTTTCCCAACGTGCCCCACGAGGCGAGGAGAAAACGGTAAGACATTACAGAAGTTCAACTCCTTCGCTTCAAAGAAGGCGACGCTATCGTCACTTGCTAAGATCGGCTGCGCGCGTGCGCGGACCTAAGAGGGCCGCAACGTGCCACGCGGCCACCGAGTGCTGCGCACACCTCACCCACATACGTGGTGACCCCGGGTTACGGGCGGCAGGCCGCCCCAAGCGCTTCCACGGACTGATTTAGCGCCACGGCGCACCACTACGAGCCCTCTTGGCCTTGTGAGATCTTCGATCTGCCTTGACTCCGATCTGTTTCGGCCTGCCATCAAGCGAAGTGACGCGGGCTCTCGAAAAGCACGCTGACCGAAAGCGTCACGAGAATCCCCTCGCTTCATGCGTTCGAAGACATGTATCTCTCAATGGCTCACTTGGCGTGGCAGTCAAATGTGAGTTGCCAATGAGCAATCGACGCGCCTGCGGCGGGGTGACTTTTGTCAACATTTTTCAAGCCTACAACGTAACGCAACGTGAGATTCAAGCTGTTTTTGTTGACTCGCAGGACCTCATTCGATTTCTGCCGCGAGCAAGGTGCATGCTCCCGAAGTGCGATAGGAGGAATCTTCCTGTGACAGGCTCTCTTGAAGGCGAAATTCGCGACGGTCGTCATCAAATGCGCGTCCGCGTTTATTTCGAAGACACTGACTCCGGCCAAATTGTTTATCACGCCAGTTTTTTGCGCTTCATGGAACGCGGCAGAACAAATTACTTGCGTCTGCTCGGAATGAATCAGCAGGAGCTCCTGAAAGAAGCGCGGAGAGATGTGCCAGGCTTTGCCTTCGTTGTCCGTTCAATGAGTATCGACTTTCAAAAGCCGGCAATCTTGGATGACCTGATTGAGGTTATCACCGTTCCAGAAGACGTGAGGGGCGCCTCGATTATCCTGCTGCAGGAATGCAGGCGTGGAGACGATCTTTTAGTCACGGCCCGCGTGCGCGTCGCCTTTATCTCAGGCGGAAAGGCGCAACGTATCCCGAAGGCGCTGCGGCTCGCCATGGAAGGGGCGTAGAAAAATCTACGCTTGTTCACGCTGTCGTCCTCCAGCGCCCCAACGGAATCAAGCAGTTAGTATCCTGTTGCGATATAGTCAAACCGGAGTTCTCAGGCATCGTCTATCACGCCAATTACCTGCGCTACATGGAACGCGGGCGCACCAATCATCTGCGGCTGATGGGCGCCGAGCAGCAGGCGCTGTTCGAGCAGCCCGAGACCGAAGGCGCAGGCTTTGCCTTCGTCGTCCGCTCGATGCATCTGGATTTCCTCAAGCCCGCGCGGATGGACGACGTGCTCGACATCGTGACCTGGCCGGTCGCGGTGAAGGGCGCCTCCATCATGCTGGCGCAGGAGGTGCGGCGCGGTGAGGACGTGCTGGTCAAGGCCGAGGTGCGCGTCGCCTTCATCAGCGGCGGCCGGGCGCAACCGATCCCGAAATCGATCCGCAGACTGATGAAGGCCGATCTGATTTCGTGATCGCCCGATAGGCAAAGGCCTATCGACTCCGGCACGTGCGGCGATAGATTGCCGCTCCTGCTAACCGATGAGGCCATCATGTCGCGCCCGCCGTTTCCGCCCTTCACCCGCGAGACCGCCGCGCAGAAGGCGCGCATGGCCGAGGACGCCTGGAATTCGCGCGATCCGGTGCGTGTCTCGCTCGCCTACACCGAGGACAGCCGCTGGCGCAATCGTGCGGAAGTGTTTCAGGGCCGAGAAGCCATCGTCGCGTTCCTCACCCGCAAATGGGAGAAGGAGCATGACTACCGCCTGATCAAGGACCTCTGGGCCTTCGACGAGAACCGCATCGCGGTGCGCTTCCAGTACGAATGGCGCGACGCGGCCGGCCAGTGGTATCGCTCCTACGGCAACGAGCAGTGGGAGTTCGACGAGCACGGCCTGATGCGGCGGCGCGAGGCCTCGATCAACGACATCGCGATTGCGGAAAAAGATCGCCGGTTTCACTGGCCCGCGCCGGGGCTGCGGCCGGCCGACGTGCCGGGGCTGGGAACCGATCCGTTCTGAGGTGCTTCCTCTCCCCGTTCTTACGGAGAGAGATGAAGTCACCGCCGCCCCAAAAACCTCGTAATCGCCCCACCGAGCTTGGCGTGGTCCATCGGCTGCGCCAGCGACGCCCTTGCCGTCGCGACGACATCCTCCGGCGCCTTGCCGTCGCGCAGCTCGCAGCACACTTGCGCAAACTCCACGTCGAACTCGGGGTGCGGCTGCACCGTCAGCGTCGCGCCGTTGGCGTAGAGCAGGCCGGCATGCGGCGTGAATTCGGAGGACAGGATTGTCAGTGCATCGTTCGGCGGCTCGATCACCTGGTCCTGATGCGAGCAGGCGATCGCGACCGCTTCGCCGTCGACGACGCCGTTCTCCGGCAGCACCTGATAGACGTGCCGGCCAATGCCCCAGCCCTTGTCCGATTTGCGGACGCTGCCGCCCAGCGCCTGCGCGATCAGCTGATGGCCGAAGCAGACGCCGACCATCGGCGTCTTGTTGGCATAGGCGGTGCGCACGAAATCTTCCAGCGGCGCGATCCAGTCGAGCCCGTCATAGACGCCGGCAGCCGCGCCAGTGATCAGCACAGCCTCGAGCTTGCCCGGATCGGGCAGCGCATCGCCATTGGGGATGCTGACCACGTCGACCGTGGCCGACGGGTCCTCGGCACGAACCATGCGCTCGAACATGTCCGGAAACGAGCCGTGCTGCTCGCGATACTTTTGCGGAACCAGTCCGGTCTCGATGATGGTGATGCGTGCCATGTGCCCCTCAGGTCAAAGCTTGCGAAGCTCAGTCGCTTCCTGCCCCATGTTGCTGGTGTGGCGCTGTGCGCTCCAACAGCGCGCTCTCCTTGCGGATCTCGCCGAGAAAGGCCTTGGCCAGACGCGACAGTGGCTCCGCTTCCGACCATAGCATGTAGGCGACCGCGCGCGTCGTCGGCGTGAACGGCCGAACAACGAGACCCTGGCCGCCGTTCTGGCGTGGCGAGAAGGGATCGACCACGGCGGCGCCGACGCCGGCGGCTGCGAGCACGCAGGCCGTGTTGCAATAGCGCACCTCGACCGTCGGCTGGAACGGCGCGCCGGCGCGGGCAAAGCTGTCGCGCACGGCCTCTCCAAGCCGGGTGCCGCGCTCAAGCCCGATGAAGGGGAGGCCGGACAGATCCGCGGCCGAGATCACCGGCCTGTCGGCGAGCGGGTGCTGCGGCGGCAGCACGCAGACCATTTCGCCGGTGTGCACCACCTCGTGCGCGATGCCGGGATGATGCGTCAGCCCGAGCGCGAAGCCGAGCTCGGCGACGCGGCTGAGCACGCCCTCGATGATGCCCTCATAGCGCCGGACGTCGAAGAACACGCGCGTCTCCGGACGGCGGCGCAGGAAGCTTGATAGCGCGGAGGGAATGATGCTGTAGGCGAGCGGAGGCGTTGCCACGATGGCAAGATGCCCGGCGCGGTTCTCGCGCAGATCGCGCACGCGGTTTTCGAGCTTGGCGTGAAGCGCGAAGATCGCTTCGCTCTCCTTGTAGAGCGCCATCGCCTCCGCGGTTGGAAACAGCCGGTTGTTGACGCGCTCGAACAGCGCAAAGCCCGCCTGCGCCTCCATCGTCTTCAGCGCGTTGCTGACCGCGGGCTGCGACAGTGCCAGCTCATCCGCCGCCGCCACCGTGGTGCGATGGCGGATGACGGCACGCAGGATCTCAAGCTGGCGCAGGTTCATATCACTGCCAATTATACTCAGGGCCAAAACATCATAGCACGATGAATTGCTTTTGCAGCCCTCCTTGCGCCTAATGGTCGCGGATTTGCATGCTGGATCAAAGGGTTCATTCGCCCATCGAGGCAGCATTGCGCACAGATTGGAGGCAGTCTTGGTTCGTGTCCTTCGCGCCGCCGCCGCCCAGATGGGGCCGACGCAAAGAGCCGATACGCGTGAGCATACGCTATCGCGGATGCTCGCCATGCTGGAGGAAGCAGCGAACCGCGGCGCCAGCCTCGTGGTGTTTCCCGAACTCGCCTTCACCACCTTCTTTCCGCGTTGGTTGCTCGAAGGTGAAGCGCTCGACGGATATTTCGAGCACGGCATGCCGAACCCCGCCGTGGCAAAGCTGTTCGATCGCGCACGTGCGCTGCGCGTCGGCTTCTATGTCGGCTATGCCGAGCAGACAGCAGACGGGCGCCGTTACAATTGCGCCATCCTGGTCGATCGCGACGGCGAGATTCTCGGCCGCTATCGCAAGGTGCATCTGCCTGGTACGGTCGAGCCGCGCGAGGGCGCGCGCTACCAGCAGCTCGAGAAGCGCTATTTCGAATATGGCGATCTCGGCTTTCCCGCGTTCCGTGCCGGCTCGGCCTGGGCGCATGCAATCATGGGCATGATGATCTGCAACGATCGCCGCTGGCCGGAATCCTGGCGCGTGCTCGGCCTGCAAGGCGTCGAGCTCGTCTGCATCGGCTACAATTCGGCGGCTTATGATCCCAATGGTGGCACCACCGAAGACGCTTCCTTGCGCACCTTCCACTCGACGCTGGTGACGCAGGCCAACGCTTACATGAACGCGACCTGGGCGATCTCGGTCGCCAAGGCCGGCGACGAGGACGGCTCCGGCCTGATCGGCGGCTCCTGCATCGTGGATCCCAATGGCCGCATCGTCGCGCAGGCCGCGACCCTGATCGACGAGGTGATCGTCGCCGACATCGATCTCGACCTCTGCCGACAGGGCAAGGACAAGATGTTCAATTTCGCCGCCCATCGGCGGCCCGAGCAATACAGGGTGATCACCGAGCGCGCCGGCGTCGTCGAGCCGGCCGTGCTCGACGCGGACTGACGGTTTGGCTCGGCGCTGGCGATGGATCGGTAAAGCAAAAGGTTGGCAAAGGAGCTGACATGACACGCCTCTCGCATTTCCTTGGGCTTGCAGCCCTGGCTGCCGTGACCTCAGTGCAGGCCGCCGAGCTTCCGGCCGAGATCAAGCAGGCGGGCACGTTGAAGCTCACGGTCAATTCCACCTACGCGCCGATGGAATATCGCGATCCCGCCAGCAATGAGCTGGTGGGACTCGACATCGATCTCGCCAACGAGCTCGCCAAGCGACTCGGCGGCCTCAAGATCGTCTGGAGCGAGACGCCGTTTGCCGAACTGATCCCCTCCTTGCAGACCAAGCGCGCGGATTTCATTATCTCCGGCATCTCCGATCGTGCCTCGCGGCGCGAGAGTGCCGATTTCGTCGATTACCTCACGACTGGCCCTCAGTTCTTCGTGATGGCCGAGAGCGAAGCGAAGGCCGCCACCGATCTCTGCGGCAAGAAGGTCGGCACCACCCGTAGCACCAGCTTCCCCGTCGAGATCGAGAAGTGGAGCAAGCAGAATTGTGAGGCGGGCGGCAAGCCGGAGATCCAATATGTGCCTGGCGAGAACTCGATCGATGTCCGCAACCAGCTCAAGCAGGGCCGCATCGACGCCGCCGTGCAGGGCAGCGAGACGCTGCCTTATGCGCAGACGCAGGAGCCGGGCAAATACCGCATCGTCGGCGAGTCCTTTGTGAAAGGCTATCAGGGCATCATGTTCCGCAAGGACGATGCCGCGCTCCGTGAAGTCGTGACGGAGAAGCTCACGGCGATGATCGGCGATGGGTCCTACAAGGCGGTTCTCGACAAATGGGGCCTGGGTGCGAATGCGGTGACCCGGCCGATGCTGAACGCGGCGCCGCAATGAAGCCCGCGCCGGCGCTCGCCGAAGGATTTCCCGATCTGTCGGGGATGCGGATCGCGCGCGAGCCGCACTGGTTTCGCTGGCTCAGCGCGGCCCTGATCGTCCTGGTGCTGGCGGCAATCGCGCGCGCCTTCGCCAATGGCCAGATCGAATGGTCCTATGTCAGCCGCTTCATCACCGCAAAGGCGATCCTCGAAGGCATCGTCAACACCATGGTGATGGCGGTGCTGGCGATGGCGCTCGGCATCTTTCTCGGCATCGTCGTCGCGATCATGCGGCTGTCGCCCAATCCGGTGCTGAAGACGGTCGCGGCCGGCTACACCTGGCTGTTCCGCGGCACGCCGCTGATCCTGCAATTGCTATTGTGGTTCAACCTTGCACTGGTGTTTCCGACCATCGGCATTCCGGGCCTGTGGAGTGCGCGCGCCGTCGATGTCATGACGCCCTTCCTTGCGGCGCTGCTCGGGCTCGGCATCAACCAGGGCGCCTACACGTCCGAAGTGATGCGCGCCGGCATGCTGTCGGTCGATATCGGGCAATATGAGGCGGCGCAGGCGATCGGCATGGGACGGCTGCGCGCGCTGCGCCGGATCATCTTGCCGCAGGCGATGCGCGTGGTGATCCCGCCGCTCGGCAACGAGTTCATCGGCATGGTGAAGGCGACCTCGCTTGCGAGCGTGATCCAATATCCGGAAGTGCTGCACAACGCCGAGAACATCTACTACGCCAATTCCCGCGTGATCGAGCTGCTGATCGTTGCCGGACTCTGGTACCTGCTCGTCGTCTCGATTCTGACGCCGCTCCAGATGCTGCTCGAACGCCGTTTTGCACGCGGCACCCTGCGGTTGGCGCGATGACAAAGCCCCTCGTCGCGATCCGCTCCATAGCCAAGAGTTTTGGAGAGTTCCAGGCTCTCAAAAACGTCTCGCTCGACGTCTGGCCCGGCGAGGTGATGTGTCTGATCGGCGCCTCCGGTTCAGGCAAGACCACGCTGCTCCGTTGCATCAACCAGCTCGCCGTCATCGACAGCGGCGGCATCTGGCTCGATGGCGAGCTGCTCGGCGTGCGCGAGCAAGGTGGGCGACTGCATCGCCTCACCGAGCGCGAGATCGGGCGGCAGCGGCTGAAGACCGGCATGGTGTTCCAGCGCTTCAACCTGTTTCCGCACAAGACCGCGCTGGAGAACATCATTGAAGGCCCGCTTCAGGTGCAGGGCCGCAAGGCCGACGAGGTGCACGCCGAGGCGCTCGAGCTGCTCCGGCGCGTCGGCTTGTCGACCAAGGCCAATTCGTATCCCGCGCAGCTCTCCGGCGGTCAACAGCAGCGCGTCGCGATTGCCCGCGCGCTCGCAATGAAGCCGATGCTTATGCTGTTCGACGAGCCGACCAGCGCGCTCGATCCTGAGCTCGTTGGCGAGGTGCTTGCGGTGATGAAGGAGCTGGCGAAGAGCGGCATGACCATGATGGTGGTGACGCACGAGCTCGGCTTCGCCCGCGAGGTCGCCGACCGCGTCGTCTACATGGATCAGGGCGCGATCGTCGAGCAGGGGCGCGCCTCCGACGTGCTGGGCGCGCCGCGCGAGGAGCGGACCAAGGCATTTCTTTCGGCAGTGATCTGAGCACTAATGGAAACTGGGGGCGTGTTGATGAAGAGAGTTTTGGTGACGGCGGCGCTGTTCGGTGCCATGACGATCTCGGCCTTGGCCATCGAGCTGCCGCCTGACATCGTCAAGCGCGGCAGCATCAAGGTGGGGCTGGTGCCGAACTATCCGCCGATGGAGTTCCGTGATCCCGCCACCAACGTGCTGTCCGGCTTCGACATCGATCTCGGCGAGGCCATCGGCCGCAAGCTCGGCGTCAAGATCGAATGGACCGAGACCAGCTTCGCTGGGTTCATGCCATCGATTTCGACGGGCCGGGTGGATGCCATCCTGTCCGGCTTCACGGACTATGCGAGCCGGCACGACATCGCTTCCTTCGTCGATTATCTGCGTAGCGGCCCAAAATTCTTCGTGCAGCAGTCCCGCGCGTCCGAGTTCAAGGACATGGCTGCGCTGTGCGGCAAGAAGGTTGGCGCCAGCCGCCGAACCATGTTTCCGGCAGAGATCGACAAGTGGAGCCAGAAGAATTGCGGCAGCAATCCGATCCAGTTCGTTGGTACGGACGGCTCGGCAGATGCGCGCACGCAGCTCAGGCAGGGCCGTATCGACGCCGCCGTGCAGGGCAATGAGACGCTGCCCTATCTGATGAATCTCGAGCCGAGCACCTATGCGCCGGTCGGCGATCCCTTCGCAACGCAATTCACCGGCATTGCGCTGCCAGTCAAGGAAAAGGCGTTGCAGCAGGCCATGCTGGAGGCACTCGACGCGCTGATCGCGGACGGCACCTACAAGACCCTGCTTGCCAAGTGGAAGTTGACAGACAACGCACTCGAAAAGGCGACCATCAATGCTGGACAGTAAGGCACTCCAGAGCATCCCGCTCACCCCAGCCAACACCGCGGACCCAGCGCCGGAATATCCCTGGCCCAAGCCGTACAATTCGGCGATGTTCCTGTCCTTCGATGTCGACGCGGAGAGCGCGTGGACCAGCAAGGACGCGGTGCACGCACAGCGGCTCATCACCATGAGCTATGGCGGCTATGAGGCGCGTGTCGGCACGCCGAAGGTTCTGGAGCTGCTCGACCAGCTCGATCTCAAGGCGACCTTCTTCGTCACCGGATGGTCGGTCGATGCGCATCCGGCGATGGCCGAATCCATCCTCAGGGCGGGTCACGAGATCGGCCATCACGGCTATCACCATCTGCTCCCCGATCCCGGCGATCCCTGGATCGAGGACGAGCTGGAGCGCGGTTTCGAGGCGCTGAAGCGCCGGCTCGGCGTCAAGCCGACCGGCTATCGCGCGCCCTACGGCGAGTTCACCGAGGAGCTGCGCGTCGCACTGGTGCGCCACGGCATTGTCTACACGTCCTCGTTCCGCGACGACGTGCGGCCCTATCGCCATCGTCTCGCCGACGGCAAGCCCGGCACGATCGAGCTGCCGGTGACTGCGAGCTATGACGACTGGATGCACGGCCTCTCGGCGCGCTTCAGCCCGCGCTCGATTTTTCCCAAGGAGCACGTGCTCTCGATCTGGAAGGACGAGCTCGACGAAACCAGGGACTGGGGCGCGATGGTGACGACGGTGCTGCATCCGCAATGCAGCGGCCGTCCGATGCGGCTGCGCCTGCTGCGTGAGTTCCTGACCTACGCAAAGTCGTGCCCGGATGTCTGGATCACCACCGGCGAGAAGATCACTGAAAACTTCCTGCGCCACGAGGCGGCCAACCGTTGAGCCATGCCATGACCCGTCGCCGCATCCTCGTCATCAATCCCAACTCGTCGGCGTCGGTGACGGCGGCGATCGACGATGCGGTGGCGCCCCTGCGCATCGCTGGCGGGCCCGAGATCGAGGTGGTCGGCCTTGCCGAGGGGCCGCCCGGCATCAGCTCGCAGCGCGATGCCGACAGCGTCGTCATGCCGCTGGTCAATCGCGTGTCGCGCGACAATGCGGATGCCTTCGTGCTCGCCTGCTTCAGCGATCCCGGCCTGCATGCGGTGCGCGAGGCGGCGGGCGGTCGCCCGGTGCTGGGCATCGCCGAATGCGGCATCTTTCGCGCGCTGATGCTGGGCGAACGCTTTGGCGTGATCGCGCTATCGCCGTCGAGCATCCGCCGCCAGCAGCGCATGGTGCGGGTGATGGGTGTCGATAGCCGCTATGCCGGAAGCTGGTCGGTTGGCGCGAGCGCGGCCGAGACGGCGGGCGCAGATATTCGGTGCCGGTTGATCGAGGCCGGCCGCGCACTGGTGACGCAATGCCGCGCCGATGTCGTGGTGATGGGCTGTGCCGGCATGGCCTCGCACCGCGCAGCGATTGCGGATGCGATCGGCGTGCCCGTGATCGAGCCGGCGCAGCAGGCAGTCGCCGCCGCAATCGGCGCGGTCTTGTTGAATACGTAAAGGTCGATCTCGTCAGGAGCCCGCCCCGCATGAGCACCACGGCAATTTTCGGCAGCTATGTACTGTCACGCAAGGACGGCGCGCAGGACGTGCTGCGCGATCATTGGGTCTTGGTCGAAGGCAAGACAATCGCGGCGGTCACGCGTGATAAGCCGCAGGCGGACCAAGTCTACGACCGCCCCGGCCGTTTCGTTCTGCCGGGTCTGTTGAACCTGCACAATCACTGCTTCTCCGAAGCGGTGGCGCGCAGCCACAGCGAGGACGGCAATGGCCGCCGCAACAACCAGAGCATCGTCTACACGGTGCTGTTGCCGCTGACCAAGCGCGGTGCCGACATCTTGTCGGCGGAGGAGCGTCTCGCAGTCGCGCGGCTCGGCATTCTCCAGCTCCTCAAGGGCGGCGCCACCACGGTGATGGAGCCGTTCCGGAATTCGATCCCGGAAATGTTCGACGCGGCGGAAGAGATGGGCATCCGCTTCTACGGCGCGCCCTATCTGTTCTCGACGTCGGACGCCAAGGCGGGGCCCGACGGCGTGGTCCGCTACTCCGGCGATGACGGCACCGCCGACATGGCGACATGGGATGCGCTCTATCAGCGCTGGAACAATCGCGGCGATGGACGCATCAGCCTGGCCATGAGCCCGCATGCCACCGACACCTGCGGCCCCGATCTGCTGAAGGCCTGCGCTACGCGGGCGCGTGAGCTCGGCGTGCCCATCACGACGCACATGGCGCAGAGCCGCGCCGAGGTCGAGACCATCGGCAAGCGCTATGGCGGCCGCACGCCGGCGGAGTATTTGGACTGGCTGGGCCTGCTGGCGCCCGACCTGATGGCGGCGCACTGCATGTTCAGCAGCGACGACGATCTCAAGCTGATGGCCGTGCGCGGCATGACCGTGCTGAATTGTCCGCGGGTGTTCGCGCGCGCCGGCGTCACAGCGGCGTTCAGCCGCTTCGCCGAGCACGGCGTGCGCACCGTCGTCGGCACCGACGGCTACAACATGGACCTGCTTGGCGAGCTCAATGCGGCGTCGCTGATCTCCAAGGTCACCTCGCAGCGCGCCGATGTCGCGAACTCACCGGAGCTGATCGAGGCGAACACGGCGGTCGCGGCCGACGTCATCAAGCGGCCGGACCTCGGCCGTATCGAGCCGGGCGCCACCGCCGATCTTACCGTCGTCGATCTCACCCATCCGCATCTTCAGCCGCTGTTCGATCCGCGCCGCGCGCTGATCGCGCTCGCCAACCGTGCCAATATCGACCAGGTCATGGTCGACGGCCGCATGCTGGTCGATGCCGGCCGCTATCTCGGCGCTGACGAAGCCGCGATCACGGCGGCAGGCGCCGCCGCGATCCAAAAGATCTGGGACTTGCCGGAGGCGCAGGCCGCGTTCAACGGCTAGCTATCAAACTCGGCAAGCGACTTGCGCATGGTCTCGACCAGATCGAGCGCCACCGGCGAGGGGCTGCGCTGCGCGGGAAACACCGCGGAGAATTCGAAGTCGATGCGCGGCAGGAAGCGGCGCACGACGACGCCGCGGGTGGAAAATTCCTGAGCGGTGAAGGGATCGCAGATCGCGACGCCAAGCCCCGACGACACCATGCCGCACATGATCTCGGACAGCGCGGTCTCCACCCGCAGCACACGGCGAACGTCGTGACGATGGAAGACCTGGTCGACGAGGTGACGGCTCGACGATCCCGCCGAGAGCGAGATGAACGTCTCGCCCTCGAAATCGCGTGGCTCCAGAATCTCCTTTTCCGCAAAGCGATGACCTGTCGGCAGCACCGCCACGCGCGCCGGCGCCGGCAGCTTCTGGCTCGGCAGGCCGGAATGCGCGATCGGCACCTCGGCAAAGCCGACGTCGCACTGATTATTCAGCACCCAGTCGACCACGATCGGCGAGATCACGCCGAAGAAGGCGAGGTTGAGATTGGGTCGCTCCTTCAGGAAATGTCCGGTGAGCCGCGGCAGATAACCGTTCGACAGCGCCGGGAGCGCCGCGATCCGCAGCGAGCCGGTGCGGCGGCCGCGGATCTCCTCCGCGGCGGCGGTGATGCGTTCGAGGCCGACGAAGGAACGCTCCACTTCGGTATAGAGCGCCATCGCCGCTGCGGTTGGCACGAGGCCAGTGCCGCGGCGCTCGAACAGCTCCATTTTCAGCAGCGCCTGGAGATCGCGCAGCAACCGGCTGACCGCCGGCTGCGTGACGGTCATCAGCGCCGCAGCCTCGGTGACGCTGCCGGTCAGCATCGTCGCGCGGAAGGCCTCCACCTGCCGCGAATTGATCCGCGCCATCCAAAATTCCATTCATAACATTTCAGCATGCAGAGGGTGCCATTATTCATTGGACGATGGAAGCCGGGGTTTGCGATCTTTTTCATCAGAGCTGGAGACAGCCCGCTTTTTCGGCAGATTGGAGGGATTCAAACCTCCAGATCGCGCCAAAGCCCGCCGAACAGGAGCCAGAGCCCTGCTTGGGGGCGGGATCGGTGCGGAAGGAAATGCGGAAGGGGCTTTGGCTAGTGAGACTCGTCGGCACGTCACCTCATTCCGGTATTGGAGATCGGTCCACATGAAGACTTTTCGCCTTCTGTCCGCGGTCAGCATTGCTGCGCTCATCGCCGCCCCGGCTTCGGCCCAGCAAAAGACGCTCTATGTCGCCGGCTATGGCGGCTCGTTCGAGAAAACGATCCGCGACGAGGTGATTCCGACCTTCGAGAAGGAGAATAACGTCAAGGTCGAGTACGTTGCCGGCAACTCCACCGACACGCTGGCAAAACTTCAGGCGCAGAAGGGCAATCAGCAGATCGACGTTGCCATCGTCGACGACGGCCCGATGTACCAGGCGATCCAGCTCGGCTTCTGCGGCAAGCTCGATGGCCTGCCGGCCGCCGATCTCTACGACACCGCGCGCTTCAAGGACGATCGTGCGGTCGCGATCGGCATCGTCGCCACCGGCTTGATGTACAACACCAAGGTGTTTGCGGAGAAAGGCTGGGCGCCGCCGACCTCGTGGAATGATCTGAAGGATACGAAATACGCCAAGCAGCTGGTCATTCCGCCGATCAACAACACCTATGGCCTCGAAGCGCTGGTGATGCTGTCGAAGATGAACGGCGGCGGCGAGTCCAATGTCGACTCCGGCTTCAAGATCTTCAAGGAGCAGATCAATCCGAACGTGCTCGCCTATGAGCCGTCGCCGGGCAAGATGACCGAGCTGTTCCAGTCCGGCCAGGCCGTGATCGCGGTGTGGGGCACCGGCCGCGTGCAGAGCTTTGCCAACACCGGCTTCCCCGTCGACTTCGTCTATCCGAAGGAAGGCGCGGCAACGCTGCTGACGACGGCGTGTCCGATCTCGAAGCCCAACGCTTCGCCGCTCGCCTCAAACTTCGTCAAGATGCTGCTTGATCCTAAAATCCAGCTCGTGATGCTGAAGGACTACGGCTACGGTCCGGTGCTGAAGTCGCTGAAGGTGCCGCCGGAACTCGGCAAGATGGCCCCGATCGGCGAGCGCGCGGCAAAGCTCTATAATCCGGACTGGACCGTCATCAACGAGAAGCGCGAGGAGTGGACCAAGCGCTGGAACCGCGAGGTCGAGCGCTGATCTGATCGTCGCGGCGGAGACAGCGTATGGCCTATCTCGAGCTTGATCGGGTCGCCAAGCAATTTGGCGCGCAGACTGTGGTCGACGACTTCAGTCTCGCAGTGGGCAAGGGGGAGTTCGTCTCCTTCCTTGGCCCGTCCGGCTGCGGCAAGACCACGACCTTGCAGATGATCGCGGGTTTCCTCGATCCCACGCGCGGCGCAATCCGCCTCGAGGACAAGGATCTGACCGCAATCCATCCTGCCAAGCGCGGGCTCGGCATCGTGTTCCAGAGCTACGCGTTGTTTCCGCACATGACGGCGGCGGAGAACGTCGCCTTCGGCCTCGAGATGCGCAAGGTGACGCGCGCTGACAGAGCCGAGCGTGTTCGCGCCGCGCTCGCGATGGTGGGCCTCGCCGGCTACGAAGACCGCCATCCCCGCCGCATGTCCGGCGGTCAGCAGCAGCGTGTGGCGCTGGCGCGTGCGTTGGTGATCAAGCCGAGCGTGTTGCTGCTCGACGAGCCGCTGTCGAACCTCGACGCCAAGCTGCGCGAGGAGATGCAGATCGAGCTGCGCCAGATCCAGCGCACCATCGGCACCACCACGATCCTGGTCACCCACGACCAGAACGAGGCGATGTCGCTGTCCGACCGCATCGTGGTGATGAGCCAGGGCCGCATCGAGCAGATCGGCACGCCGCAGGAGACTTATGAGAAGCCGGCCTCGGCCTTCGTCTCGCAGTTTTTGGGCAAGACGAACGATTTTGCCGCGACGATCGATCGGACGGTTACGCCAGCGCAGCTGGTGGCAGGCTCGTGGCGTGCAACGGCGCCAGCTGGGCTTAGCGGCCCCGTCTCCGTCAGCATTCGTCCTGAAAGAATCGGCTTTGGCGACGAGGGTCTCGGCGCAAAGATCGTCACGCGCATCTTCCAGGGCAATCACTGGCTCTTCCAATGCGAGAGCGAATGCGGGCCGGCAATCGTGATCCGTCAGAATGACGGTAAGCCGCAGCCGGCTGAAGGCGAGGCCGTTCGCCTTACCTGGCGGCTAGAGGACATGAGCGTCCGTGCGAGGACCGGCGCATGAGCACAGTTGCCGAGGAGCGCAACGCGCGTGCGCCGTGGGCGCTGACGGCGCCTGCCTTGATGCTGTTCGTTGGCGTGCTGCTGATTCCGCTGGCGATGACCGTGATGCTGTCGTTCCACGATTGGGGCCAGTACAAGGGCATCGAACCGGTCTTCATCCTCAAGAACTGGCAGGAGATCGCGACCGATCCCTATTACGCCGAGATGTTCTGGCGGACGTTTCGGATCGCGATCCTGACCACGCTGCTCACGGCTTTGCTCGGCGCACCCGAGGCCTACATCCTCAATCGCATGAGCGGCCGCTGGAAGAGCTTTTTCCTGCTGGTCATTCTCGGGCCGCTCTTGATCTCCGTGGTGGCGCGCACGCTCGGCTGGGCGCTGCTGTTCGGCGGCAACAATGGCCTCGTCAACAAGCTGCTGATGTCGCTCGGCGTAATCCGCTTCCCCATTCCCTTCATGTTCACCGAAACGGGCATGGTCGTTGCGCTTGCCCATGTGATGATGCCGTTCATGGTGCTTTCGGTGTGGGCCGCGCTCCAACGCCTCGATCCGCAGATCGAGAACGCCGCGATGTCGCTCGGCGCGGGCCCGGTCACCATCATCCGCCGCACCATCATGCCGCAGATCATGCCGGGCGTACTGTCGGGGGCGATCATCGTGTTCTCGCTCTCGGCCAGCGCCTTCGCGACACCGGCGATCATCGGCGGCAGGCGGCTCAAGGTGGCGGCGACACTCGCCTATGACGAATTCCTCAACACGCTGAACTGGCCGCTCGGTGCGGCGGTCGCGACGCTGCTGCTGGTGGCGCTGGTGCTGATCGTCGTCGGCAGCAACGCGCTGATCGAACGCCGCTACGCGGAGGTGTTCCGATGAGACGGAACAGCCCGCTCGCGCTGATCTTCCACACCATCTTCGTCGTCGTCATGCTGGCGCCGATCCTGGTGGTCTGCCTCGTCGCCTTCACGCCCGAGGGCTTTCTGTCGCTGCCGACCAATGGCTTCTCGCTGCGCTGGTTCAGGGCGATCGGCAACTACCCTGAATTCATCCACGCCTTCTGGGTCAGCCTCGGGCTCGGTGCGCTGTCGTCGTTTGTAGCGCTTCTATTCGCGGTGCCCGCGGCACTGGCGATCGCGCGCTATCGCTTCCGCGGTCGTGATGCGCTGGCGGCGTTGTTCCTATCGCCGCTGATGATCCCGCATGTCGTGCTCGGCATCGCATTCCTGCGCTTTTTCACCTCGGCAGGCCTCGGCGGCAGTTTTGCAGCACTCATCATCGCGCATGTCATCATCGTGTTTCCGTTCGCGCTGCGGCTAACGCTGGCCGCTGCAACCGGCATGGATCTTTCGGTCGAGATGGCCGCGGTCTCGCTCGGCGCGGGCGGCTGGACGCTATTTCGGCGCGTGACGCTGCCGCTGATCCTGCCCGGCGTCATCAGCGGCTGGGCGCTTGCCTTCATCCAGTCCTTCGACGATCTCACCATGACCGTCTTCCTTGCGGCGCCCGGCACCGAGACGTTGCCGGTGCGCATGTTCCTTTATATTCAGGACAACATCGATCCGCTGGTGACGTCGGTCTCGGCCTGCGTGATCGCGATCACCATGACCGCCCTCATTCTGCTCGACCGCTTCTACGGGCTCGACCGTGTGCTCGCCGGCAAGGGCGATCCGGGACGATAGGAGAACCCATGTCCAGGGACTATGACGTCGCCGTCGTCGGCGGCGGATTGCTCGGCTCCGCCATTGCCTGGGGCCTCGGCCGGCTCGGCAAGAGCGTCGCCGTGCTCGACGAAGGCGACATCACCAAGCGGGCCTCGCGCGCGAACTTTGCGCTGGTCTGGGTACAGAGCAAAGGCTTGGGCATGCCGGCCTATACGGTCTGGACCGTGCAGGCGTCGCAGGCATGGGGCCGGCTTGCGTCTGAGTTGAAGCAACACACCGGCCTCGATGTTTCGCTCCAACAAAACGGCGGCTTCCATCTCACGCTCGGCGAGGACGAATTCGGCCAGCGCACGGAGCTGGTCAGGCGCATGAACAACCAGACCGGTGCGGCCGATTACAAGATGGAGATGCTGTCCGCGTCCGAAGTGAAGAAGGCGCTGCCGCTGATCGGCCCCGAAGTCTCCGGCGGCAGCTATTGTCCGCTCGATGGCCACGTCAATTCGCTGCGCACCTTTCGCGCCTTCCACACCGGCTTCAAGGCATTCGGTATCGACTATTTCCCGGAGCAGCCGGTTTCGGCGATCAGCAAGAGCGGCGGCGAATTCCGCCTAGCCACGCCGAAAGGCGAGCTGCGCGCCGCCAAAATTGTGCTCGCCGCCGGCAATGCCAACCAGACGCTGGCGCCGATGGTCGGCCTCTACGCGCCGATGGGCCCGACCCGCGGCCAGATCGTGGTGACCGAGCGCACCATGCAGTTCCTGCCGCATCCGCTGACCACGATCCGTCAGACCGACGAGGGCACTGTGATGATCGGCGACAGCAAGGAGGATGAGCTCGACGACCGCGCGCTGAAACATTCGATCAGTGCGGTGATGACCGATCGCGCGCAGCGGATGTTTCCGCATCTCGCCCGGCTCAACGTGGTCAGGAGCTGGGCCGGCATCCGCGTCATGCCGCAGGATGGCTTTCCGATCTACGACCAGTCGGAGACGTATCCCGGCGCCTTCGTCGCCTGCTGCCATTCCGGCGTGACGCTCGCCTCCAACCACGCCTTCGAGATCGCGCGCATGGTGGCGCAGGGCGCGCTCGAGCCGGAGCTGGTCGGCGCGTTCTCGGCGAGCCGCTTTGGCGGCGCGGGCGCGGCGAACAACAGCGGTTACTAGAGATACAGAAGGAGCCAAGAGGCATCCCATGTTTAGACGATCCGAGCAGGACAAGCGACCGCAGGTCCAAATCTTCGTCGACGGCGTTGCCGTCGCGGCTCGCGTGGGCGACACCGTTTCCGCGGCACTGCTGGCATCCGGGCAGGACGCGCGCCGCTCCACCGCGGTGAGCGGCGCGCCGCGTCTGCCCTATTGCATGATGGGCGTGTGCTTCGACTGCCTCGTCACCATCGATGGCGTCGGCAACAGACAAGGCTGCCTCGTGCCTGTCGCCGAGGGCATGCAGATCGAAATTCAGAAGGGCAAGCGGGAGATCGGGCGATGACTGTGGCTCCCAAGCGCGAAGAATACGATGTGGTTGTGATTGGCGCCGGGCCAGCAGGCCTCGCTGCCGCCGCGACCTCCGCCGAAGCTGGCCTCACGACGCTGTTGCTCGACGAGAACGTCGGTCCGGGCGGCCAGGTGTTTCGCGCCATCTCGTCTACGCCGGTGACCGAGCGCAGCCAGCTTGGTGCCGACTATTGGGCGGGTGCCGATCTCGTGCAGTCGCTCCGCGCGAGCAGTGCCGAGGTCATCCATCGTGCCACGGTCTGGAGCCTCGACCGCAACCTCGATATCGCCGTGTCGATCGGCGGCGCGTCCGCCTTCGTCAAGGCGAAGCGCGTGATCCTTGCGACCGGCGCACTGGAGCGGCCGTTTCCGATTCCCGGCTGGACATTGCCGGGCGTGATGACCGCAGGCGCCGCGCAGACGATGCTGAAATCGTCGGCGCTGGTGCCTGATGGACGCACCGTGATCGCGGGGCAGGGGCCGCTGCTCTGGCTGCTCGCCGCGCAGATCTTGCGCCTCGGCGGCCGCATCGACCGCATCCTCGACACCACGGAGCGCGGCAACTACTTCGCCGCGCTGCCGCACGCCTTCGCTTTCCTGACCTCGCCCTATTTCACCAAGGGCCTGTCGATGATGCGCGAGGTGAAGGCGAAGGTGCGGGTCGTCTCTGGGGTCACCGAGCTTGTCGCGACCGGCGATGGTCAGCTCACGAGCGTCAGCTATGTCGCGGGCGACAAGCGCGAGACCATCCCTGCGGATCTCCTGCTGCTGCATCACGGCGTCGTGCCCAATGTCAACCTTGCGATGTCCGCAGACGTTGAGCATCGCTGGGACGATTTGCAGCTCTGCTGGTCGCCAGTGCTCGATCCCAGCGGCAATTCGTCCGTTCCCGGCATCGCGATCGCCGGCGACGGCGCCGGCATCGGCGGCGCGAATGCCGCCGTGGTCCGCGGTCGCATCGCGGCGCGCGCGGCGGTGGACGCACTGGCGGCCGCTGCCGCTGCGAAGCTTCCCGCGATGGCGACGCTCCGCGCCGATCTCGCCAAGGCCGAGCGCGGCCGCGTTTTCCTCGACACGCTGTTCCGCCCGTCGCCGCAGTTTCGCATTCCCTCCGGCGACACCATCGTCTGCCGCTGTGAGGAGGTCACGGCGAAGGACGTTCTCGATTCCGTTGCGATCGGCGCGACCGGGCCGAACCAGCTCAAGGCCTATCGCCGCAGCGGCATGGGCCCGTGCCAGGGCCGCCTTTGCGGCCTCACCGTCACCGAGCTGATGGCGCAGGCGCGCGGCAAGACTCCACAAGAGATCGGCTATTACCGGCTGCGCGCGCCGGTCAAGCCGATCACGCTCGCCGAGCTTGCCGCCGTTCCGAAGAGCGAGGCGGATATCAAGGCCGTGGTGCGCGGATGACTCAAAACGTGGATGCGATCGTCGTCGGCGGCGGCATCCACGGATGTTCGACCGCGCTGCACCTGTGCCTCGCCGGCCTCAAGCCGGTGCTGATCGAGAAGGATTATGCCGGCCGCCACGCTTCCGGCGTCAATGCCGGCGGCGTCCGCCAGCTCGCGCGGCACATCCCCGAAATCCCGCTGTCGATCCGCTCGATGGGGATCTGGGAGAAGATCAAGGATCTCCTGGACGACGATTGCAGCTTTGAGAGTCACGGCCAGGTGCTGGTCGCCGAGAATGAGGAGGAGCTCGAAATCTGCCGCGCGCGCGTCGCCGAGCTCAACGCGCTCGGCTTCACTCATGAAGAGCTGATCGACGCGACAGAGTTGCGCCGGCTCGTGCCTGCGGTCGCCGAAACCTGCCCCGGCGGTGTCGTCTCGCGCCGTGACGGCGCGGCCAATCCGGCGCAGACGACGACGGCATTCCGACGCAAGGCCGAGGAACTCGGCGCGACCGTGCGCGAGGGCGTAGCCGCGAGCAACATCCGCTACAGCGACGGTCTCTGGTACGTCGATGTCGGCACTGAAACCTTTGCCGCGCCGGTGCTCGTCAACGCCGCCGGTGCCTGGGCCGGCGAGATCGCGGCCGCACTCGGCGAGCCCGTGCCGGTCGAAACCGTGGCGCCGATGTTGATGATCACCTCGCGCGTGCCGCATTTCATCGATCCCGTTGTGATCCTGCGCGGGCGAAAGCTCTCTTTCAAGCAATTCTCCAACGGCACCGTGCTGATCGGCGGCGGCCATCTGGCTAGGCCCTATCAGGACCGCAACGAGACGGTGCTGGACTGGAAGAGTCTCGCGACCAGCGCGCGCACCGTGTTCGAGCTGTTTCCGGTGATGCGCAACGCCACCATCGTCCGCGCCTGGGCCGGCATCGAGGCGAAGATGACCGACGATATCCCCGTGTTCGGCCCGAGCAGCCGCCACAAGGGCCTCTATCACCAGTTCGGCTTCTCGCTGCACGGCTTCCAGCTCGGCCCCGGCGCCGGCGCCGTGATGGCGGAGCTGATCGTCAATGGCGGCACCCAGACCCGCGTCAGCGATCTCGGCATCGACCGCTTTCATCCCGCCACGCTCTAAAGAAGAGGACATCGTTGGCGTCGCCAATCTCGGCGGCGCCGAGGACACGGCTTGATCTTGCCGCGCTGCAGGCTTATGAGCAGTCTCTCAACAAGGATATTCGCAGCCATGGATTTTACCCCGACCGCAACGCCGATCCGCTTTGCTCACGGGGAATTCCATGCCTGCTTCAATCATCCTGTCGCGCCTGTCGCTGTCCACGCCTGACGGCCGTTCTCTCCTCTCCAACATCGATCTGACCTTCGGCACTGAGCGAGCCGGCCTCGTCGGCCGCAATGGCGTCGGCAAGACAACCCTGCTCGCCGCGATCACGGGCGAGCACGCGCCGCAGTCGGGGCGTGTGATCGTCAACGGAACGGTCGGGCTGCTGCGTCAGGACGCCCAGCTCCGCGCGGGCGCGACGGTCGTCGACCTCTTCGGCGCGCGCGATGCCCTGGACCTGCTGCGCCGTGCCGAGCGCGGCGATGCCTCGGCCGAAGACGTTGCCGATGTCGACTGGACTCTCGAGACGCGGCTCGCATCGGCTCTGGCCCGCGTTGGGTTCGATATCGTGCCCGACACGGAATTGGAGCGCTTGTCGGGCGGGCAGGTCACGCGTGTTCGTCTCGCCGCGCTGCTCTTCACCGAGCCGGACTTCCTGTTGTTGGACGAGCCCACCGACAATCTCGATCGGGACGGGCGCTATGCCGTGATCGATCTCCTGACCGCCTGGCGCGGCGGCGCGATTGTCGTTAGCCATGACCGGGCGCTGCTCGAGACGATGGACGCCATCGTCGAGCTGACCTCGCTCGGGGCGGCGACGCGCTATGGCGGCAATTGGAGCAGCTACCGCGCGCAGAAGGCTGTCGAGCTCGCGGCGGTCAGGCACGACCTCGCGCATGCCGAGAAGCATCTGTCCGAGATCGACGGCAAGGCGCGGGAGGCGGTCGAGCGGAAAGCGCGCAAGGACAGCGGTGGCAGGAAGAAGCGCGCCAAGGGCGACATGCCGCGTATTCTCGCTGGCGCGCGCAGGGATCGCAGCGAGGACAGTGGCGGCAAGACTGCGCAGATCACTGAGCGGCGGCGCGCGGAGGCGCTCGATGCGGTCGACGCCGCGCGCCGACGCATCGAGGTTCTCCAGCCGCTGTCCGTCAAGCTGCCCTCGACCCAGCTGCCGGCGGGGCGGGAGGTGGTTTGGCTCGATCGCGCCAGTGCGGGTTATCAGCCGGAGCGGCCGGTCTTGCGCGACCTATCGCTGACAATCGTTGGGCCGGAGCGTGTCGCGATTGTCGGGCCCAATGGCTCCGGCAAGACAACGTTGCTGAAACTCATCGCCGGTGAGCTGCCCGCTATCTCGGGCACTGTGCGGGTCAGACCGGACTTTGCGCTGTTCGATCAGAAGGTCAGCCTGCTCGATCCCGCGAGCTCAATCCTGGGCAATTTCGCGCGCCTCAATCCAGGGGCTGGCGCGAACGAGTGCCACGCCGCGCTGGCGCGCTTCATGTTTCGCGCCGATGCGGCCCTGCAGATCGTCGGCAGCCTGAGCGGCGGGCAGCTGTTTCGTGCGGGGCTCGCCTGCGTACTCGGCGGATCGACGCCGCCGTCGCTGCTGATCCTTGACGAGCCGACCAATCATCTCGACCTCGAGTCCATCGAGGCCGTCGAAGCGGGCCTGAGGGCCTATGATGGCGCGCTGCTCGTCGTCAGCCATGACGAGGCGTTCCTGCAGGCCATCGGGGTTACGCGTCGGGTCGATTTGGCTGCCAGGATGCTGCGCGCCAATGGCGGGATGATCTGATCCGCCTCGCGGATCGTGCTGGCAATCCTTCAAAAACCCGACGCTCTGCCCCCAGCGCGTCGGGTGGAATGAATGAGTATCAATCGGTGACCCCAATGCCGTTGTTGTGCCGCGTGTCTCACCAATTGACCATTCCGGGAAACTACCGCATCGGGACCCAGGCTGTGCCCGCCTGCGCGTCGCGGCTCTACGCGCTGCCGCCAGGTTCCAGCGCCTCGCCCATCTCCAGCGGATGCGCCATGGTCTCGTGCAGCGCGTCGCGGTCGAGCTCGCCTTCCGAGATGCTGATGACGACGCAGGCGACGCCGTTGCCGATCAGGTTGGTCAGCGCGCGGCACTCGCTCATGAATTTGTCGATGCCGACCAGGATCGCGATCGACTGGATCGGGATATCAGGCACGATCGAGAGTGTCGCGGCGAGCGTGATGAAGCCGGCGCCGGTCACGCCTGATGCGCCCTTCGACGTGATCATGGCGATGCCCAGAATGCCGAGCTCCTGCCAGATCGTCAGATGCGTATTGGTCGCCTGTGCCAGGAACAGCGTCGCCAACGTCATGTAGATGTTGGTGCCGTCGAGGTTGAAGCTGTAGCCGGTCGGGATGACGAGGCCGACAACGGAGCGCGAGGCGCCGAGATGCTCCATCTTCTGGATCATCTGTGGCAGCACCGTCTCCGAGGACGAGGTGCCGAGCACGATCAGCAACTCGTCCTTGATGTAGGCGATGAAGCGCAGGATCGAGAAGCCGGCGAGCCTTGCGATCGAGCCCAGCACGATCAGCACGAACAGGATGCTGGTGAGATAGAACGTGCCGATCAGGGCGGCGAGGTTGAGCAGCGAGCCGAGGCCATAGGCGCCGACGGTGAACGCCATCGCGCCGAAGGCGCCAATCGGCGCTACGCGCACGATGATGCGGATGATGCCGAAGAACATTTTTGCGGCCTTGTCGATCGCCTCCGCGATCGGCTCGCCGGTCTTGCCGAGGAAAGCGATGGCGAAACCGGAGAGGATCGAGACCAGCAGCACCTGCAAGAGATCGCCACGCGCGATCGCGCCCACATAGCTGTCGGGGATGATCGCCATCAGATGGGCGACGATGCCGTCTTCGTGCGCTTTGGTGACATAGGTCGCCACTGATTTCGGATCGATCGTAGCGGGATCGATGTTGAAGCCGCGCCCGGGCTGGAGAATCTCGCCGACCAGGAGGCCGATGGCGAGCGCGACGGTCGAGACCGTCTCGAAATAGATCAGCGACTTCAGCCCGACCCGGCCGACGCGCTTGAGGTCGCCCATCGAGGAGATGCCGTGCACCACGGTGCAGAAGATCACCGGCGCGATCATCATCTTGATCAGCGCGATGAAGGCGTCGCCGAGCGGCTTCAGCGCCTTGCCGAGGTCGGGATAGAAATAGCCGATCAGCACGCCGAGTACGATCGCGATCAGCACCTGGGCGTAGAGGATCTTGTACCAGGGCTGGTGCCGGCGGTGAACGGCTGGCTGGATCGCAATCTGTGTCATAGGATGAGCCCCGGAACGCATTGATCTTGCATGATTTACATCATGTGATGTTCGCCGCATAAGCAACAATCACATTTTTGTCGGATCGCACGAAGATCAATCGCTGCACCGCAATTGGGGGGAACATGTCGAACGCAACGAGCTCGAACGAGCAGGCGCATAGCTATTTTCCGCGTTGGAAGCTGAAGACCTCGGGCGTGATCATGCCGGAGGAGCGGCTGTCATGGGGCCAGACTGTCGTCTCGGGTCTCCAGCATTGCGTCGCGATGTCGGGGTCGACGATCATCGCGCCGCTGCTGATGGGATTCGATCCCAATGTTGCGGTCCTGTTCTCCGGCGTCGGCACGCTGATCTTCTTCGTCATCGTCGCCGGGCGCGTACCGAGCTATCTCGGCTCGAGCTTCGCCTTCATCGCCGTCGTGATCGCCGCCACCGGCTATGCCGGGCATGGGCCGAACCCGAACCTGTCGGTTGCGCTCGGCGGCATCGTCGCGGCTGGTGTGCTGTACGGCGTGATCGCGCTGGTCGTGATGTGGTCGGGAATCGGTTGGGTCGAGCGCCTGATGCCGCCGGCCGTCACCGGCGCCGTGGTCGCCGCGATCGGCCTCAACCTCGCGCCCGTGGCGGTCAAGGCGGTAAGCGCCAACGCGTTCGAGACGTGGATAGGGCTCGCAACCGTTCTGATCATCGGCGTGGTCGCCGTTGCGGCTCCCGGCCTGTGGCGCCGGCTGCCGATCATCCTCGGCGCCATCGGCGGATATCTTTTGTATCTGTTGTTTGCGAACGGCCTTGGCTTCGGCAAGCCGATTGACTTCATGCAGCTGTCGGCCGCGCCGTGGTTCGGCCTGCCGAACTTCACCACGCCGACCTTCCATGCCGACGCGATCTTTCTGATCGCGCCGGTCGCAGTCATTCTCGTCGCCGAGAACCTCGGTCACATCAAGGCCGTCGGCGCCATGACGGGCCGGAGCCTCGATGCCTATCTCGGCCGCGCGCTGTTCGCCGACAGCCTCGCGACGATCGTGGCCGCCTGCGGCGGCGGCACCGGCGTCACCACCTATGCCGAGAACATCGGCGTCATGGCGGCAACGAAGGTCTATTCGACCTTGCTGTTCGCCTTCGCCGCGACCGTGTCGCTCCTGCTCGGCTTCTCGCCGAAATTCGGCGCACTCATCCTGTCGATCCCCGGTCCGGTCATCGGCGGCCTTTCGATCGTGCTGTTCGGATTGATCGCGGCGATGGCGGGCCGGATCTGGGTCGAGAACAAGGTCGATTTCGCCAACCCCGCGAACCTGATCACCGTCGCGGTGGCTTTGACCGCAGGCGCCGGCGATCTCACGCTGAAATTCGGGGCGTTCACGATCGGCGGAATCGGCACGGCCACCTTCGGCGCCATCATTCTTTACCAGATCCTGACTTCTCCGATCGCGCGTCGCGCGGAATGATTCCCAGCGATGCGCTAAGGGATGGAACAAAACAGCGGTTCCGTCCATGATGAGGCATCCCGGAGACAACACATGCCACAGACCGATCTCTCAACCGCCTTTGCTTCACGTCTCGCCGGCCGATATGCACTGGTGACCGGTGCCTCCCAGGGCATCGGCCGCGCCGTTGCCGTCAGGCTTGCCCAGGAAGGGGCGACCGTCGCCATCAACTATGTCGATCACCCCGGGAAAGCCGAGGAGACGCTTGCGCTCGCAAGGACGGGATCGGGTGACCGCGGCCACGGCAATCTCGACCATGTCATCGTCCGGGCCGACGTCAGCAACGAGCAGGATGTCAGTGCGATGTTCGAGACCATCCTGACACGTTGGAAGCGCCTCGATTGTCTCGTCAACAATGCCGGCTTCCAGCGGGAATCGCCGAGCGAGGCGCTCGACATCGAAACCTACCGCCGCATCATCGACGTCAATCTCAACGGCGCCGTGCTCTGCGCGCAGAAGGCCCTGGCGCATTTCGTCGCGCGCGGCGGAGGCGGCAGCATCATCAACTGCTCCAGCGTGCATCAGATCATTCCGAAGCCGGGCTATCTCGCTTATTCGATCAGCAAGGGCGGCATGGCCAACCTGACCCGCACGCTGGCGCTGGAATTTGCCGGCCGCGGCATCCGCGTCAATGCGGTCGGGCCCGGCGCGATCGACACGCCGATCAATGCGGCCTGGACCGCCGATGCCGACAAGCGCGGCGTTGTCACCAACCACATCCCCATGGGCCGCGTCGGCACACCGGAAGAGATCGCCGCCGTGTTCGCGTTCCTCGCCTCGGATGATGCCAGCTATATCACCGGGCAGACCATTTATGCCTGCGGCGGCCTGACATTGTTTCCCGAATTTCGCGAGAACTGGGCGAGCTAGGCGTGTACCAATGAACCCGCGCCGCAGTCAGGGCGCGATCGGCTGAATGGCGCTTTCACCCGACGCGGGAAGCATTGACCACGTCGCGCACGCAATTGACGAAAGACTCAACGGCAGGGCTGAGCGTCCTGTTCTTCACAAACACGATCTCAGCCGAGACCCGCGGGCCTACCGGCTTGATAGGCAGTACCCGCAAGGCGGCTCGGGCGGCCTTCAGCCTTGCAACTGAGATCGGGAGAATGCCGACAAACTCGCCACTCGCTACCAATGACGTCGTGAGCTCAATCGAGATCGTTTTGACGACAGCGTTCGGCGGCTGGAAACCGGCGGCCCGGAATACGTCGTTGATCAACGCGCCAGGCGCGCTATCGGGTGCCGGCAAGACCCATTTGCGACTGATGATCTCGCTCAGGACCACCCGTCGCTTGCGTGCAAACTCGCTTGCTGCGCCGACGATAAAAACAAAAGGCTCGTCGAACAGCATCTCCGAATGCAGATCTTCGGCCGCGGACTTGCCGGTCGCGCGCGTGATCAGGAGATCGATCCTGCGTTCCCTCAATTCGCGAAGTTGGTGTTCGCCTGGATTGGCGAGCTTCACATCAACCTGGACGCCCGGATATTTCGCGGAAAATTTCCGTACGATGGCAGAAGCCAGGCCGTGCAGAATGATCTCAGTGCAGCCTAGCCTTACCTCTCCCGAGTTCGGATCGGACAGATACTCAAGCGAACGATAGCCTTGGCGTAGTTCGTCGAAGATATTGACGCCACATCGGAGCAGCACTTCGCCTGACGGCGTCAACTGGACGCCTTGTGGCGAGCGGTCAAGCAGCCGCGCCCCAAGGGCCCCCTCCAATTCGGAGATCGTCTTGGAGACGGCGGGATGGGAAATCCTTAGCCTCGCCGCCGCCTTCGCCATGCTGCCGGTGTCGGCAACGGCTATCAGGATATTCAGGTCGCGCAGGCTGATGCGACGACCGAGGTCTGACCACTCCATAAGGCCTTAACCCAGAGGTTATAGCGGTGCCATGACTTTCGGTCTACCAGATAATAGCCAGCGCCACCAGAGTGAGGACGTTTCGAATGGACAGCGGTGTCCGCCAGAACATCGGAGGATCACATGATCACCAAACGGCAATTGCTGTCGCTGGCCGGCGCAGGCGGCCTTGCATCGATTATGACAACCGGCGCACGCGCGCAATTGAGATCGGCTACGTCGCGCCTGATGGTCGGATTTGGCGCCGGCGGCGCCATCGATGTCGTTGCCAGAATGCTGGTCGAAGAGATGAAGGCCTCCTCGTTTATCGTCGAAAACCGGCCCGGTGCGGGCGGTCGATTGGTGCTCGGCGCACTCAAGAACGGTGCGGCGGACGGATCGGCGATGGTGCTGACGCCCGCGTCCATGCCGGTCGTTTTCCCACATGTCTACAAGGCGCTCGGCTACGATTCTTTCAACGATTTTGCCCCAATCACGCGGGTATGCTCATTTCCGTTCTTAATCACTGTCGGTCCGAAGGTGCCGCCCAGCGTCACGTCGCTCGCCGATTTCGTGAAATGGTGCGCGGCCGATCCGAAACAGGCGACCTACGGCACCGCAGCCGCCGGATCGATGCTGCATTTCACCGGCACGATCCTGGCCAAGGACGGCGGATTTGAGTTCGCCCACGTGCCCTACGGAGGGCCGAACGGCATACAGGATCTGATTGGCGGCCGGATCGCGGCAACGATTTATCCAGTCGGCACCGTGCTCCCCTACGTGCAGTCGGGAAATATCCGCGCCTTGGCCATCACAAGCGCCGAACGGAGCCCGCAGCTTCCGGGCGTGGTTACCGTCCGCGAGGCTGGATTTCCCGCCCTGGAAGTCGAGGAGTGGTTCGGCATTGTTGTCCCAGCGAAGACGCCGATCGAAACCATCAAGCATCTCAACGCGGCAATCTGTGCGTCCGTCAAGAGCGATCGTTTCACCGAAGGCCTGATTAAGCTCGCCATTGCGCCTGCAGCCGATACACCCGAGCAGTTCGCGCAATTGATCAGATCAGACTTCGACCGATGGGGACCCGTCGTGCGGGCCTCTCGTTTTTCACCGGAGGACTAGCCCCCGATGTGTACAAGCGAGAACCGGCATCGAACACCAGATCAGATTCTGGGTCCCTATTTTCCGGTGGGGCGGGGCGCCTTCACCGGTGCAGACCTGATTGGTATGGAAGCCGGCGACGGACAGGCGCAAGGTGAAATGATCGAGGTCACGGGGCGCATAATCAACCTCGATGGCGAACCTGTCCGCGGGGCAAGGCTCACGATCTGGCAGGCCAACAGCTTTGGCCGATACCGCCATCCCAACGACCGCAACGTAGCGCCGCTCGATCCAAATTTTGTCGGCTGCACTCGTATCCGATCAAATGAGGACGGCAGCTATGTGATCAAGACGGTCAAGCCGGGCGCCTATCCGGCAGGCCCGGACTGGATGCGTCCGCCGCATATCCATTTCGAGGTACGTGGACGGTTCGAGCGACTGGTAACCCAGATGTATTTCCCAGACGAACCTCTCAACGAACGCGACCGGTTGCTGGCGGCGGCGCTGCGACCGGAACTGCTCGTCGCGGCAGAAGCCAAGTTGCAGAAAACGCCGCGACGCATTTTGAATTTTGATATCGTCCTGCTTCGGGGATAAGGATTTGGCTTTGCCTCCTATCGCGAAGTGAGAATGTCCGCTTGGGGGCACGAGCGTAATGCTCCGACTGATCGCAATATTCTCTTGGCTTTCAGAAACTGACGTGTGCGTTTAAGGGGTACATTCCCTCGCTCGGGTCGTTGCGTCGATGGGCGGCCGCAGCACATCTGGCAAAATGCCGCGGCGCAGACTACATCTGTGCGATGATACACCCTCCGCTCCAGGAATTCGTCGGCCGGCACGAAAAACTGTTCGTGCTGACCGGCGCGGGCTGCAGCACCAATTCGGGCATTCCTGACTATCGCGACAGCCGTGGCAACTGGAAGCGGACCCAGCCGGTCAACTTCCAGGCCTTCATGTCCGAAGAGCATACGCGCCAGCGCTACTGGGCGCGTAGCCTGATCGGCTGGCGGCGGTTCGGTCAGGCTCGCCCGAATGATGCGCATCATGCGCTGGCCCGGCTCGAGGCGAGCGGGCGCTGCGAGATGCTGCTGACCCAGAATGTCGACCGGCTGCATCAATCCGCCGGCCACCGGCAGGTGATCGATCTGCACGGACGGCTCGACCTGGTTCGCTGCATGGGCTGCGGCCACAAGACGCCGCGCAACGAATTCCAGCATGCGCTGAGCCGCGCCAACGCAGAATGGCTGACGCTCGATGCCGCCGATGCGCCCGATGGCGACGCCGATCTGGAGCACGCCGATTTCTCGTCGTTTGACGTGCCCGCTTGCGAAGCCTGCGGCGGCATCCTCAAGCCCGACGTCGTGTTCTTCGGCGAGAACGTCCCCCGCGAAATCGTCGCCGCCGCGCAGGACCATCTGTCGCAGGCTGACGCGATGCTGATCGTCGGCTCATCGCTGATGGTCTATTCCGGCTTCCGCTTCGTGAAGGCTGCGGCGCATCGGGAGATCCCGATCGCAGCGATCAATCTCGGCCGCACCCGCGCCGACGATCTCCTCACGCTCAAGGTCGAGGAGCGCTGCGAGGCGGCGCTTGCATTCCTGCTCTGATCTCGCGCGCGACAAACACGCCTTGCCTATTGCATAGGTGCCGCGCAGAATAGCCGTGCGTAGCGTTGCCCAAGCGCTTCATGGCATGGAGATTGCCGCGTTTTCGCTCAGAGTCTTGATGATCAGCACGGAGAATTTGGAATGCTTGAGGGAGCCGAGGTGCGGCTTGCCGTTGATATCGGTGGCACGTTCACCGACATCGTGCTGGACGTGGGCGAGGTGCGCAAAACCCGCAAGGTGCTGACGACGCCGCAGCGGCCGGAGCAAGCGGTGCTGGATGGAATGCGTCTCATTCTCACTGATGCGCGCGCGCATATCAGCGAGATCGATGTCTTCATTCACGGCACGACGCTGGCGACCAACGCCATCATCGAGCGGCGCGGCGCCAAGACCGCGTTGATTGCGACCGACGGCTTTCGCGATGTGCTCGATATCGGCACCGAAAGCCGCTACGACCAGTACGATCTCGGCATCGACAAGCCGAAGCCGCTGGCGCCGCGCAGCTTGCGCTTCACCGTGCCCGAGCGCATCGACGCCCATGGCGCCGTCCGCCTCCCGCTCGACGAAGCAGCCGTGCGCGCACTCGCGCCGAAATTGCGTGAGCTGAAGGTCGAGAGCGTCGCGATCGCCTTCCTGCACTCTTACGCCAATCCCGAGCACGAACGGCGAGCGGCCGCGATCATCAGTGAAGAGATGCCCGGCATTTCGGTAACGGCGTCATCGGCCGTGTGTCCGGAGATTCGCGAATACGAGCGCACCTCGACGGCGGTCGCCAACGCCTATGTGCAGCCGCTGATCGACGGCTATCTCGCCCGCATGGCGGACGCCTTGCAGGTCGAGCAGTTCCGTGGTGCCATCTATCTCGTCACATCAGGCGGTGGCGTCACCTCAATCGAGACGGCGCGGCGCTTCCCCGTGCGTCTCGTCGAATCCGGCCCCGCCGGCGGCGCTATCTTCGCGGCGCAGATCGCGGCGCGTCTCGGCGAGAGCAAGGTGCTCTCCTTCGACATGGGCGGCACCACCGCAAAAATCTGCCTGATCGAGAAATTCCAGCCCGAGACCTCGCGCGTGTTCGAGGTCGATCGCGCCGCGCGCTTCCTGAAGGGCTCCGGCCTGCCGGTGCGCATCCCCGTGATCGAGATGGTCGAGATCGGCGCCGGCGGCGGCTCGATCGCCCATGTCGATGCGATGAAGCGTGTCACCGTCGGCCCGGAGAGCGCCTCGTCGGAGCCCGGGCCCGCCTGCTACGGCCGTGGCGGCCAGCGCCCGGCCGTGACCGACGCGGACGTTGCGCTCGGCATGATCGATCCCGATGCTTTTGCGGGCGGCACGATCAAGCTCGATCCGGAGCTGTCGAAGCAGGCGCTGCTGCGCAGCGTCGGCGAGCCACTGGGTCTGTCGGCCGAAACCGCGGCCTATGCGGTGCACGAGGTCGTCTGCGAGAACATGGCGAGCGCGGCGCGCGTGCATGCGGTCGAGCGCGGCGAGATCGTCGGCCAGCATACGCTGATCGCCTTCGGCGGCGCAGCCCCGCTGCACGCCGCGCGCGTTGCGGAGAAGATCGGCGTTTCCAGGGTGATCGTGCCCTCGAATGCCGGCGTCGGCTCGGCGGTCGGATTCCTCGCGGCGCCCATCGCCTATGAACTCGTGCGCAGCCGTCATGTGCGGCTCGACGATTTCGACACGGGTGCAGTCTCCGACCTGCTTCAGGAGATGGTGACCGAAGCGCGTGCGCTGGTCGAGCCCGGCGCTGCCGGCGCACCGGTGCGCGAGCGCCGCGCGGCGTTCATGCGCTATGTCGGCCAGGGCCACGAGATCACCGTCGAGCTGCCGAACCGGCCGCTGACATCGGCCGATCTCGCCGGCCTGCGCCAGAAATTCGAGGCGGACTATTCGGCGATGTTCGAGCGTTCGATCCCGGGCGCCGCGATCGAGGTGCTGAGCTGGTCGGTGCTTGCGACCACCGAGGCGCGCAATGCATCCTCGGTTGCGGCCGTCACACGCAAGCCCGCGGGCAAGGCCTCCGGCAGCCGCAAATTCTTCGACGGTCGGGCGGGCGAGGTGATCGAGATCCCGCTCTATCGCCGCGAGGACATGGTGCCGGGCGCGACGATTGCGGGCCCCGCCGTGATCGCGGAGGACGAGACCTCCACCTTCGTCTCCACCAGTTTTGATGCCCATATCGACGGTGCCGGCAGCATCGTCATGGAACGGAAGGCGGCCTGATCATGAGCGAGGCAAAAGGCGCGAGCCTGATCGACCTTCAGATCATGTGGCACCGGCTGATCGCCGTGGTCGAGGAGCAGGCGCAAGTGCTGCTCCGCACCGCGTTCAGTCCGATCGTGCGCGAATGCGGCGACCTGTCGGCCGGTGTGTTCGACCTCAGGGGGCGGATGCTGGCGCAGGCGGTGACGGGCACGCCCGGTCACGTCAACTCGATGGCGGAGTCGGTCAAGCACTTCATCAACCACTTCCCGCTGGAAACGATGAAGGAGGGCGACGCCTACATTACCAACGATCCCTGGATGGGCACCGGCCATCTCAACGATTTCGTCGTGACCACGCCTTGCTTCAAGGACGGCAAGGTCGTCGCGCTGTTCTCCTGCACCAGCCATCTCATGGACATCGGCGGCATCGGCTTCGGCCCCGATGCCACCGACGTGTTCATGGAGGGGCTCTACATTCCCATGCTGAAGCTGATCGACCAGGGCGCCGTCAACGAGACGCTGATGGCGATGATCCGGACCAACACGCGGCTGCCTGTAGACACCGAGGGCGACACCTATTCGCTCGCCGGCTGCAACGACGTCGGCTGCGAGCGCCTGGTCGAGATGATGACCGAGTTCGGCATCGAGACGCTCGATGAGCTCGGCGACTACATCTGCGACCGCTCGCGGGAGGCCGTGCTCGCCGAGATCGCGAAGCTGCCGAAAGGGACATGGCGCAACAGCATGGTGGTTGACGGCTATGACGCCCCGGTCACGCTCGCTGCGGCGCTGACGATCTCGGATGACGGCATCCACGTCGACTTCGATGGCACTTCAGCCGCCTCCAAGTTCGGCATCAACGTGCCCTTGTCCTACACCACGGCCTACACCGTGTTCGGCCTCGGCTGTGTCGTCGCCTCGCAGATCCCGAACAATGCCGGCTCGCTTTCGCCGCTGACGGTGTCGGCGCCAGCGGGGGCGATCCTGAATGCGCCGAAGCCGGCGCCCGTGGCTTCGCGCCACATCATCGGTCAGATGCTGCCCGACGTCGTGTTCGGCTGCCTGCGCCAGATCATTCCCGAGCGCGTGCCTGCGGAAGGCACCTCGTGCCTGTGGAATCTGAACGTGCGCGGCCAGACCCGCTCGGGCGTCGGCGGCAATTACGGGTTCTCGATGGCGGTGACCTCCAACGGTGGCACCGGCGCGCGCTTCGGCAAGGATGGCCTGTCCGCGACCGCTTATCCCAGCGGCGTGCGTGGCACGCCGGTCGAGATCGCGGAGACGCAGACGCCCTTGATCTTCTGGCGCAAGGAGCTGCGTCCGGATTCCGGCGGGGCGGGGCGCACCCGTGGCGGCCTTGGCCAGATCATCGAGGTCGGCAGCGGCGTCGACGCGCCGTTCGATATTCTTGCCGCGTTCGATCGCATCGATCACCCACCGCGCGGCCGCGATGGCGGCCGGAACGGCGAGGCCGGCTATGTCGGCCTCAAGTCCGGCAAGAAGCTGCGCGGAAAAGGCTTTCAGCAGGTGCCGCCGGACGACCGGCTGGTGGTGTTAACGCCCGGCGGTGCCGGGATCGGCGCGCCGGCTGAGCGCGACCGCGCCGCCGTCAAGGAGGACGTCGAGAGCGGGCTTGTATCGTCAGATAATGCGGCCGCGGTGTATGGCTACGCGCGGTGAGCCACTGAAAAAGTTTCGTCCCGGCCGCCAAGGCCGGGACGATGTCTTGATGAACTGACGTTACGCCGTCGCCTTCTTCCGCGCCTGTTCGGCCTTGTACAGCTCGAACTCCTCCGCGATAGCTTTTGCGATCGACGGCCGCTGCCGTAGGCGCTCGTAATAGGCCTTCACGTTCGGCCATTTCGCGAGCTCGATCGGCGGCGTCGCCATGGTCCAGTTGATGACCGTGACGAGATAGGCATCGGCCACGCTGAAATGGTCGAGCAGGAACTCGCGCCCCTCGAGGTAATTGTCGAGATAGTCGAGCCGCGACAGGTTCTTCTCCAGCACGTAGGCCTTTACGTCCTGCGACGCCTTGCGGTCGAGCACGGGCACGAACAGGCCCTTGTGCGACTCGGTGCCAATGAAGCAGAGCCATTGATGCAACCGGGTGCGATCGATGCCGGCGCTCGCGCCGAGGCCCGATTGCGGGAAACGGTCGGCGACATATTGCAGGATCGCGGCGTTCTCGGTCAGCACCACGCCCTCGTCGGTGCGCAGCGTCGGCACCAGGCCGATCGGGTTGACGGTGCGGAAGTCGGAGCCATCGTTCAGCACTTTCTTGGTCGGCGGATCGACTTCGAGATAATTCGCCTCGGCGCCGGCCTCATAGAGCGCGACGCGCGTCGCCATGGAACAGGCGAGCGGGGAGAAATAAAGATCCATCGTGGGCCTCCTTGGGCAATTCTCTTTGTGAGTGTCGCTCAACCTGGCCAGATTGATTTTTGTACTGTCTCGTATAATATGGGGTCGGTCAAGGATTAATTTGCGAAATGGTACAAAAACCAAAGCCGCGAGCTGCTGCCAATGAGTCCGAGGGCCGCGGCGAACCCAAGCACCGCGGCGAACCCAAGCACCGCGGTGAACCTAAGCACAGTGGTGAACCTAAGCGCCGGGGACGGCCGCGCGCCTATGAGCCGGACGTCGCGCTCGGCAAGGCGCTCGACCTGTTCCGTAGGCAGGGCTTTGCCGCGACGTCGCTCGACGATCTCAGCGAGGCCACCGGCATGAACCGGCCAAGCCTCTATGGGGCTTTCGGCGACAAGCGTGAACTCTACATCAAGAGCTATCAGCGCTATCGCGAGGACGCGCGCGCATCGATGGTCGAGATCTTCCGCCAGGAGATGCCGGTCCGCCAGCGGCTGGAGCGCATCTTCGCCTCCGCGCTGAACATCTATCTGTCCGGCGAGACCGGCCCGCGCGGCTGTTTCACAGTGGTGACGGCGGCGTCGGAAGCCGTCGGCGATCCCGAGATCCGCGCCATGGTGATCGACGGCCTTGCCGAGCTCGACAAGGCTTTTACGAACTGCTTCCGCCGTGCGAGGGAAAAGGGCGAGTTGCCGGAAAGCGCGGATCCGGCCGCGCTGGCGCTGCTTGCATCCGCAACCGTCCACTCCATCGCGATCCGCTCCCGCGCGCGCGTCTCGCGCAAGGATCTCGAGGCGATCGTGAAGGGCGCTATCGATCTGATGGTAGGTGTTAAGGGGTAGCGCTACGCCGCGCGAATCTGCGCGAGGAAGCGATCCACCTCGTCGCGCAGGCGCTGCGACTGCTTTGACAGCTCGATCGCCGAGACCAGCACCTCTTCCGCGGCCGTACCCGTCGCCGCGATGCCGTCGGTCACGCCTGCGATGTTCTGCGAAACCTCGCCGGTGCGCGCGGCGGCCTGCTGGACGTTCTGCGCGATCTCCTGCGTCGCCGTGCCCTGCTGGCCGACGGCCGCGGCGATCGCGGCGGAGATTTCGTCGACCTGCTGAATCGTCGCGCAGATCGACTGGATACCTTCGACGGCGCCGGTGGTTTCGCCCTGGACGGCCGTCACCTGCGCGCCGATTTCTTCCGTCGCCTTCGCGGTCTGGGTCGCGAGCGCCTTGACCTCGGAGGCGACTACCGCAAAGCCGCGGCCGGCTTCGCCCGCGCGCGCGGCTTCGATCGTCGCATTCAGCGCCAGCAGATTGGTCTGGCCCGCAATGCCGTTGATGAAGGAGACGACGTCGCCGATTCTTTGCGCGGCATCGGCTAAACTCTGCACCCGCTCGTTCGACTGCCGTCCGTCGCTTGCGGCCTTGCCCACGACTTCGGTCGCATGCGCCAACCGCCGGCTGATCTCGGTCATCGACGAGGACAATTCTTCCGCCGCGGCCGCCACTGTCTGTACGTTCTCCGAGGCCAGCGCCGAGGCCGACGAGACTGCGCGGGTCCGATTGCGCGACTGCTCGACGATATCGGACATCGAGCGCGCGGTGTGCTCCATCTCGACCGCGGCCGAGGACACCGTGGTGACGACGTCGCGGATGCTGGCCTCGAAATTGTCGGCAAGCGCCGCAAAGGCGCGTCGCTTCTCGGCCTCGGACTGTGCCTTGGCCTCGAGCTGATCGGCCTGAAGCTTGCTGAAATTGACGGCGTTGTCACGGAACACCGCGACCGCCTTCACCATGGCGCCGACTTCGTCGTTCGCCTTGCTCTTGGGGACCGCGACGTCGAGCCGGCCGTCGGCGAGCTCGCGCATCACGCTGGTGATGGAGAGGATCGGCCGCGAGATGCCGCGGGCGATGAGATAGCCGACGATCGCAGCCAGCACGAGCCCGAGCGCGGCAATGGCGACTGCGAGCATCCAGGCGCGGTCGGCGGAGGCCTCGTAATCGGCGTTGTCCATCACCAGCTCGACGGCGCCGAGCGGTTTTCCGGAAAAGTCGTTGATCGGCCCGAGCAGCGCGGCGACCGGCGTCGCGTCGAGCTTGGCCTGCTTCACGGTGAAGCCGCCGCCGGCGGCGCGGCCATAGTCGGCCGCATCGAAGAAGCTCTTGCCCTTCAGCGTGCCGCCGAACAGCTTGAAGCCCGCGCCGTCGGCGAGATGGAAGGCGATGTCGACATGGCGGTTGAGCTTGAAATCGTCGAGAAAGGACTGCCCGAAGGTCAGGCCGAATTCCACCGAGCCGAGATGTTTGCCGGCTTGGGCGATCGGCACCACGCCGCGGATGCCGAGCCCGGCGACACCGCCTTCGAGGCCGACGACGACCTTGTGGTCCTGATTGGCGTCGACGACGGTCTTGCGGAAGCTCGAGAGGTCGTCGCCGAACTTCGCCGGCTGGTGCACGCGCAGGAAGGACGTCGCGGGCGCCGTATGGAACTGGAACTGCTCGACGCCGTACTCCGATTTGGTGGCGGCGAACACGGGCCCGAACAGGCGCACCAGCGCCTCGCGATCCTGCTTGGCCATCGCTTCCTGCGTCGCCGGCATCGCGGCCACGACCGCGCTCATGGCGGAGGCGCGGTGCGACTCTTCCGCGATCCGCGACAGCAGCGCATCATAGTGGCTGCGCAGCTCGCGCTGGTCGGCACGGTCGATGATGCCCGCGATGATCCACATCGCCCCGAGCACCGCAATCAGCGCGGTGGCCGCCGCCGTCAGCGCCAGCGCAATCGTGATCCGCATCCTGAGGCCGAGGGGAGAGCGCATGTCCGACCCGTTCGTTGAGCGTTGATTAACAACGCCTATCAACTTCTCGCTAAGAGAGGGTGAACGAGGAGGGTGGTGGTGGGGGTTTTGGGGGACGAGAGCGGGGGTAGGGAGGCTGAGGAGCCTCAATACCCCCTTCCGCGATCCACCACATTCTCCAGCGCGCCACCCGCCTCGAACCTCGCGATCTGCTCGGCGACATAGGCCGAGATCGCATCCGCGTCGGTGTCGGCGGCGTTGTGCGGGGTCAGCACCACCTTGGGGTGGGTCCAGAACCGGCTGTCCTTTGGCTGCGGCTCCTGCACGAAGACATCGAGCGAGGCGGCGCCGAGCGTGCCGTCGTCGAGGCAGGCCAGGATGTCGGCTTCGTTCTGCAAGGCCCCACGGCCGGCATTGATCAGCACCGGCGCGCCGAGCGGGCTCGTGCGGTTGAGTTTTGCGAAGACGTCGCGGTTGAGAATGCCGTTTGTGTCAGGCGTCAGCGGCAGCAGCGACACCAGGATGTCGGTCTTGCGCAGGAATGCATCCATTCCCGCCGTGCCGTGGAAGCACTCGACGCCTTCGATCGTCCGCGGGCTGCGGCTCCAGCCGGCGACGCGGAAGCCGAGCCGCCGCAGCACGTCGGCCGCGTCGGCACCGAGTGTGCCCAATCCCATGACGCCGACGGTGAGCGCACTCGCCGGCCACTGATATAGGGGCTCCCAGCGTTTGGCACGTTGCGAGTCCCGCAGGTAAAGCTCCTGGCGGTGGTGCATCAGCACGTGCAGCACGACATATTCGGTCATGCGGTTGGTGAGGTCAGGCACGGCGACGCGGACCAGCGGCACGTTGGGCAGGCTCTTGTCCGCCATCAGCGCATCGACGCCGGCGCCGAGATTGAAGATGGCCCGCAGATTCGGAAAGGAGCCGAGGTCGCCCGGTACCGGCTTCCACACCGCGGCATAGTGCACTTCCGTCGGATCGAGCCCGGCATTGGGCAGCAGCACCACGGGGCGACCGCCGCAGACCGCATCGAACCGGGCCTTCCAGCGCTCCGGCAGCCAGTTCTGCTGCGTGCTGTTGATCAGGACGGCCAGTATGCCCACGGTCATTCCAAGTGCCTCGTCAGGTTCCGCTTTTGACGCCCCTCCTTGGCATGATCTGCCGGATTTTTCTCGCAAATTATTTCCGCAGCCCTGTCGGGGCGGGGCATAGTGGATCGTCTTTAAAACAAGCGTTCAGGGAAGGTGCTGCCCATGCTTTATGCGATCCTTTGCTATCATGACGAGGACTTCGTCGGCTCCTGGAGCAAGGACCAGGACGAGGCCGTGATGAAGAAGCTCGCCGTGGTGCAGGATAAGCTCACACAGCAGGGCCGGCTCGGCCCGGTGGCCCGGCTGCTGCCGACCACCGCGGCGGCGACCTTGCGCAAGGAAGACCCGCCGCTGGTGCTCGACGGCCCCTATGCCGAGACCAAGGAGCAGCTGCTCGGATTCTACATCGTCGACTGCAAGAACCTCGATGAGGCGCTCGACGTTGCGCGCGATCTCGGCGCGGCCAACCCCGGCGGCGCCTATGAGGTGCGTCCCGTCGGCGTGTTCAGGCCAGGAGGAATTTCGGCGTGAGCGAGGCTGACACTGCCTGGATCGAGACCGCGCTGACCTCGGCGCGTCCGCAAGCGGTCGGCGCGCTGCTGCGCTATTTCCGCGATCTCGATACGGCCGAGGAGGCCTTTCAGAACGCCTGCCTGCGCGCGCTCAAGACCTGGCCGCAGAAAGGGCCTCCGCGCGATCCCGCGGCCTGGCTGATCATGGTCGGCCGCAACGTCGCGATCGACGAAGTGCGCCGTACCCGCAAGCAGCAGCCACTGCCCGAGGACGATCAGGCGATCTCCGATCTCGATGATGCCGAAGGCGCGCTCGCCGAGCGGCTCGACGGCTCGCACTATCGCGACGACATTTTGCGGCTGATGTTCATCTGCTGCCATCCGCAGCTGCCGGCGACGCAGCAGATCGCGCTCGCGCTACGCATCGTCTCCGGCCTGACCGTGAAGCAGATCGCGCGCGCCTTCCTGGTCTCGGACGCCGCGATGGAGCAGCGCATCACCCGCGCCAAGGCCAAGGTCGCGGAGGCCGGGACACCGTTCGAAACGCCAGGCCCGATCGAGCGTTCCGAACGCCTCGCCGGTGTCGCCGCGATGATCTATCTGATCTTCAACGAGGGCTATTCGGCGAGCGGCGACACTGCCGAGATCCGCAAGCCGCTGTGCGAGGAAGCGATCCGGCTGGCGCGGCTGCTGCTGCGGCTATTCCAGAGCGAGCCAGAGATCATGGGGCTGACGGCCCTGATCCTGTTGCAGCACGCGCGCAGCGCCGCGCGCTTCGCCAAAGACGGCTCGCTCATTCTCCTGGACGACCAGGATCGCTCGCTGTGGAACCGCACCATGATTGCGGAGGGGCTGGCGCTGATCGACAAGGCGATGCGCCACCGCCGCAGCGGGCCCTACCAGATCCAGGCCGCGATCGCCGCGCTGCATGCGCGGGCGTCGACGCCGGACGAGACCGACTGGACCCAGATTGACCTGCTCTACGGCGCGCTTGAATTGGTGCAGCCCTCGCCGGTGGTGACGCTCAACCGCGCGGTCGCGGTCTCAAAGGTGCGCGGCCCGCAAGCGGCGCTCGACCTGATCGAGCCGCTGGCGCCGAAACTTTCCAACTACTTCCATTTCTACGGCGTGCGCGGTGCCTTCCTGATGCAGCTCGGCCGCAACGACGAAGCCCGAGTAGCCTTCGACCGCGCCATTGCGCTGGCCAACACCTCGGCCGAAGCCGCCCACATCCGCATGCACATTGATCGGCTGATCAGGGACAGCCAGCCGAAGGGAGCCAATGGTGGCGCCAGGCAGGGCGCGAAGGCCAAGTGACGGCGCAGCCGTCGTTCCGGGGCGCCCGGAGGGCAAAAAATCTCATCTCCGCTTTGTCGGCGCCCGCCGTCTCCCTTCGTCTTAATCCCGTATCCAGGGAGCCATTCATGCTGAAAGCCATTGCCATTGTCGCCATGGTGCTCGCGGTCGGGATCGCGGGCATCCTCGTCTTCGCCCTCACAAAACCCAACACGTTCCGCGTCGAGCGCTCGCTCGCGCTGAAGGCGCCGGCCGAAGCGATCTATCCGCTCGTCTCCGATTTCCGCTTCTGGACCAGCTGGTCGCCCTATGAGGGGCGCGATCCCGCCATGAAGCGCACCTTCGGAGGGACTGCGGCTGGAAAGGGTGCGACCTATGCCTGGGACGGCAACAACAATGTCGGTGCCGGCCATATGGAGATCCTCGAGGCGAGCACGCCGTCGAAACTCCGCATCAAGCTCGATTTCGAGCGGCCCTTCGAGGGCCATAACACGGCCGAGTTCACGTTTGTGCCGCAAGGTGATGCCACACTGGTCACCTGGGCGATGTACGGTCCGGCCCCCTTCATGTCGAAAGTGATGCAGGTCTTCATCAACATGGACACCATGATCGGCAAGGATTTCGAGGCCGGTCTCGCCAGCCTGAAGAAGCTCACCGAGAAGTAACGCCAGACACCGCCCAAGGTACTGCCAAAGGAACTGCCAAAGGAACTGCCAAGGAAGCGAAGAGGAGAGAAACGATGCTCAATCCCTATCTGTTCTATCAGGACACATGCGAAGCGGCGTTCAACTTCTATGCCAAGGTCTTGGGCGGCAAGATCGACGCCATGATGCGCCTTTCCGAAGCGCCGCCATCTGATATGCCGCCGGGGCCGGCTGGCCGCGAGAAGACGATCATGCATGCGCGGCTGTCGTTGCCCGACGGCAGCGTGTTGATGGGCTCCGACTCCCCGCCCGAGCATGTTCAAAAGCCGCAGGGCTTTTCGATCTCGATCACGGTCGCGGACCCCGCCGACGGCGAGCGCAAGTTCAACGCGCTCGCCGATGGCGGCACCGTCACGATGCCCTTCGCCAAGACATTCTGGGCCAAGGGCTTTGGCATGTGCGTCGACAAGTTCGGCATTCCCTGGATGGTGAACTGCCCCGCCGAAGGAATGTGAGCTCGACGCTCCGTTGATTCCCTGAGTTGCGGCTTCCTCTCTCGATTGTCTCGGGAGAGGGAGCACGCCTCGTCAGCGGATCGATCCGGTCACGTCCTCGCCCGGCGGCTGCGTCACGCAGCTGCCGCAGATCACGAGCTTCGAGCCGAGCTGCCTGTCGTTCTCGGCCTCGATCTCGTCTTGGACGGCCCACCATGCTTCGGAATAGGGACGCAGCGTGCCGAGCACCCTTTGACGTTCCACATTGGGATCGCTCGCTGGTGGTGCGTGATTGGCAAGGCGGCGTTTTGTGACAGCAGGACGATTGGGATTCTGACCGAGTCCGTCCCACGCGAGCGGGCGACGCTCCGCCGCCGGCGCGCTTGCGCATCCCGCGAGCGCTGCGCAAAAACTGAGCAAGACGAGAATGTGTCGATCCATGCCGAACCTGCCGTGCGGTACGCCACGCAAATCCGCGTGGAAAACTTGCATCGCGACGCTTATCCGGGACTTAAGGGAAAACGACGTCGCCGCCATGGCCGAAAGGAGATTCGTGCACTCGATTCACTTTGCGAGAACAGCGCGAGCGGGTTTGTGACATGAAGCGAATTGCATCGCACAATAACTGGCGCAAGATTAGGCTGTGACTTCGCGCCAGAATCGCTAATTATATTCACAATAGCTACAAATTAGGGCGGGCGTGACTTGGAAGGGAGCGACCGATGGCAGCGGCGCTACAAATCAATTTTGCTCTGTGGGGGATGCTGATCTGCGCCAGCGTGAAGCTCGCGCCGGTCGTACAGGTCGTCTTCCACTAGAGGAACAGCCAGTTCGCGACGGCCACGGCTCCCTGTGCGAGGACGTAGAGCCAGCCGACCGTTGCGACCGCGCTCGTGATCAGGAACGACAGGGTGAAGACCCGATCGCTTCCTTTCCGCAAAAGTGGTGACTGAGCTTGCGCGCCGGTATGTCTGTCGGTGCTGATGCTGATGCTGGTCATGAATCCCCTGCGGACATCGGCGTCGCTTCGTCCGCTGTATGCCAGATCAACTTGGCCGTGGTGTGACGCGGTGCACACTGCGTATGGTTGTTGGCGCATGACGCCATGCATCAGCTGATGAACAGCGCAAGCAGCATGAAGCTCATGCCCACCACGACGATCATGGACTCCACATGGGTACCATTTGAAAATGACTGATCTCGAAAAAGTGGAACCATCATATTCCGCCGCCGCTGCCGAGATATGACGGTCCCGCAGCCATCGCGAGCCGGCTGGCCTGCATCATCATAGGCGCCAGGGAACAGCTGCAAACCGCGTAAATTGTGCACGCATTGCGACGCGCTTGAGCGGATTTCGCTCCGGCAGGGCCGAATTTGCCGGGAATTGCCTAATCGTCGGACAGCGGAGGATTGATCGCGATCACACCGCCGCCTGCAATCGAATTGTCATCGACAGCGCGGATAGATCGCGGCGAGGTCGCGCCCCTTCAGCAACAGCAACCGAGAGGTGAGGCCGCCGTGACGGCTGATCCAGTCGCGAACGGGGCCCGGATAGGCCGCAAGCACGGCTTCGGATGCCTCCGGCTCGGCATAGAAGCGTCCACGCCGGTCGACTGAACGCGCGCCATGGAAACCGAGTATGGCACGTTTGGTGACGCAGATGCGCTCGCCTGGTACGATGCTGAGCACCAGCGTGCAGGCGGACAGGCAGGGACCGTCGATCACCACGCGGTCGCCGCTCTCGCGCACCTTCTCGAACAGATCGAGGAACGGCCCGACCTCTCCGCCGGGGCTCTGGATGATGCGGATCTCGGCCTTGGCCGGAACGGAAGCGAGCAGTGCGGCCGCGAAGATCCAGGCTTTGACGAAAGCAATGCGTCGCATGAAGTCTCCACCAACTCGGTTCCGTAGGGTAGGCAAAGCGTAGCGTGCCCCACCAACGGCACCGCAAATCCGGCGAAGATGGTGGGCATGGCGCAGAAGCGCATTGGCCCACCCCGAGAGGTTTACCCGTTCCGCCGTTCGCCCCGCAGCGTCGGCAGGCCGATGCCGGCCGCATCGAAGCCGCCATCGACGGCCAAAATTTGGCCGGTGATGTAGCTCGCGCGCTCCGAGCACAGGAAGAAGATCGCTTCTGCGAGTTCCACCTCCAGGCCGTAGCGGTTGAGCGGGATGGCGTCGTGATAGTCGGCGCGGATCTCCTTGGTGTGCACCTGCTTCGCCATCGCGGTGTCGACCGGCCCCGGTGCGACCGCATTGACGCGGATGTTGAGCGAAGCGAGCTCGACCGCGAGCTGCTTGGTGAGGTGCGCAAGCCCGGCTTTGCTGGTGCCGTAGGCCGAGCGCAACGTCGAGGCGCGAACGGCCGAGATCGAGGTGATGTTGACGATGGCGCCGCCATTGCCGTCGCGCATCAACGGCACCGCGGCCTTGGTGCAGAGGAACGGACCCGTGAGGTTGACTTCGAGCACGCGGCGCCAGTCGGCCTCCGATGTCTCCATCAGCGGCGCGAACACCGCAATGCCGGCATTGTTGACCAGTGCATCGAGCCGACCAAAGCGCTGCTCGACCGCTTTCATCGCGGCGCCGACCGCGGCGCTATCCGAGATGTCGCAGGTCAGCGCCTGCGTCGCCTCGCTTTGGCCGATCTCGGCGACCGCGCGGCCGAGCAACTCGCCCTCGATATCGAGCAGCGCCACCCGCCAGCCCTCGGCCAGGAATTTCTTCGCGGTTGCAAGCCCGATGCCGCGCGCGGCTCCGGTGATGAGGGCGACTTTTTGCGGGGAGGCGGGCATGGGCTGATCCGGTCCTGTATCGAAAAACGGGCGTGCGTGAGCGTGCGCTCCTTTTACTGCGCTTTGGTCCGGACGAGAAAGGGCCCAGCGGATGGAGCCGAGCACTCACGTTTGATCCGTCACTGAGGTGGCCGCCTCGAAGGGCGACGGCCCGTGCATCGGAGCTGGCTCCTCCAAAATAATTTCTACGGCCGTGTCGGCTTCGTAGAATGTCGTTCGTCTTACATGGGAGCGCGGGCCATCTGACCCGCTCATCTTCCCGTCATTTCCGTGGCGCATGTCGCTGCGCCATGTGGAATGACGATGCCCAGTGAGGAACCGCATGCGATTCATGATGCTGATGATCCCGCTCGGCTATGAGACCGCGCCGGCGGACGTGCAACTCGATCCCGAACGCGTCGCCGCGATGATGCGCTACAACGAGGCGCTGAAGGATGCCGGCGTGCTGATCACGCTGGACGGCCTGCATCCGCCGTCGATGGGCGCCCGCGTCTCGTTTGCGACCGGCGTGCCTGTCGTGACCGACGGCCCCTTCGCCGAATCCAAGGAAGTGCTGGGCGGCTACTGGATGATCGAGGTCTCTTCGCGCGACGAGGCGATCGCCTGGGCCAAAAAGTGCCCGGCCTCGCCGAACGAAATCATCGAGATCCGCCAGGTGCAGGAAATGTCCGATTTTCCGCCTGACGCGGCTGCCGCCGGCTTCGAAAACCTGAAGAACTAGCCGAAAGGGCAGCGAAACTTCGCGGCTTCGTCAATCCATCAACAAGGGAGAAAACCGATGAGCACCGATACCTATCTCGCCGTCTTCCTCGGCAGCAAGAACAGTCCGAAATGGGCTGCGTGGAATGCGATGCCCGAGGCCGAGCGCAAGGCGAAGGAGATGGAGGGCATGGCGGCCTGGAAGGGCTGGGTCGAGAAGCACCAGGGTGCGATCCAGGCCATGGGCGGTCCGCTCGGCAAGACCAAGCGGGTCGACGGCACGGGCACCGCCGACATCGCCAATGAGATGGGCGCCTTCACCGTTGTCCGCGCCGCCTCGCACGAGGCGGCCGCCAAGATGTTCGAGAACCACCCGCATTTTGCGATCTTCCCCGGCGAGCGCGTCGAGATCATGCCGGTGCTGCCGATCCCGGGCGGCTAGGGCTCATCGAACCGTTGGATACGTGGAAGTACGGGTTCACCAAAGCCCGTTCCCGCTAGTGACCTTCACCGCCGGCTCATGTAAAAGTCGTTCACATGAGCTGGCGCAAGGAGCAGAGCCGCGCCGAGCGCGGCTATCACCACGGCAATCTGAAGGAAGCCCTGTTGCAGGCCGCCCTCGGGCTGATCGCCGAGAAGGGCGCGGCCGGCTTCACCTTTGCCGATGCGGCGCGCATGGCCGGCGTCAGCGCGGCGGCGCCTTACCGCCATTTTCGCGACCGTGACGAACTGTTGTCCTCGATCGCCCAGCGCGGTTTTGAGCAGTTCGAGCAGCGGCTCACCGCGGCCTGGGACGACGGGCGCCCCGACACCGTCACCGCGTTCGAGCGGGTCGGCCGGGCCTATCTCGCCTTCGCCCGCGAGGAGCCCGCCTTCTACAACGCGATGTTCGAATCCGGCCTGCCGGTCGATGCCAATGCGGCGCTGCAGGCCGCAAGCGAACGTGCTTTCAACGTCATTCGCGCAGCTGCAGAACGGCTTGCGGCGCTGGCGCCGCCCGGCGCGCCACGACCACCGGCGATGATGATGGCGCTTCACATCTGGTCGATGGCGCATGGCGTCGCCTCGCTGTTCTCGCGCGGGGATGCGGCGCGACGCAAGCTGCCGATGTCGCCGGATGAGCTGCTAGAGGCCGAGGTGCTGATCTATCTGCGCGGCCTCGGCTTCCCGACCGACCGCAGGCCGCAGGGAAAAAGCGCCGAGCCGCCGCCGGTGCCGCCGGAGGCATCCTCCGGTTCTGGGGTGCCTCCTGGCGGCCCCTGGGGCAAGCCGAAATAAAGTTGCGCAAATAATCCCGAGACCGTGTTTGGCGGCCGGCTTGACAAAATTGCGGGATGGTCTAGCTATGTAAATGTTATTTACATTCACAACGGCGCTGATGCCGTGATGGAGAAGGGAAATGGCCTACACCGCTGATGTCAATCGCTGGCGCGGCCCCTCGGACCAACAGCAGTACGAGCGGCCCCACATGCTCGATACGCCCTGGCATCCTGGTTGGATTGCCGTGACCATTCTCGGCTTCATCATCTGGTGGCCGATCGGACTTGCCCTTCTCTTTTTCACACTCGGGAGCAGAAGAATGTCGTGCTGGAGCAACCAGGATCGCTGGCAGAGCAAGATGGAGCGGATGCAGTACAAGATGGACCGCATGCGCGGCCGCATGGAGCGCCGCGGCTTCGGCTTCGGCTTTGGCCCGCCGTCCTCCGGCAACCGCGCCTTCGACGAATACCGCACCGAGACGCTGCAGCGTCTCGAGGAGGAGCAGGTCGAATTCAAGAACTTCCTCGACCGTCTGCGTCACGCCAAGGACAAGGAAGAGTTCGACCAGTTCATGGCCCAGCACAAGACGCGTCCGACCCCGCCGCCGACCGACCAGCAGCAGGGCTGATACCTCTCAAAGCCTTCAGGCGCATGCCCCCAAAGTCCTGATGGCCCCGAGCCGCCCGCCTGCGCACCCCGCAGGCGGGCGGTTTGGTTTTTCACCTCGCCCCGTTTGCCGCCCGGCGCCATAGAACCCGTTTCCCACGAGGCGCGACCAAGACCTGACGGCGCTGCCCAGCGCGCCAACGGGTTCGACCATGACCAACGCCGAACGCAATCAGATCAACCAGCGCATCGCGCTGCTGGAGCGCGCCAGCGCGCTGTTCAGCCGGTTCGGGGGCTCCATTCCTGTATCAATCGCATTTCTCAATCGATGGCCGACGCAGGTCGAGCTCTATCCGCACTGGCAGGTCGGCGAGTCCTGGAAGTTCTTTCTCAGCTACTCGCTCTATTTTCTGGCCTGGCTCGCGCTCGACCGCGCGATCTCGTTTGCGAAAGCGGGCCTCGACCCATGATCCTGCTCCGCGATTTCGCGCTCTTCATCCTGCCCGGCCTCGTCGCGGCCGGCGGCTGGCTCTATGCGCTCGACTTGCGCAAGCGAACCCGATCAGTCCGCGCGCGCGATGGTCGCGAGCTTCAGCGCACTGTCACGAGCTGCGCGCGAACCGAGGCCAGGAACTGTTCGTGGGCGTGGTCCACGATCTCATTGAGCGATCGCGTCCGCGCGAAGATCGCCTTGGCTTCAGTGAGAAACTCGTCGCGGGTCGGTATCGTCGGCAGATGCAGATGCGTGAGCGCATCAACACCTTCATGGGCGCGATTCAAGATGTCATGCAGCGTCGGCAGCTGCAACTGGGTCGGATCGGCCCGGTGCAGCGCCGACGAGATCGCGTGCGCGAGAGCGTGCGCATCGAACCGTCCGGCAAGCTCGCGAGCGGCGCGTTTGATAACGCGCGCGCCGAGCTGTTGCTCATTGCGCAGCACCAGCTCGGGCGGCGCCTTCATGTTCCAGACGATGCCGAACCAGGACAGGACCTTCAGGATGTAATAGGTCGGGTCGATCTCCCACCAGTAAAAGCCTTGTCGCACGCTGCTCTGGTAGGCGTGATGATTGTTGTGCCAGCCCTCCCCAAGGGTGAACAACGCCAGCAGCCAGTTGTTGCGGGAATCGTCGCCCGTCACGTAGCGCTTGCGTCCATGCACGTGCGCGAGGGAATTGATGCAGAAGGTCGCGTGATAGACCAGCACCGTGCTCCACAGGAAGCCGACGACCAGACCAGACCACCCCGCAACCACGAAGCAGAGCACCGCAAGCGTCACGGCCGGCAGAAGCTCCAGCCGATGCAGCCACATCAGCTCCGGATAGACCGCGAGGTCGCCGATTTTCACCAGGTCGGTCGTGTCGTGCTGCCGGTAAAAGATCCAGCCGACATGGCTGTACAGGAAGCCGCGTTGACGCGGTGAATGCACGTCCAATTCGGTATCGGAATGCAGGTGATGGTGCCGATGCTTGGCCGCCCACCACAACACGCTCTTCTGCGCGGTGCTTTGCGCAAGCCAAGCCAGGATGAACTGAAACACCCGGCCGGTGGCAAAAGCCTTGTGCGAGAAATAGCGGTGGTAGCCCGCGCCGATTGCGAACATGCGCACGATATACAGTGACCCGCAGATCGCGACGGCCTGCCAGGTGACGCCCGACCAGATCGCCGCAAAGCAGCCGAGATGGACCAGCACGAACGGAATTGCGGAGGGGTACATGACGTCGTCGTGCTGGTCGTCGGCGGGCGCGTTGGGTGACATATCTTGGGATGACCTCTCTTGGGATGACCTCGGGTGAGCGGGATTCGTTTCGGCAGCGCCGATGGCCGCCGGGTACGAAAAACCCGCGGATGGCGGACCACCGCGGGGCTTGATAAATTCGATGGACTATATGGTCGCGGATGCCGGGCTTGCAAGCACGTAGCCTCACGGGGATCTGCGGCATGGTGCTCGGGGTGCCGCTGACGCGGTGTGGCGCGCGGCCTGCTCGCGGCCTATATTCGATATGTGAGTGTTAGAATACCGGAGGCGGCGACAATGGCTGCTGCGGCCGTGATCAACGACAGTCTCTGGCAGACGATACGCGACGAGGCGCAGCGCGCGACCGCGGCCGATCCTGTCTTCTGCAAATCCCTTGCCGATGCCGTCCTCGTCCATGATGATTTTGGCGCCGCCCTGGCCGATCTGATCGGGCGCAGGCTCGGTGGTGATGCCACGGAGCGTGCGCGTTTCGCCGCTTTTGCCCTCGACGCCTTTCGCGGCTCACCTGAATTGATCGAAGCGGCCGGCCACGATTTGCGGGCCATCACGGGCAACGATCCAGCCATCGCCAGCCTGTTGGCGCCGTTGCTGCATTTCAAGGGCTATGTCGCGTTGCAGGCCTGGCGTGTCTCGCACTGGCTCTGGCGTCATGACCATCGCGATGCGGCGCTGCTGTTTCAGAACGAGGCGTCGAATGTCCTGCAAGTCAGCATCCATCCCGCCGCCCAGATCGGATCGGCTGTCTATCTCGATCACGCCACCGGCATTGTGATCGGCGCCAATGTCGTGATCGGCGGCGAGGTCACCATCCTGCAGAACGTCAGCATCGGCCGCAGTGGCGAACTGCCGACGCGCCCGCCCCGCATTGGCCGCGGCGTCTATATCGGCGCCGGCGCGACCATTCTCGGCGACATCAGCATCGGCGATTTTGCGAAAATCGGCGCCGGCACGGTCGTGACATCAGATGTGCCCGGCGGCTGCACCGCCGTCGGCAATCCCGCGCGATTGACCAACTGCCCCGAGCCCGCCTCGGCGGCGTGAGGGCGTCATCATGCGGCTGTTCCTCTCACTCAGGCGGCGCGGCGATGGCTCTCGCCGCCGTGATGCGGCGTGACCGGCTCCGAGCTGGTCTGGCCCGGCGCGTCCATCACCGCGACATGATGCCGGTGGACCATCTCCCAGCCCTTCCATCCCGTGAACAGCAGGATGCCGACCACGATCAGGGAGAGCACTACACCCCACGGCTTGATCGCGGCCTCGGCGCCTTCCACGTAGCGGAGATAGACATTGATCAGGGCCAGCACGACCGCCGCGAGATTGCCGACCATGTGATACCAGGCATCGTTGAGGCTGCGAATGCGGGGCTCGCTGAAGAAGTCGGTAAAGCCGGCCGCGGCAGCCACGAGGGCCATGACGACGCCGGCGCCGAGCAGCCACATCGCGGCCCTGGCCCAGAAATTGTCACCGGTTCCAACGAAGGCCAGATCGGCGATGGGCGCGGCGACCAGGAACGCCACGGGGAACGGGATGATCATCGGATGCAACGGATGGTCGCCGATCGCGGCGGTTGTCTTGGGGTTGATACTCATGGCCAAATCCTCGCCGAAAGTGATTTTTGGGACAATTTTTTCGATGAGAGCCGGTTCCTTCAGACACGAAGGCAGCCTCCTCGTGCTGCACCTGCGATGAACCTGCGTGATGCCGTGCCGCCAGTTCCGCTTCCGTCTCCTCGACCGCAACCCCTGCGCCGCCTCCCTTTCCCGCAGCCAAATTTGCTCGCGGTAACCCGGCATTAACCATCGCCGGGCTCTGGTAATGATGGACAATCGCGCCCGGAGCTGTCGTCGAGGCCCTTAGTTTTGACATCTTGGCAGGGAATGCAGGCGGCGGCTTTGGACAAGCCCTTGCACCCCAGAAAGACAAGGCTTTGAGCGGGCTTGCCGGCGCGCCGGTGCTGACGCAGCTGTTGGGGAACCGGCCGCCATTTGCGGGCCGCGACATAGGTAACGATCGCCTTGAGAGGATACTTCAGATGAATCCGGCCGACGTGGCTCAGTCCGCCCTTCCGGTTGCCGCCTCCGCCGACGTGTCGCTGATTGCGCTGTTCTGGCAGGCTCACTGGATCGTGAAATGCGTCATGCTGGGCCTGCTGTCCTGCTCGGTCTGGGTCTGGGCCATCGCGATCGACAAGATCTTTCTCTATGCCCGCACCCGCCGCTCGATGGACCGCTTCGAGCAAGCGTTCTGGTCCGGCGAGTCGATCGAGGAGCTCTATCGCACGCTCTCGGCCAAGCCGACCCATTCCATGGCGGCCTGTTTCGTCGCGGCGATGCGCGAATGGAAGCGCTCTTTCGAAAGCCACGCCCGCTCGGTCGCCGGCCTCCAGATGCGCATCGACAAGGTCATGAACGTCTCGATCGCCCGTGAGGTCGAGCGGCTGGAACGCCGGCTCCTCGTGCTCGCGACCGTCGGCTCCGCCGGCCCCTTCGTCGGCCTGTTCGGCACGGTCTGGGGCATCATGTCGAGCTTCCAGTCGATCGCGGCGTCGAAAAATACCTCCTTGGCGGTGGTGGCGCCCGGCATCGCGGAAGCGCTGTTCGCGACCGCGGTCGGCCTTATCGCCGCCATTCCTGCCACTATTTTCTACAATAAGTTCACTTCCGAGGTGAACCGGCAGGCCCAGCGGCTCGAGGGCTTCGCTGATGAATTTTCGGCCATCCTGTCCCGTCAGATCGACGAGCGGGGCTGACGGACGGCATGTATAGTGTGAAGGCGAGATTGGGCACCAAGCCATGGGCATGAACGTAGCCAGTTCGTCCGGAGGCGGCGGGCGCCGCAGCCGGCGCAAGCCGGTCATGGCCGAGATCAACGTCACGCCGATGGTCGACGTGATGCTGGTGCTGCTCATCATCTTCATGGTGTCGGCGCCCCTTTTGACCGTGGGCGTGCCGCTCGACCTGCCGCAGACCCAGGCCAAGAGCCTGGAGACGAATGACCAGAAGCCGATCCAGATGTCGGTCGACATCAAGGGCAAGGTGTTCATCAACGACGCCGAGATCGCGATCAACGAGCTGATCCCGAAGCTGAAGGCGATCACGGACGCGCGCGGCGGGCTCGAGGAGCGCATCTATCTGCGCGCCGACAAGAAGGCGGATTACGGTACCGTCGCCAAGGTGATGGGTCAGTTGTCGGGGGCAGGCTTCAAGAAGCTGGCGCTCGTCACCGAAGCGGATCAGGGGTCCTAAGCCGGTGAAGGTGAACGTCGACAAGACACTCGTTGCGTCGATTGCCCTCCATGTCCTCGTGATTGGATGGGGGCTGCTGACCTTTAGCAGCAAGGCCTTCATCGCGCCGGAAGAGTCGCTGCCGATCGATATCATCTCCACTGACCAGCTCGCGCAGATCACCAACGGGCAGAAGACCGGCAAGAAGGAAGAGCCGAAGCCCAAGGTCGAGAAGATCGCCGAGGCCAAGCCCGAGGAAGACGCCGTCGGCAAGGTCACCGAGAAGAAAGAACTGATCAAGACCAACTCGACCCCCGATACGCCGCCGAAGCCCGTCGAAAAGCCGGTCGAGAAGAAGCCCGACCCGCCGAAGCCGGTCGCCGAGGCCAAGCCCAAAGAAGAGCCGAAGCCGCAGGAGAAGAAGCCTGATCCGGCCAAGGAAGATCCGATCGCGGAGCTTCAGAAGAAGCTGGACACCAAGAAGCCGCCGCCCAAGCCGGTGGAGCAAAAGGTCGCGGCCGTGCAGCCGCAGCAGCAGCCGAAGCCTAGGGAGCGCAGCTTCGACCCCGCACAGATTCAGCGCGACCTCGACAAGCGTGCTGCGACCCGGCACGAGCTCGCCGGCGCGGCGCTGAATGCGTCCGCCTCATTGGGCTCGACGTCCGGGACGGCCGCCACCAATGTCGCGACCTGGCAAGGTGCATTCCAGGGCGCAGTCAAGCGCTGCTTCACGCCCACCTATAATGGGCAGGACGCCAACCAGTACGAAGCCGACATCGACATTCCCATGAGGATCGACGGATCGCTCGCCTCCGAGCCGGTCATCATCGCGGTGCGAGGACCGTCGCGTTCGATCGCCCAGGCGGTCGCGGAGAGCGCCAAGCGCGCCATCGTGCAGTGCCAGGTCTATTCGTTCCTGCCGAAGCAGCAATACGACAGCTGGAAGCTCATTCCGATGACTTTCGGCCTGAAAGACATGTTGTGACATCCGGACAAAAGAAATTTGCGATGAATGACGTTCGATCGATGAACCGCCGCCGCTTCATGACCCTGACCGGGTCGACGCTCGCGTTGCTCGGGGGCGGCCAGGCCTTCGCCCAGCAGCCGCAGCAGGGGCGCCTCCGCATCGATCCCACGGAGTTTCGTCCGATCCCGATCGCGATCACCAACTTCGTGCCGGGCTCGCCTGCTGACGGCGATGTCAGCAACGGCGTCACGCAGGTCATCACCAACAATCTGAAGCGTTCGGGCCTGTTCGCCCCGATCGACCAGGCCGCCTTCATCGAGCGCATCAGCAACATCGACGTCGCGCCGCAATTCCAGAACTGGAAAACCCTCAACGCGCAGGCCCTTGTCACCGGCCGCATGACGCGGCAGCCGGACGGCCGCCTCAAAGCTGAATTCCGCCTGTGGGACGTGGTCACCGGCCAGCAGCTCGCCGGTCAGCAATATTTCACCTCGCCGGAATATTGGCGCCGGATCGCGCACATTATCTCCGACCAGATCTACGAGCAGATGACCGGCGAAAAGGGCTATTTCGACAGCCGCGTCGTGTTCGTCGACGAGTCCGGGCCGAAAGAGCGCCGCGTCAAGCGGCTCGCGATGATGGACCAGGACGGCGCCAATGTGCGCTATCTGACCCGCGGCGCCGACCTCGTGCTGACGCCGCGCTTCTCGCCGAACTCGCAGGAGATCACCTATATGGAGTTCGGGCAGGGCGATCCGAAGGTCTATCTGTTCAACATCGAGACCGGCCAGCGCGAGATCGTCGGCAATTTCCCCGGCATGACCTTTGCTCCAAGGTTCTCTCCGGACGGCCAGCGCGTCATCATGAGCCTGCAGCAGGGCGGCAATTCCAACCTGTTCGTGATGGATTTGCGTTCACGCTCCACCACGCGCCTCACCGACACGCCGGCGATCGACACGTCTCCGTCTTACTCGCCGGACGGCACCCGCATCTGTTTCGAGTCCGATCGCGGCGGCAGGTCGCAGATCTATGTGATGGCGGCGGGCGGCGGACAGGCGCAGCGCATCTCCTTCTCCAAGGATGACAACAACGCCACCTATTCGACACCGGTATGGTCGCCGCGCGGCGATTACATCGCCTTTACCAGGCAGGGCGGTGGGCAGTTCTCGATCGGCGTCATGAAGCCGGACGGCTCCGGCGAGCGGCTCCTCACCTCCGGCTATCACAATGAGGGCCCGACCTTCTCGCCGAACGGTCGCGTGCTGATGTTCTTCCGCGATCCCGGCGGCAATGGCGGACCGTCGCTGTTCTCCGTCGACATCTCCGGCCGCAACGAGCTGAAGGTGCCGACGCCGGGCTTCGCCTCCGATCCGGCGTGGTCGCCGCTGCTGTCCGCGACAGCAGGCCAATAGACCGCGCGCGTGCTGCGACGCGCGATGTTTTTCGAAGAAAGGCGCCGACTTTTCGGATTTCTGCGTGCGCGGCAAGCTTTCCTTCACCTTGTGCCCGGCAAGGCTTGCCTAGTTGCTTGATATTTCAGCGGAAACAGTTTCGCTATTGCCGAAAAAGAACTCGACTTTAACGATGTTCCCTCAGAAAGGCTTCATCTGATCTGGGTAAAAGTACGCGTCGAACAGGACGCGTAAATAAACTCAAATGCAACTCTCGAACCAGAACGGAGAAATCGATCAAAAGCCCTCGCCGAATCTTTCGGCGGCGCTGATCGATTCCCTGTTCGAGGCTCCCGGCCCGTTGCTTGCCGGCATCATCTTCGTCGCCATCGCCGCCGCAATGACCGCGCTGAAGACGGGGCAAGGCGCAACCTGGGCTTGTGTCGGGCTTCTCATCATGTCCGGCGCAATCCGCGCATTCGATTTGCATCATTTCCTGCCCCGCAAATCCAGCTTGACGGCTCAGGAGGCCGCGCGGTGGAAGAAGCGCTATCTGATCGGCGCGCTGATCCAGGCCACCGCCATCGGCATCTGGTGCTCCGTCACTCTGCTCAGCAGTGACGACGCCGTCGTCCACATGATCTGCCTGTCCGTCACCACCGGAATCGTCGCGGGCGGCGCGGGCAGGGCGTACGGGCGTCCATCGATTTTTCATCTGCAGGCCCTGCTGCAATTCGGTCCCGCGGTGATCGCATTGGCGTTGCGGGGCGCACCCTATTACATCGCGATGTCGTTCGTGAGTGGCGCCTTCCTGCTGGCGATCATGCAGATCTCGGCCAATCTGCACAAGATCTTCATGCGGGCGGTTGTGGCTCGTGAACGCGAAGCCGCGCTTGCCGGCCAGTTCGACACTGCCTTGAACAACATGCCGCACGGTCTATGCATGTTCCGCGTCGACCGGCAGCTCGCGGTGATGAATCACCGGTTCAGCGAGATGCTGGACCTCCCCAACGATCTCGCCCGGAGCGGCATCAGGGCGCGTGACATCCTGGCCGCGTGCGTCAGCTCCGGCTCCATCTCGGCCGCGAGCGGCGAGATGATCGTCGCCGAGATCGAGAATTCGCATGCGAACGAGATCGTGACCGTCGATCCCGACGCGGAGAGAAACCGGTCATTGTCGTGGACGGTCCAGCCGATGGCCGATGGCGGCGCAGTGCTGCTGCTCGAGGACGTGACCGAGCGGCGCAATGCCGAGGCCAAGATCACCCATCTTGCCCGTTACGATGAATTGACGGCGCTCCCCAACCGTGTCCATTTCCGCAACGAGATTGAATCCCTGCTGGCGGCCTCGCGTCATTCCGACCGGCTCTCCGCGCTGTTGTTCGTCGACCTCGACCAGTTCAAGCAGGTCAACGACACGCTCGGCCATCCCTGCGGTGACCAGCTGCTCTGTGCGGTGGCCAACCGCCTGCGCGAGATGCTGCGGCCCGAGGATTTCGTCGCTCGCTTCGGCGGCGACGAGTTCGTCGTATTCCAGCAGAATATCAGCGCGGCCGAGGATGCTGCGAGCCTTGCCCGCCGCGTCGTCGAGCGCCTGAGCGAGCGCTACCGGATCGACAATCACCTGGTCGAGATCGGCGCCAGCGTCGGCATCGCGCTGACCTCGCAGGAGGGCGTCAGCGCCGACACGCTGCTCAAGAACGCCGACATGGCGCTCTACCGCGCCAAAGCCGACGGCCGCGGCACCTTCTGCTTCTTCCGCGACGAGATGGCGGCCACCGTCGAGGCTCGCCGTATCCTCGAGCTCGACCTGCGCAAGGCGCTTGCCAACGAGGAGTTCGAGCTGTTCTACCAGCCGCTGGTCAATCTGAAGTCCGGCAAGATCACAACGTGCGAAGCGCTGCTGCGCTGGAATCATCCGGTGCGTGGCACGGTCTCGCCGGTCGACATCATCCCGGTCGCCGAGGACATGGGCCTGATCGTCGATCTCGGCCGCTGGATCCTGCGCCGCGCCTGCATGGAATGCATGAAGTGGCCGGAGAGCGTCAGCGTCGCCGTCAACTTCTCGCCGCAGCAATTCCACCAGCGCGACGTGCTGAGCGAGATCCGCTACGCGCTCGAGGTGTCGGGCCTGCCGGCGCACCGCCTCGAGATCGAGATCACCGAATCCTCGCTGCTGCGCAACACCCAGCTCACTCACGATATCCTGTCGCAGCTGCATGCGCTTGGCGTGCGCATCTCGCTGGACGATTTCGGCACCGGCTATTCGAGCCTCAGCTATCTGCACAACTTCCCGATGCAGAAGGTCAAGATCGACCGCTCCTTCCTCGAGGGCATCGACACCGACCGCCCGCTGACGCTGTTGCGCGGCGTGGCACGGCTGTCGGCCGACCTCGGCATGGCGGTCGTGGTCGAAGGCATCGAGACCAGCGAGCAGCTTGAGCTCGTCAGCGCCGATGGCACAGTCACGGAAGGACAAGGCTATCTGTTTAGCCGTCCGGTCCCGGCCGTGCGGGTCCGTCAATTGCTCAATGCTTCGCACGGCAATCGCTTGCAGGAGCAGTTGATCGTCGTCTCCTCGCGATCACTCGCATAGCTTCACGCGACGCTCGATCTTGTCTCGATGTGTCGGGCGGTATCCGTGGTTTTCCGGGTCCCAAATGGTTAACCCTAACCCCTCTAAGGCTTTGCAATTATATTAAGGAACCATTAATCTTTCCGTACTCGCAGAAGTTGTTTGGAAGTTTGGGAGTATCGGATGTCGTCTCAAGTCGAGCTACGCGGGCCTTCGCCAGTGCGAGGGGCAGCGCTGTTCGATCGTATCGACTACCGACTGATCGAAACTCCCGAAGACAGAGATTCGATCTACCACCTGCGCTACAAGGCGTATCTGAACAGCGGATTGATCTTACCCTCAGAGACATGTCAGGTCCGCGACGTCTATGATGACGCGCCCAATGTCTGGATATTCGGCGTTTACGTCGATGGAGAGCTATGCAGCTCCGTCCGTATCCATCTCCTGACGCGGGAATGCCGTTTATCCTATTCGACCGAATTGTATGGCGATGTTCTCCACGGGCGGCTCGATCGGGGAGAGGTTTTCGTCGATCCAGCGCGGCTTGCTGCCGATCCGGACAAAGCCAAGCGACTTCCAGAGCTCCCCTACCTGACCCTGCGGCTGGCCTATCTGGCCTGCGAGTATTTCAATGCTGATACGGGCCTCGCGATGGTGCGTCCCGATCACCAGCCATTTTACCGTCGCGTGTTTTTGCATGAGCCCGTCGCCGAACCGCGCGCGTTTCCAGGCTGGCATACGATGAAGACGTCGTTGATGGCGTCCGATTTCCGAAACCTCCGGGAAAAGGTGCTGACACGCTTTCCCATCATGCGTTCAAACGCGTTCGAACGGCGAATGCTGTTCGAGCGCAATGATCAGCGCCAGGCTGGGTCCCGGCCGGTTCTCGTTTCAGCCCCCCTCAGCCCTGCTCCGGTGGCCACCCTGGGCTGACCGGCGGTTGCGGTTCCGATATATTGGCGGCCTTTCGGGATCCCCGCCCGGACCAAGGCCCAGAATTCAAGCAAAGCAGGCGTTTTTGCCCGCTCAGGTGACTTGCCTTCACCCTCGCGCCACATTTACAACCCATTAACCATAGCGGGTGCTTTTCGCTGGTTGGGGGCATTTGATCGGCTGAGGCAAGGTTCCGTCAAGGTTGACGGAACGTTCGCTTAACCAACCCCCTGTAGACCGGACAGCAGTGGACGAACGTGAGCGTGGAGGCTCCGGAATGAAATATCCTATGCGTATCCTCCAGGGATTGAAGCTGGCCGCCGTGCTTGCCATTGCCCTGTCGATGGGCGCCTGCGCCAACAAGAACGTGGGTATGGACGCGAATGCGAGCGCGGCGACGCCGGGCAGCCAGCAGGACTTCGTCGTGAACGTGGGCGACCGCGTGTTCTTCGAGAGCGACCAGACCGATCTGACCCCGCAGGCGATCGTGACCCTCGAGAAGCAGGCGCAGTGGCTGCAGACCTATCCGCGCTACTCCTTCACCATCGAAGGTCACGCCGACGAGCGCGGCACCCGTGAATACAACATCGCGCTCGGCGCCCGCCGCGCCCAGTCGGTGCGCTCGTTCCTCGCCTCGCGCGGCATCGATGCGAACCGCATGCGCACGATCTCCTACGGCAAGGAGCGCCCCGTCGCCGTCTGTAACGACATCTCCTGCTGGTCGCAGAACCGTCGCGCTGTGACCGTGCTGAACGCGAGCTCCTGACGTTCAGTCAGCCGCTGTTCATCTTCGGAAACCGATTATGCCGGCGCCCTCTCGGGCGCCGGTTTCGTTTCAGCGATCTGTGACAGAAACCCCGTGGTGCCAGTCACATTTTTGGCGTACTGCCTTTCAAAGTGTGGCGCGTCGCATGTTCCGTCGCCAATTTTGTTTTCGTCGTCAGGGCAAGATGTCATCCAAATTCAAGGCAATTCACGGCACCGTGGCGTTCGCCGCGCTGCTCTCTTTGTGCGCGCCCTCCTTCGCCCAGTCGGACGACGGCGACCCCGAGATGCGGATCGAGCGGCTGGAGAACCAGCTGCGCCAGCTCACCGGCCAGAACGAAGAGCTGCAATATCGCAACCGCCAGCTCGAGGATCGCATCCGCCAGCTCGAGGGCGGCGCGCAAGGTGCGCCCGGACAGGCGCCGGCACAGCCCAACGTCGCGGCCGTGCCGCCCGCGCAGGTCGCCCCTGGCTATCGCCAGCAGCCTCCGCAGCAGCAACAGGCTGCGCAGCCGAATTACGAGCAGCCGCAGATCGGCTCTCCCGCGCCGATCGTTCAGGAGCAGCCGGGCCCCGGCGCGCCCGGCACGCGCCGCCGTGGTGATGCGTTCGACCCGAGCCAGAGTCCGAATGCGCCCGGTGCGCCGCGCGCGCTTGGCGGCGGCCAGCAGCCGATGTCGGCAGGGGCTCAGGGTGGTGCGCCCGGCGGCCGCGGCGCCAGCGAGCCGCTCGATCTCAGCAACAATGGCGGCCGCTATCCGCAGGCCGCAGTGCCGGCCCAGCCCGGCTATCCGCCGCAGGCGGGCGGTCCGGCTCTCGCGACGCTGCCGCCCTCGGCCACGCCGCGCGACGAGTTCGATCTCGGCATCGGCTATATGCAGCGCAAGGACTATGCGCTCGCCGAGCAGACCATGAAGAATTTTGCGGCGAAGTATCCGAGCGACCCGCTGCTTGGCGACGCGCAATACTGGCTTGGCGAAAGCTATTTCCAGCGCCAGCAATATCGCGACTCGGCAGAGGCCTTCCTCGCCGTCACCACCAAATACGATAAATCGGCCAAGGCGCCGGATGCGCTGCTGCGGCTCGGCCAGTCGCTCGCCGCGCTGAAGGAGAAGGAGGCCGCCTGCGCCGCCTTCGGCGAGGTCGGCCGCAAATATCCGCGCGCCTCGGCCGGCGTCAAAGCCGCGGTCGACCGCGAGCAGAAGCGGGTGAAGTGCTGATCTGCGGCGTTTGAGCCTGACAACGCGGATGGCGCTGCGCTAAATTATAGCGTCATGTCAGACGACGACAATTCTCCGATCTCGGCACGCGCGGCGAAGCAGCTCTTCGCCGAGCTCAAGAGCGCGCCGGCGCTGGTGCTCGCGGTCTCCGGCGGGCCCGATTCGGTCGCGCTGATGTGGCTCGCGGCGCGCTGGCGGCGCAGCCTCGCGCGCGGCCCGGAGCTCACCGTCGTCACCGTCGATCATGGCCTGCGGGCGGAGGCGGCGCGCGAGGCGCGTGAGGTCAAACGGCTCGCCGTCGAGCTCGGACTGGCGCACCGGACCCTGCGCTGGCGCGGTCCAAAGCCTGCAACAGGATTGCCGGCCGCCGCGCGCGAAGCCCGCTACCGCCTGCTCGCGCAGGCCGCGCGCTCGGCCGGCGCGAGCCATGTGCTGACCGCCCATACCCGCGACGACCAGGCCGAGACCCTGTTGATGCGGCTGCTCCGCGGCAGCGGCATTGCCGGGCTGTCGGCGATGTCGCGCCTCACGACGCGCGACGGAATCGTGCTGGCGCGACCGCTGCTCGACGTGCCGAAATCGCAGCTCGTCGCGACCCTGAAGCGGGCCAGGATCGGGTTTGCCGACGATCCGACCAATCGCGATGCGGCCTTCACGCGGCCGCGGTTGCGGGCGCTGCTGCCGCAGCTCGCAGCCGAGGGCGGCGATGCACGCACGCTGGTGAGACTATCGGCGCGGCTCGCCCGGGCCAACGCGGCGGTCGAGGTGCTGACCGACGGCGCCGAGCGCTTCCTCCGTTTGCGGGATCGCGGCGATGCGCTGCAGCCGGGCGTTCGCAGTTTCGAGGCCGCGGCCTTCGCGACCCTGCCGGAAGAAGTCCGGCTCCGGCTCTTGCTGCGGGCCATCGACGCGCTCGGGCACGAGGGGCCGGCGGAACTCGCCAAAGTCGAGACCCTGCTGGCCGCGCTCGATCAGGCCATGCGCGATCAGGGCATGCACGATCAGGACATTCGCGATCAGGACATGGCGGCTCGCTCCCGTGCACCTGCAAATGGCCGTGCCATCCTGAAGCAGACCCTGGCGGGAGCCTTGATCAGTCTTGCCGGGGGGCGTATCCACATCGCGCCTGCGCCGGCCCGACGGTCCCCAGGAAGACGTGAAGGGGCTTGAAGGGCGGATGAGGGCGCATCATGACACCGGCCGTTTCGACGGCCCGCCGTCAGGACACCTTAACCAGGCAGGAAAAACCCCGGCCAGGGCGCCATTATTTCAGCGGGAATCGATCTAAGATGGGCTAAATAGTCCCATCTCGTTCCCTTGGCAGCGACCGGGGCGGCACCTAAATTGTATGCGTCTAACCGAGAGGATTCCTTGGGGATTTTCTCTAGTTGCCCAAGGATGAGGCCGCGATCCGCGCGACCACGAAGGAAGATCGATGAACGCCAATCTGCGCAATTTCGCCCTCTGGGTCATCATTGTTTTGCTGCTGTTGGCGTTGTTCACGCTCTTCCAGAATCCGGGCCAGCGGGCTTCCTCGCAGGATATCGCTTTCTCGCAGCTCTTGAGCGAAGTTGACCAGGGCCGAGTCCGCGACGTCGTGATCCAGGGGCCTGATATCCACGGCACCTTCACCAACGGCTCCAGCTTCCAGACCTATGCGCCGAACGACCCGACGCTGGTGAAGCGCCTGTACGACAGCAAGGTGCAGATCACCGCGAAGCCGCCCGGCGACAACGTGCCGTGGTTCGTGTCGCTGCTGGTCTCCTGGCTGCCCTTCATCGCGCTGATCGGCGTCTGGATCTTCCTGTCGCGGCAGATGCAAGGCGGCGCCGGCAAGGCGATGGGCTTTGGCAAGTCGCGCGCGAAGATGCTGACCGAGGCCCATGGCCGCGTCACCTTCGAGGACGTCGCCGGCGTGGACGAGGCCAAGCAGGACCTGCAGGAGATCGTCGAATTCCTGCGCGACCCCGGCAAATTCCAGCGCCTCGGCGGCCGCATTCCGCGCGGCGTGCTGCTGGTCGGCCCTCCCGGCACCGGTAAGACCCTGATCGCGCGTGCGGTCGCGGGCGAAGCCAACGTGCCGTTCTTCACCATCTCCGGTTCGGACTTCGTCGAGATGTTCGTCGGCGTCGGCGCCAGCCGCGTCCGCGACATGTTCGAGCAGGCCAAGAAGAACGCGCCCTGCATCATCTTCATCGACGAAATCGATGCCGTCGGTCGTCACCGTGGCGCCGGCCTCGGCGGCGGCAATGACGAGCGCGAGCAGACGCTGAACCAGCTGCTGGTCGAGATGGACGGCTTCGAGGCGAACGAGGGCGTGATCCTGATCGCCGCGACCAACCGTCCCGACGTGCTCGATCCCGCGCTGCTGCGTCCGGGCCGCTTCGACCGCCAGGTCGTGGTGCCGAACCCCGACGTCGTCGGCCGCGAGCAGATCCTCAAGGTTCACGTCCGCAAGGTGCCCTTGGCGCCGGATATCAACCTCAAGACCATCGCGCGCGGCACCCCGGGCTTCTCCGGCGCCGACCTGATGAACCTCGTCAACGAAGCCGCATTGACCGCTGCGCGCCGCAACAAGCGCATGGTGACCCAGGCCGAGTTCGAGGAAGCCAAGGACAAGGTGATGATGGGCGCCGAGCGCAAGTCGCTCGTCATGACCGAGGAAGAGAAGCTCTTGACGGCCTATCACGAGGGCGGCCACGCCATCGTCGGCCTCAACGTGCCCGCGACCGATCCGATCCACAAGGCGACCATCATCCCGCGCGGCCGTGCGCTTGGCATGGTCATGCAGCTCCCCGAGCGCGACAAGCTGTCGATGTCTCTGGAGCAGATGACCTCGCGCCTCGCCATCATGATGGGCGGCCGCGTCGCCGAAGAGCTGATCTTCGGCCGCGAGAAGGTGACCTCTGGTGCGGCCTCCGACATCGAGCAGGCGACCCGCCTTGCCCGCATGATGGTGACGCGCTGGGGCCTGTCGGAAGAACTCGGCACCGTCTCCTACGGCGAGAACCAGGACGAGGTCTTCCTCGGCATGTCGGTCTCGCGGACGCAGAACGCCTCCGAGGCGACCGTCCAGAAGATCGACTCCGAGATCCGCCGTCTGGTCGAGGAAGGCTACAAGGAAGCGACCCGCATTCTCACCGAGAAGCACGGTGACCTCGAAGCGCTGGCCAAGGGCCTGCTCGAGTTCGAAACGCTCTCCGGTGACGAGATCGTCGATCTGCTCAAGGGCAAGAAGCCGAACCGCGAGTCCGTGCTCGAGCCGGCCACGCCGCGCGCCTCGGCCGTGCCCCCGGCCGGCAAGTCGCGCCCGCGGCCCGATCCGGATCCCGGCCTGGAGCCGCAGCCGCAGGCGTAACGTCCGCGTCTCATGGCCGGCACTTCCGGCAAACCGATTGTGCAAAAGCTCGGCATCAAGCCGGGCTTTTGTATTTTCGTGGATGGTCTTGCGGCGCCCTATCGCGATGTCGTCGGCGAACTTCCTGACGGTGTGATCATTGCCAAGACCGCCAAGCCGCCGCTCGACATGGTGCATCTCTTCGCAGCCGAGACCAAAGGCCTCGCTGCAAAACTGCGCAGCTACCGCAAGGCGATCGCGCCCAATGGAATGATCTGGGCATCCTGGCCCAAGAAAGCGTCCGGGGTCGCGACTGATGTCACCGAAGCATTGGTACGCGAGACCGCGCGCGCGGGCGGCCTCGTCGATATCAAGATCTGCGCCGTCGACGACGTCTGGTCCGGCCTGAAGCTCGTGATCCCCGTCAAGGACCGCGCGAAGCCAACGAAATAGCACTGCTCTCGTAGGGTGGGCGAAGGCGCGAAAGCGCCGTGCCCACCATCTCTCGGCATTCGTGACGAAAGTGGTGGGCACGCTGTCGCTTTGCCCACCCTACGATATCTCACTTCGCCGCAGCCCCCGCTGCTTCACCACGCCCCATCATCCCGCACATGGACCACCGCGACCTTGTCGGCATAGACCCGCTTCCAGCCCTTGATGTGATCCAGGATCTGGGCCGCAGGCGAATCCGGCGTCAGCAGCGTTGCGTCGATCCTGTTGTCGTCGAGCATGCGCAGCAGGCCGGAGACGTCGCGGCCGTCTTCGGCGGCAAAATAGTCCATCAGGAATTTTTCGCCGTAGAGCTCCGACCGTCCGTCGACGAAAGGCCTGATGTCGCGGACGATCAGGTAGCCGCCAAAACCGTAGGAATTGAAGACGCGCGCGGCCTTGCGCTCAGCCAGCACGTCGACTGCCGCAACCGGCGTCTGTACCGTGGAGAATTCGAAGACATGACGGCCTGCAAAGGTCGCGGTCGCGCTTGCGGTCGCAAGCACGATCGCCACCGCGGCCAGCGCCGCCGGGGCGCCTGGGGTCATCCGCAAGCTGCGCGGCGCATCAGAGATGGGCCTGAACCAGCCGCTCAGCGGCTGCGCGAGCACCAGAGGAACGAGCACGCCGAAGGTCTCGATGCTGCGGACATGCGCCAGCGCCATCCAGGTCGCGCCGAGGATCAGCAGCACGCGCGGCGGCGACAGCATCAGCCCACGCGTGAGCGCGAGACCGAGCAATCCGAGCAGCGCACCCGCGAACGGGCTGAACGAGCTGAAATCGGCCGGGCGCCATTCGGCGATGACGGAGAACGATTTGCCGAGGCTGAGGATGCGGGCGGCACCGAGCAGCGTGTCCAGGCCATAGGGCGTGCAGCAACTCGCCGCCAGCGCTCCGAGCCCGAACGCGGCCCAGCGCAGCGCAAGCGGCAGCCGGCGCGACGGCGCGGCGCGCCAGAGCGCCTCGAGGCCGATTGCGCCGATCCAGGCGAGTCCAAGCACGAAGCCGCCGTGAAGGTTGGCCCACAGCACCATCAGTGGCAGCAGCAGGAACGACGGCGCGCGGCCGCGGTCGGCCGCGGCCATCAAGGCGCCGGTCCAGGCAACCATGACCGGCAGGGCCAGCACATGCGGTCGGGCCAGTAGATGCGGCGCCGCCAGCGTCATCGCCAGCAGGCAGAACACCAGCGCATAGGGCAGGTCGAGTTGCCGTTGCAGGAAGGTCAGCAGCAATCCCATCGCCAGCGCGATCGCGGCCGCGGTCAGCACGACGGGGCCGGCCCATCCCCAATGCGAATAGGCGGTCGCGAGCAGCACTTGCGATAGCCATGAGGTCGAAAGCCACACATCACCCTGGCGCGTCAGCGAATAGAAGTCGGTCCAGGGCACGGCGCGATGATCGAGGATCCACCCGCCGACCTTGATCTGCCAGAGTGTATCAGGATCGTGCAGCAGGCTGTCGCCACTCACCAGCAGCAGCAGAAAGATCGCAGCCGCGACGCACAGCGGCGCCAGATTGCGCCGGGCCCGCGCGATTGGAAGGCTGGCCGCGATGGTCATGGCTTGGCCGGCGCCGCCGCCGGCTCGCCATCCCGCACATGGATCACGGCGATGTCGTCGGCATAGAGCCGCTTCCAGCCCTTGATGTGGTCCAGGATTTGCGGTCCCGGCGTGTCGGCTCCCAGCAGCGTCGCGTCGATCTTGTATTCGTCCAGCAGGCGCGGCAGCAGCTCGGGCTTCTTGCCCTCGGTGGCCTTGAAGAAGTCCATCACGAACTTCTCGCCGTAGAGCTCGGCGCGGCCGTCGACGAAGACGGGGATGTCGCGCGAGATCAGATAGCCGCCGAACTGGTAGGCGTTGAAGATGCGCTGCGCCTTGCGCTCTCGGAGCAGGTCGACGGCGGCCACTGGCGTCTGGCCCATCGTGAAGGTGAAGCGGTGATGCGACATGTAGATCGAGGTCGAGGTCCAGGTCGCGGCTGCGATCATCAGTGCACCCATAACCGTGACATAGCGCGCCGGCGTGCTCTGGACGGCTTGCGCGTCAGCCTGCGGCAGCGGTGATTTTTCACCCAGCGGCTTGGCGAGCGCCAGCGGCACCAGGAAGGCAAAGGCCTCGATGCTCCTGACATGGGTAAGCCCCATCCAGGTGAAAAGCAGGATCAGGAGGATGCGCGGCGGCGACAGCGTCAGGCCACGAAACAGGCCGATCGCGATGAGGCCGAGGATCGCGCCTTCGAACGCGGAGAACGAGGCGAAATTCGCCGGCATCCATTCCGAGATGACCGACAGCAGCTCGCCGAGATTGAGGATGTTGGTGGCGCCCAGCAGCGTGCGCCAGCCATAGGGCGTGACGCAGGCGGCTGCCATCGCGGCGACGCCGAACAGGAACCAGCGCGCGAGCAGCCGGATCTGCTTGCCGGAATCGAGAGTCCAGATTGCGTCCAGCGCCATCGGGCCGATCAGCGCGAGGCCGAGCACGAAGCCGCCGTGAAGGTTCGCCCACAGCGACATCAGCGGCAGCCAGACCCAGGATGGCGTGACCTTGCGGTCGGCCGCATTCATGAGAATGCCGACCCATGCGATCATCACCGGCAGCGCCAGGATGTGCGGCCGCGCCAGGATGTGGTGCAGCGACAACAGCACGGCCAGCATCGCGAACAGCACCGAGCGCGGAATTTCGAGATGCGCATCGAGCAGGTAAACCAAAACGGCAGCCGACGCCGCAATCGCCAGCGCGGTGAGGACTACCGGCCCGGCCCAGTCCCATTGCGCGTAAGAGACCGCGAACAGGATTTGCGACAGCCAGGACGTCGAGATCCAGGGCTCGCCGGGGCGCGTGAAGGAATAGAAGTCGGTGGTGGGCAGGGCGTGGTGATCGAGGATCCACTGACCGATCTTGATCTGCCAGAACGAATCGGAGTCCTGAAGCAACGTGTCGCCGATATAGAGGAAGAAGAGATAGGCGCCCGCGCCGACACACAGCGGCACCAACGCTCGCGCGCGGCTCTGCACCGTAATGCTGTTGGTGAGGGATAGGGACATGCCGCCTCGTCTTGTTCTTGGTCCTGTTGGTCGAGCGGCCGGCATTTGACCATGGCGGTCATAACTTCCCGTAAATCGGCGGCGCTACCTTGCCTCGTGTCCCGGCAATTTAACCGGTTGTTTTAGATTTCGGTTTACCATCGGCGAATACATACAAACGGTTCCGGATTTACGCAGTCGAATTAACTGCGGCGCAAGTCTTTGCCCTTACGTTGGGTTCCATGGTCGGGCGGCGCTGGGAAGCCGAAAAGACCGGACCAGTTGAAGCCACGTGTATCCTTTGGAGCAGTCTATGAAGAACCTCGTTTCGCGTTTCGTGAAGGACGAATCCGGCGCCACCGCCATCGAATACGGCCTGATTGCCGCCGGCATCGCGCTGGCGATCATCGCCGTCGTCAACCAGCTCGGCACCCAGCTGAATGGCAAGTTCGCCTCGATCTCGACCAGCCTCAAGTAAGCTCGACGATCGCCGGAATAGCGAAGAGCCCCGTCATTGACGGGGCTCTTTTGCGTTGCCCGGAGCATCGGCGCGGGGCATTCGACGATCAGGCTTAAGCCTCCTTCAAGTCCCTCGGGTGTATGGCTTGAAGGCATCTGCGTCACCGTGTTGCATCAAAGGAAGCCGTATGGCCGAAGCCTCGTCCGCCCCGCCTGCTGTTGGTCGACACGGCGCACTCCCAGCGACGCTCCTCAACATCTCCTTCGTGCTGGCGATCGTCACGCTGGCGTATTTTCCGGCGGCCTATCTGGCGCATGCATGGATCTTCGATGCGGACGGACGCGGGATCCCGACGGATTTCGTCAATGTCTGGGCGGCCGGAAAGCTGGCGCTCGAGGGCCATCCCGCACAGGCCTGGGATTGGGACATTCAGAAGCAGGTCGAGCTTGCGCTGCTCAAACAGGATTTCGTCGGCCATTTCGCCTGGCACTATCCGCCGCCCTTCCTGTTCGTCGCGTCTTTCCTTGCGCAGTTTCCCTATGCGGTGGCTTTCATCGGCTGGGCCGCGTTCAGCATGGTCCCCTATCTCGCCGTGATGCGCGCGATCATTGGGCGCAATGCGGGCCTGGTGATTGCGATTGGATTTCCCGCCGCCTTCCTCAATATCCTGGTCGGGCAGAACGGTTTCCTGACGGCGTCTCTGATCGGCGGCATGCTTTATCTGCTGCCGACGCGGCCGGTGCTGGCCGGACTCTGTCTCGGCCTTCTGAGCTACAAACCCCAATATGGACTGCTGTTTCCGCTGGTGCTGCTCGCCGCCGCCGAATGGACGGTGCTTTTCACCGCCGCAATCGTCACCGTGACGATTGCAGGGGCATCCTGGCTCGCATTCGGGACCGAAAGCTGGCAGGCCTTCTTCCACTGGATTCCGATGTTCTCGCAGGCCTTCCTGACCGAAGGCCGCGCACCCTGGTTCAAGATGCAGAGCATCTTCGCGCTGGTGCGCTATGTCGGCGGCACCGAGCAGCTCGGATGGATCTTCCAGTGGGTGTTGACGGCGGCGGTTGCCGCCGTGCTGGTCGTGATGTGGCGGAGCAGGCTGCCCTACGCCCTGAAGGCGGCGATGCTCGCGGCGGCAACGCTGCTCACGACGCCTTATCTCTTCATGTATGATCTGGTTGTGCTGGGTATCGCGGTGGCCTTTCTCATCCGCGCCGGACTCGATGAAGGTTTCGCGCGCCATCAGGTGATGTCCCTGGCGCTCGTCTTCGCGCTGCTTGCGGCCTTCCTGTTTCTCGGGCAGCCGGTGGGCTTCCCGGCGATCCTCATCGTCTTCGGACTGATCCTCGGCCGCTGCGCAGCCTGGCGGGCCGCCGAGGCTGCATCGATGCAGCTTGCGGCCACGCAACCGAATTGAGAAGCTCGACCAAGCTCTGATCGGGGTCTGGCGCGAGACGCTAGGGCGTGTACCCGTAAACGCTCGCCCTCCGCGCATCGATGTCTGCTTCACCCTCGACAGCGGCGGAATAGCGGACATCACTCAACCGCCGCAACGGGCACAAAAGCAGACTCACGCGGCGTAACAAAACGAACTCATTCCGATCGCCGATTTCGGCGTCGGAAAGTACCAAGATGACCACAGCGCCGAGACCCGCAAATCAATTTTTTGGCCGCGGCATTGGGCGTGTGTGGATGGATTACTCTTTTGACATATTTCGAACAGCACGAGCAAAATAGTCGCGGGCTATCGCATCCAAAGCTTCAGAGATTTGTTCGCTGGGCTCTCGCGGGGTGACACGTTCCATCTCGAGTCTTTCGGCCTCGCGAATGTAATCCATCGATAATTCGCGCAAGCGCTGGACCTCAGAGTCATCCGGTGAGGGTGCGATTTGTGCCAAAAGGTGTCGTGCACGCGCGCGTGCGCGTTCGCTTCGAGAGCCATCCATGATAGCCTCCGAGGGTACTTACATTGTGGGTTTCTGATCAGTCCCCTCTGCCCGAATAATAACATTCGATACGTGAGGGAGGCCCTTGAGATCGGCTCGCGAAGATCAAGTGAACACAACGCGCGTTGCTATGTCGTGTTCCTGACATTGCCGGATTTTTGCGTCGTTCCCTCCTGATTCCTCGTTTCGGATTGAAACATTAACATGCCCGAATGTAGTTTTGCCCAGGAACTGACGAAAAGGCTGTCAGGCTGGGCAGGCGTGACGTGGCGATGACCCGAAAGCGGCTCTCGAATGAAGAGCGGGCAAGCCGCCCCGCTTTTAATGAGCGAGTATCCGAGGCAGCTAAAGACCTAGAGGACCGCGCGGGACGGCCGCCGTCAGGTCCGGAGCGCGACGCGCTCCTACGCAGGGCTAGCCGCTTGGATATAGCCAGATACATAAACGCGTGGCTGTCATCGCCAGGACTTCAACCACCGAAATGAGAAAGTCGTGCTTTCCAGATGCACTGCGCGGTTAGATGGCCGACGGCGGAATGCGAGTTCCGCCCACGCTATCATCTCCTCCGAGCAAGCCCTGGTATTGCGACTTCACGGTTTCGTAGCATTCGCAGGCCGCATCCTGCAGGGCCTGAAGGTTGGTTATCCGGATCTTGCCTCTGGTGTATTTGATGATCCCGGCCTGCTGAAGCGTGTGCGCCACGACCGTCACGCTTGTTCGACTGACACCTAGCATCTCCGCTAAGAACTCTTGCGTGAATAAGAGCGTATCGCTTTGCGATAGGTCTCTCGATCTGAGCAGCCAGCGGCACAGGCGGGCGTTCACATGATGCGCCGCCATGCAGGCGGCGGATTGCTGCGCCTGAGCGTAAAGGGTTTGCTCGTGTCTGATCAGCAGTGAAAGAAGCGGTTGGCTCTGCATGGCCGCCCCCCTGAGCTCCGCCAAGCTGCAAACCATTGCCCTACCGCTCAGCTGGATCACAGCCCGGCTTAGCGACTTCCGGCCATCGAGCGCCGCCGATGCGCCAATTACGCCGTCTCGGCCAACCATCGCGGCCTCCACGACTTGGCCGCTCGATAGCGTGACCACGATAGAAATGACCGCGCTAGTCGGAAAATAGGTCGCGTCGATGCTATCGCCCGCCTCGAACAACACCTGCTCCTGTTCGAGATCCACGAGCTTTAGGGAGGGTTGAAGGGCAGCCAGATCGCCCGGCGAGAGCGATGCGAGAAGTAGGTTATCTTTGTGCGGCATATTGCGCTCCCTCGGTTACGGCGGGAGCGTAAAGAACTCTCTGTCAACGGTGCCTGTGGTCTGCCGTCGATGGGCGGACAGTATGCTCAAACGAGAATAAAGCGAGGCCCATATTGCCCGCGGCTGCCGGTCCATGTCCGGCCTAGCGTCGGCCTTGGGTCAAAGCCGGTAAAGCTCACCCGAGCAGATGTTTTCCGCTTGGCCATCGGCAGCCGACATTGCCTTTGTGACTACACGTTCTAACGCGAGGTCCGCTCAATGAGCGGGCAGCTTTCGAGGATCGTGCCCGGGCGAGCGCCCTCGATGGCGACACAGGGCCTGCTGGGATCGATGGCAAGCGCGTAGCGATCCAGCAGCGCGCTGTGGTCCGGCTCGCCGCGCATGTGCAATTCGCGGAGACCGCCGGGCAGCGGGGTCTTCAGCCCAGCGCGGATGCGCTGGTCAAAGATGCCGCCGGGAACGATGGGCACACCGATATCGGCGAGCAGGTAGAAGCGCGACTGGGAGGGAAGCTGCGGCGCGATATAGGCGAGCGGCTTGCCGAGGATGAAGTAGGTCGCGGGCTGATCGAGCTCGTCGGCGATCTTTGGTCGGTAGGTGTTGGACCAGGAGCGATGCCACCAGTCCGCCGGCTGCGACCACAATGCGATCACGGCTGCGACCGTCAACATCAGTGCGTTCAGCGGAACGGGGGACGTCGGCAATGTCGGCCCCGCGCGCGCAGCGAGGCGCGCGAGCAGCAGAACGATGATCGGGCCGCACAACAGTTCCAGAACGACCGCATAGCGCTGGATCGAGAACAGGCCGAGCCACGCCAGGTAGGAGACTGCAAACAGCACCACGAGCTGCACGTCACGTCGTGTGAGGATCGCGCGGCCGCGCGTCATGCGCACAAGCAGGCCGAGCACGAGCAGGACCGCCACGACCGCGAAGCGCGCGTCGCGGAACGGATGCTCCGCGCCTCTGTGGTCGCCGATCAGCCAATAGAACGGATAGGCCAGTGCGTCGGACACGCTGTGGGGCATGAACTGCGCATCCATCAGATTGACGGTCGCCACCTCACTTGACTGGAAGACTGCATTGAACAGCGGGAAGATCGGGTTGCCGGTGTCGCGCCAGGCGATCAGGCACCATTCGCCGCCGGTGAGCGCCGCGCCGACAATCCCGCCGAATCCAAGCAGGGCAGTCGCCCGAAGCGGACGCGCGGCGGCGAGCACTGCCGCGGCTGCACCTATCGCGTAAACGACATTGGTGAGCTTCAGCCCGACCGCGGCGCCGATCAGGAGCCCGGCCAGCAGATAGCGGACTGCAGGCTGGCGATCCGCAACCAGGATCAGAAGGAAGCCGCCGATCACGGGCAATGCGAGCAACACGTCGGAAAAGCTCGTGCCCACTTCCGAGAGCGTCATCGGACCCGAGGCCGCGATTGCGACCGCCGCCGCGATTGCCGCGAAGGTCGCGGCCTGGCGCAGGACCAGGCGTGCAAACAGGCAAATCAGCGCGAGGTTGAGGCCGTGAATTGCGCCGATGATCATCAGCCCATACGGCGACGGCAGATAGTGGCGGAGGTAATAGACGGGAAAATAGACGATCGGATTGAAGTAGGTTTGAAAGCCCGACGGGACCGCATCGACGCCATAACGGCCATTGAGCACGGCCCAGACATTGTATTCGTGGTAGTTCTGCCAATCCCAGTTGACGTCCTCGCCCATCGCGAAGGTGTAGAGCGCGCCTGCCAGCATCGAGCAGATGACAACGACGATGGGCGCAAGCGCTTTCCCGCGCAGGTTCATCGTCCATGATCGCCGCAGGCCTTGGGCCGCGGGCATGGGCATGGCGTCGGGCAAATCGACAGTGGTTGTCGTGCGCTGCAGCATCAAGGCGCCACGTCTGATGGTCGCAGCCCTGTTTCGAAAACGGGATGCGACGGAGAAAGTACGCTGGTGGGGCGCATTGCCGGATTCCGGTTGATCCCCGTAGGACTATGACCAGCCAGTTAAGGTTGCATGAATCAATGCAGGAACCGTTTGCTTGGCGCGTAGCGGTGGTGCGTTCCTTGCGGGAAGCATTCCAGGCGCGACCCACGCATTTGCTTCTTGTCATCCCCCCTGAATAGTTGTTCAGTCCTTGCGGGGCGATTTGCATCTCTTGCAGTGACGAAGCGTTCGGCCGCGGGCGTGCGGCAGGCGTGGTGGGACAGGAAGCGCGCCATGGTTTATCGGCGAACGCATCAAGTGGTTAAGCGCCTTGCGGCTCGGCGCAGCGCCATCCTGGCGGCGGCAAGGGAAGCCGCAGCCGAAGGCGGCATGGCGGCGGTGCAGATCGCGCCGGTCGCGGTCCGGGCCAATGTGGCGGCCGGCACCGTCTACCGCTACTTCCCCTCCAAGGCCGAGCTGATCTCCGAATTGATCTCCGAGGTCTCCCGCGACGAGCTCGCGGCGATCCGGCGCGCGGCCGATGCCGCGCCTGGCCCGTCCTCCGCGCTGGCGGCGGCCGTGACCACCGTGGCCGTCCATACGCTGTCGCAGCGCCGGCTGGCCTGGGGCATTTTGGCCGAGCCTGTTGATGTCGATGTCAGTGCCTCACGCCTGGCCAGCCGCCGCGAGATTGCCGGCGAGATCGCCGCCCGGATCGACGCCGCCGTGCGCGCCGGCCATCTGCCGGCGCAGGACACCGCGTTGGCCGCGACCGCGCTGCTGGGGGCGCTGCACGAAGCGCTGGTTGGCCCGCTTGCGCCCGACAATCTCGAAGATCCCGTCAAGATGCGCGATGCGGTACAGACCGTGACGCTGCTTGCGCTGCGCGCCGTCGGCGTCATGGACGCCCGCGCCCGCGGTCTGGTGGTGCAGCAGACGCTGCTGCCGACGACCAAGGCGCTGGTCGGGGCCTGAAAATACCGATGCGATGTGGGCCGCGAGCTGATCGCGCCCAAGCCGTTGCCTGAGCACGTCTTTTCGCAAAACCCCAGCAAAGCAGCCGGACCGGCCGGCTACTGTGCATGGGGTTGTTTTCGCGTTTTTGGTCGGCCGGGCGCCGGCGGCCTCAGATATTCGCGTCGCCCTCGGGGCCGACGGAAGCGATACGCACCATGTTGGTGGTGCCGGGAATGCCGAGCGGGACGCCGGCGACGATGATCACGCGCTGGCCGGCACGGACGAAACCGTCGCGGAAGGCGATCTGGCCGGCGCGGCTCACCATGTCGTCCTGGTCGCGCGCATCTTCCGCCACCACGCAATGCACGCCCCACACGACGGCCAGCCGGCGGCCGGCCTGGATGTTCGGCGTGATCGCCACAACCGGCGGCTTCGGCCGCTCGCGCGCCACGCGCACGGCGGTCGAGCCTGAGCTGGTCCAGCAGATCAGGGCGGGCAGGTCCAGCGTCTCGGCGATCTGCCGCGCGGCGTCGGCGATGGCGTCGCCCGCGGTTGATTCCGGCGCGGGGCGCTGAGCGGTGAGCACGGAACGATAAATCGGGTCGCGCTCGACCTCCTCGCCGATGCGGTTCATGGTCGAGACCGCCTCGACCGGGAATTTGCCGGCCGCCGATTCCGCCGACAGCATGATGGCGTCGGCGCCCTCGTAGACCGCAGTGGCGACGTCGGAGACTTCGGCGCGGGTCGGCACCGGCGACTGGATCATCGATTCCAGCATCTGGGTTGCGATCACCACCGGCTTGCCGGCGCGGCGCGCCATGCGCGTCATTTGCTTTTGAAGGCTCGGCACGCGTTCCAGCGGCAGCTCGACGCCGAGATCGCCGCGCGCCACCATCAGCGCGTCGGAGGCCTCGATGATGTCGGCGAGGCGGTCGATCGCCTGCGGCTTCTCGATCTTGGCCATGACCGCGGCGCGGCCGCGGATCATCTTTTTGGCTTCGAGCACGTCGTCAGCGCGCTGCACAAAGGACAGCGCGATCCAGTCGACGCCGGTGACCAGCGCGGCCTCGAGGTCGGCGCGATCCTTCGGCGTCATCGCCGAGACCGGCAGGTCCGTATCCGGAAGGCTGACGCCCTTGCGATCGGACATCTTGCCGCCGACCACGACGCGCGTCACCGCGTGCTCTTTCGTGGTCTCCTCCGCGATCAGCCGCACCTTGCCGTCGTCGAGCAGCAGCGCATGGCCGGGCCTGAGCGCTGCAAGAATCTCGGGGTGAGGAAGATTGACGCGGTTGGCATCGCCCGGCGTCTTGTCGGAATCCAGCGTGAAGGTCTGGCCGTTCTGGAGCTGGACCGCGCCTTCCGCGAATGCGCCGAGCCGGAGCTTCGGGCCCTGGAGATCGACCAGGATGCCGATCGGGCGGCCGTAGCTGCTCTCGACATTGCGGATCGTCGCCACCAGCTCCCGCATCTTGTCATGCGGGGTGTGGCTCATGTTGATGCGGAACACGTCGGCGCCGGCCTCGAACAGGCGGCGGATCATCGCGAGATCCGAGGAGGCAGGTCCGAGGGTCGCGAGAATCTTGATACGGCGAAGACGCCTCATGGTTTATTTCCAGACGGTGGCGAGGGGGCTGGCGGAAGGCCAGGCGCGGCGGGGGGCGTACCACCGGGCGGGTTATTGGGCAAACCAGGAACGCCGCCACCCGGGCCGACAGGGCCGGGCATCCCGGGGACGCGTTGCTGGGCAGGCTGCTCGTTGGCATCGGTGAGCTGTACCGTCCAGGCCCGCTGCTCGCCGGTATCGACCTCGAAATAGCCGGTCCGGTCATAGCCGCGCGCCAAACAGTCCTCGGTGCCGCGGATGGTGAATTCCTTGTCGCGCGAGCACATGAAGGCCTGCCCCGACCATTCGCCGCCGCGGTCATAGTCGATCGCGTAGATGTAATAGTAGCGGGCGACCAGCGTTCCCCGCAGCAGCGTCTCGCAGGAGCGGGACGAGATGTTCCACCAGCCTTCGGTGGTCCATCCGTCGGCATCCTTGTAGCCAAGCGCAATGCCGACCCGGCTCGAGGTGTTGTTGCAAAGCCGGAAATCGGCCGAGGCCGGGCTGGCCCAGATGCACAACAGGCCAACCACCAGCACCGGGACCAACCGGGCGAGCAGGTGAAGGGGGGAGCGGAGAGATTCGGCGATCATTGTCGCGGAACGTATACCAGATGATTGACGATTTGGCGTAGGGCCGGGGAACTGCCCCTTGGGGGGCTTCGAGGCCGTTTGCGCCGCGATATGGCAAAATCTGTGACAGGACCCCACCTGATCCCGTAAGGGTGACCTCCATCAAGGTCAGAGCCGAGTGACAGCCGAGGGATCCAGCCATGGCAATCGACGACAAAACCAGAACGGAGCTCGAGGCGGCCGCCTTCCGGCGCCTGGTCGATCATTTGCGTGAGCGGACGGACGTGCAGAACATCGATCTGATGAATCTGGCCGGCTTCTGCCGCAACTGCCTGTCCAACTGGCTCAAGGACGCCGCTGACGCGCAAGGCGTGCCCTTGAGCAAGGACGAGAGCCGGGAGGCCGTCTACGGCATGCCCTACGAGACCTGGAAGTCGAAGTACCAGGGCACGGCGACGCCCGAGCAGGTCGAGGCGATGAAGAAGGTCCATCCCCACAGCCACTGAGGGACTGTCCCGCGCGGGCGCTTGAGTCGCACCACACAACTGCTTTCTTCGCCCCATTGCAGGAAGGTGTGGGCGCGCTGTGGACGAGCGCGATGCTTGCTTGAACGCAGTCGGCGCCAACCCTAAGGGTTCTCGCAGCACGCGCGGTGAGGATGCCGGCGTCACCTCGTTTTGCCAGTTCCATTTGGAGTACCAAGATGGCCACCACCGCCGCCGTCCGCGACGACGAGCCCGCGACGAAATTTGCCAAGGATCAGCTCAAATCCATCATCGAGCGCATCGAGCGGCTGGAGGAAGAGAAGAAGGCGATTTCCGACGACATCCGCGACGTCTATGCCGAGAGCAAGGGCAACGGCTACGACGTCAAGGCGCTGCGCACCATCGTGCGCATGCGCAAGCAGGATCCCAACGAGCGCGCCGAGGCCGAGACGATTCTCGAGACCTACATGCAGGCGCTGGGGATGATCTGAGGCGGTGAGGCTGCAACGTCACCGGTAGGAGGTACCTCGTCCCGCCGCAATTTGCAGCGCACCCAGCTTGGGCAGAAACCGCTGGTCTGCTAGAGTGCTCGGTGAAGGGACCGAGCAATGGATGTGCCAGGCCCAGAGCGCAGGCTCGCCGCAGTCCTCGCGGCTGACATGGTCGGCTTTAGCCGGCTCATGGAGGCCGATGAGGCTGGCACGCTCGCGCGCCTCAAGACCCACCGGATCGAGCTCATCGATCCGGCCATTGCCAAAAATCACGGCCGCATCATCAAGACGACGGGCGACGGCATGCTCGTCGAATTCCATAGCATCGTCGACGCCGTGCTGTGCGCTGCTGAAATTCAGAGCCGGATGGGGCGACGCAACGCCGACGTCCCGCCGCCGCGATGGATGCAATTCCGCATCGGCATCAATCTGGGCGACGTGATCGTCGACCAGAACGATATATTCGGCGACGGCGTCAACGTCGCGTCGCGGTTGGAGGCACTGGCCGAGCCTGGAGGTATCTGCATCTCGAGCGCGGTGCGCGATCAGCTCGGCCAGCGCCTCGATGGCGTTGCATTCGAGGATATCGGCGAGCAGAACGTCAAGAACATCGTACGTCCGATCCGCGTCTACCGGATTCGACTGGAGGAGGGGCCAACAAGCGCATCAGACGACACGAAGGGCGCTGCAAAGGCGACCGGCATGTCGAAGAAGCCGTCCATCGCCGTGCTGCCCTTCGCCAATATGAGCGGCGACCCTGAGCAGGAGTTCTTTGCGGATGGCTTGACCGAAGACATCATCACCGAGCTCTCACGCTTCCACGACCTGTTGGTGATCTCCCGCAACTCGACCTTCGTGTACAAGGGCAAGGCGGTCAAGGTGCAGGACGTCGGCCGCGAATTCGGCGTCGACTACGTCATCGAGGGCAGTGTGCGAAAGGCCGGAGATCGCGTCCGCGTCACCGTGCAGCTGATCGATGCGGAAACCGACCGGCACATCTGGGCGGAACGCTACGACGGCGAGCTCAAGGACATCTTCGCGATCCAGGATGAGATGACCCGGGCGATCGCCGCCACGTTGCCCGGCCGCGTCGAGGCGGCCACGCACGATCGGGCGAACCGCAAGCCGACGGACAACATGGTGGCTTATGAATGCGTGCTGGCCGCAAAGATCTTACACCATCGCTCCAATCGCGAAGACAATGCGCGGGCCCAACTTCTGCTCGACCGGGCGCTCGAACTGGACGGGAATTATGCTCACGCTCACGCCTGGAAGGCGTGCGTCCTGGGCCAGACCTGGGTCTATAACTGGTGCGCGGATCGCGACGCCACCTTCCAGCAGGTTGCTTCAGAGCTGGAGACCACGCTGATCCTCGACGACAATGACAGCGACGTCCACCGCATCCTCGCTGCGCTCAATCTGAACCGCGACGACCATGACAAGGCCGCCTACCATCAGGAGCGGGCGCTCGCACTCAACCCGAACTATGATCTCGTGGTGGTGCAGCAGGGCGAACTGCTGACCTGGCTGGGACGGCCGGAAGAGGGCATCGACTGGATCAGGAAGGCGATGCGGCTCAACCCGTATCACCCGGAACGCTTCTGGAGCCATCTCGGACGCGCCTATTATTGTGCGGAGAAATACGCCGAAGCCGCCGAGGCTTTCTCACGGATCACGCGGCCCGATCAAACCCACCACGCGTTCCTTGCCGCGATCTTCGCCCAGATGGGCAACGCGGTTGCGGCCGGCGCTCACGCGGCCGAGGTTCTCAAGCGCGAGCCGTCGTTTTCAGTAGCCAATCATCTCTCCACCCAGCATTACAAGCGCGACGTTGACCGTCAGCACTACGAGACGGGCCTTCGCCGAGCTGGCCTGCCGGCCTGATCGGAGACCGATAAGCGATCGAGAGTGAAATCTTCGCGACCGGCGGAAGACGCGCTAATCGCGCTTGACGTCAGCGCAGCGCGGCGGTGCGCACGACGAACGACGTCGTCTCGAGCTTGGCGGTGGCGCTGCCCGAGAAACTGTCGCAGGACAGGCCCTGCATGGGATCGTCGACAAAGCCCATCGCGACCACGGTCTGCGGCTTGACGAAATAAGCGCGCATCGCGGCCATGTCGAGCTCGCCCATCAGCGTCACCGACATGGCGCGGCTGGCGCTCGGCGACAGCATCACGATCTTGAGCCAGATGCTCTCGCCTTTGGGTGCGGAGAGCCGGGTCGCGGTGGCGATCATGCCGTCGGTGCTCTTGCCGACGACGGTGTTGATCTCGGTGGCCGGCGCGGCGTTGCGGGCCGCGGACACCGGACGCACGCCGCGCGGGATCGGCGCGGAGGCGGCGACGACGTTGGCGCGGTCGACCGGGGAGGCGGCCGGCGCGTAAGCCAGCGCCTGAAGGGTTGCGTTGGAGACGCTCGCGGTCGGTTGCGGGTCGGTGGCGGCGGCAAGCGCCTGGCGCGCCCTCAGCGCTGCGACCTGGGCCGGCGTCGCCTGCTGCGGCGTGGCGGGCGCATCCCAGAAGCCGCGGGCATTGATGATGTCGGCGGGGGTCTCGGGCTTTCCGTCGGAAGATTTGCCGGCAGCCGGCTTGTCAGCCACGGGCGCGGGCTTCGGCTTGGGCGGCGCAACGAGTTGGGCATCGGCCGAAGCGAGCTGGATCGCGGCGGCGATCTGCGGCTTGGCCCGCGGCGTCGGCACCGGATCGGCCGGTTTCGCGGCGGCTGCGACCACGGTCGGCGCTGCCGGCTTCTCGGATGCGGCGGGCGCGCTCTCGTCGTCCTCGTCGTTGCTGGCGGGGGCCGACTTGCCCTTGAACAGGGCGGCGAAGAAGCTCGGCTTGCCGATCGTGGCAGCGTTGTCGCCATTGCCACGCTTCTCGATGTCGGCCTTGGCGAGCTCGTAACCCTTCAGCGGCGTGCCGTCGGTCGGGACGTGGACCGTACGGCCGTCCGGGAACACGCTGGCGAGCTGGTCATGCGTCATGCGCGGCCAGTGCCGGATGCTGCCGGTGTCGAGATGCACGAAGGGCGAGCCGGATGTCGGGTAGAAGCCGACGCCGCCGCGCTGCAGGCGCAGGCCGGCGAAGCGGATCTGCTCCAGCGGCACGCCTGGAATGTAGAAGTCCATCGCATGGCCCAGCATGTGCTGGCTGAAGCGCGCCACGCCCGAGGAGCGGCGGCGGAGCATGGCGTTGGTGGCGGGGGAGCGATAGGAGGAGATGATCTGGATCGGCTGCTTGCCGTCGACGTCGCGATAAACTTCCCAGAGGATGTCGAAGAGGTGGCGGTCCATCACCGTCTCGTCCTGGGTGCGCCAGTCACGCAGGAAGTGGTTCAGAGTCTTCAGTGCGGCTTCGTCGTAGCGGCCATCGCGCTTGAAGGTGACGGTGAGATCTTCGCCGGAGTGGGTGTGGTGGAAGGAGAGCGTCTTGGTTTCGTTCAGCGCGGCGGCGTTATGAACCGAACCGGCAGCCGCAAGCAGCACCAGCGAGGCGAGGCCGATCCGAGATCCGACCTTCACTCCCGCATGGGACAACGACACCGCAGCAAATTGGCGTGCAAAACCAGCCAGCACGTATGAGCCCACCCAGTCGACGAGCGTTCAAAATCGACTCTCCCGCCAACCCCGTTAGCGCGCGAAAGAGGGTGAACGCTTTGTTAAAGCGAGAAGGTTAATTCGAGGTTGACCTTCCCGCCCCCAAACCAAGTCAGATTACGATCCTAAGCGGCTTAGTGTGGCGAAAAAACGCCCGCCACCCGAAGCCGGGTGGAGAATGGTTAACGTTAAACGACCCCATCCATGGGACGGGGTCGCTGATTTTATTGAAGTATTCCAGAAAATGAGGCGCTGGGCCAGGGCTCAGCGGGTGAACACCCGCTGTTGCTGGGGCCGGCGGCCGATCGGGGCCGGCGGCGGGGTCGGGGCCCCGAACAGCCGCTCGAAGAAGTTCGGGCCCGAGGAGCCGAAGCCGCCGCCATTGTTGGCGATCGCCACGCCGGACGGCAGCGTCGTCGCCGGGCGCGAATAGCTCGGCTGCGAGTGGGCCACGATGGTCTCGAGGTCCTTGCCGCGGCCGTTCTTCAGGATGTTGATCATCGTCGCGTCGCGGCCATAGACGTCCTTGCGGAATTGCAGCTTGCCGCCGTCGTCCACGAAGGCGGTCTGGTAGGTGATGTTGACCGGGATCGGGGTCGCGAATTTCAGGTCGACCTCACCCGAGCCGTACATGCTGCGTACGCGCTCCGGCGTGTACTTCTCGCCCGGCATGGCGATGTTGAGCAGCACCGAGGCGTACTGGTCCGGATATTGGACGCGCATGCAGCCGTGGCTGAAGGCGCGATCTTCCCGTGCGAACAGGTTCTTGTCCGGCGTGTCGTGCTGATAGACCAGGAACTTGTTCGGGAAGTTGAAGCGAATGCGGCCGAGCGCGTTGGCTTCGCCGGGCGGCTGCGAGATGTGCACCGAGCCGTCGCGGTTCTGCTCGAGCTTCAGGCCCATGCGCTGAAGCACCGTCGGGTCCTGCTGCAGCGCCGGCAGATATTCGCCATAGACGATCGACGGCGGCACGTTCCAGGTCGGGTTGACCGTGATGTACTTCATCGTCTCGGTCAGCAGCGGCGTCGCGTGCTGGCCCGGCTTGCCGGTGACGACGCGGGTGGTCCAGACCTGCTGGCCGCGCTGCATCACCTTCAGCGTGTAGTCGGGAATGTTGAGGATGACATAGGCGTCGCCGAGCGAGGGCACGCCGAGGTCGCGCGGCAGCCAGCGCCAGCGCTCCATGTTCACCAGCACGGTGTCGATTTGCTTGTCGCGCTTCGGGCTGTTCAGCGCCTTGACCGTCTTGTCGTCGAGGATGCCGGTGGCCTTGATCTCGGCGCCGTCCTGGAATTTGCGCACGGCTTCGGCAACCGCTGCGTCGTAATGATCGTCGCTGGCGTTCTCGGTGATGCCGAGCTTGGCGCGAAGTTGCGGCACGCGCGGATCCTGCACCACGACTTCCGCCTGCTTCTTGCCCTTGGCGGGCGTGTACTTCAGCGCCGGGCCGTCGGTGATCTCGATCACCGGGCCGTCGCCCTGGCCACGCAGCTGCGCGAGCTTCGCCTTCAGCTCCTTGTAAAGCTTTTGCGGCGGGTTGTAGCTGTCGAGCGCGGCGGAGGCGTCGGCGGCGGTCGTGACCTTGGTGAGCACTTCGCTCGGATCAGTCGGATGCTCGGGATAGAGGATGTCGGCACTGACCTGGGACCAATGCATGCGGCCGCTCTGCGCCTGGCGCGCATAGTCGAACATGCTGGCGGTGAGCTTCAGCTCGGCATCGGCGAGCGCATCGGGCGTCGTGGCGGCGGTGAAATCCGGCACCGGATAGTCGGCGGGATTGAGACCGTCGGACGCCGCATCCTTCAGCCGCGCGATCACGCCCTTCGCCGCGGCAGTCAGGCCGCCGGCTTGCGTCCAGACCGGCGCGAAGTCACGGGCGCCGTAGAATTTCTCGATCGCCGCACGCTCGTTCTTGCGGTCGAAATGGCGCGAGGTCTTGGCGCCGATGATGTCCTTGAGCTTGTCGGCGACCGGCTGGTCGGCGGCGGGAACGTTGCTCGCGGCCTTCACCGGCTCGGCGGCCGGGGTCGCTGCCGCCGCCGCAGGTGCAGCGGGGGTGGCCGCCGGTGCTGCTGCGGTGTCAGCCTTGGCGCGTTCAGCCTTGGCCGGTTCAGACTTGGCAGGTTCAGCCTTGGCGGGTTCAGATTTTGCCGCTTCGGATTTGGCGGGCTCGGCCGTCGCGGGTTCGGTCTTTGCCGTCTCGCTCTTCGGCGCGTCGGGTGTCGGCGTGGTGGCGACATCGGACGGCTTGGTCTCGACCTTGTCGGGCGCCGGGACGGCTTCGGCCTTCACGGGCTCCTTCGCAGTTTCCTTCGCAGTTTCCTTCGAAGTTTCCTTCGAAGTTTCCTTGGCGGCTTCCTTCGGCGCGTCCTGGAGGGTGGCGGTGGTGTCGAGCTTGATGTCGGATGCGGTCGGGGGTGGGACGTTTGCAGGCTCGGGGCGCGGGATCGCGGCTTCGATCGCGAGCTCCGCGGCGCTGCTGCGCGCCTGATCCTGTGCCAGCGCCGAGCCGGCCGATACCGTGAAGAAGGTCGCCGCGACCGTCATCAAGACACGGTCGAAGCCCGCACGGTGGTTCAAACAGTCACGCATTGTGTCGCACCCCTCGGGTGAACTGTCCCTCGTGGAACAGCTTTCGTTATCGCCTAATTGATTGAGTTTCGGCTAAACCGCGCCGGCCTCTCGAAAGTTGCACGCCTGCACGCAACGATTCATACGCAGACGATATACAGGCCCCGATTTTGCGGCCAGCGCTACCCGGGACAACTCACGACAAACTGACTTCAAGAGAGACTGTTTGCAACGGATTGTGCGCCTTCATCGCGCGCTTTTCCCGGTGTCTGTCACTTCCAAGTCACGGTTTGGCTTGCTGCCGAATTTTGCCGTAATTCAACGGGTTGCGGGTGCAATGTCCGATCGCGCGAACCTCCGTTCGCATGAGGTTCAGTGCGTCTCCTCGCCGCTTTTCCCGCCATGTCCGGGAACCCCGGCTTCGTCGAGTTTGCGGTAGAGCGTGGACCTGCCGATTTTGAGACGACGCGCCACCTCGGACATCTGCCCGCGGTAGTGCGAGATCGCAAAGCGGATGATCTCGTTCTCCATGTCCTCTAATGGTCGGACATCGCCGGTGGGGGTCAACATTGAGAGAGACCCTGCCATCGGCAGCGGCGCGATCGGTATTTCACTACCCGACACGACGGAGGGCGCCGCGATCGGCTCGATCATCAGCGGCGCGGTCGGAATCTCCGTTGCGGAGTGCGGATGCGAAGAAAGCAGCGGGAAATCGTCGAGACCGAGCTGGTCGCTCTCGCTCATCACCACCGCGCGGTAAACAGCGTTTTCGAGCTGGCGGATGTTGCCCGGCCAGTCGAGCTGGGCGAGATGCGCCATGGCCTCGCCGCTGACGCTGGAGATGGCGCGGTTCTCCTCGGCGGCAAAGCGCGCCAGGAAATGCCGCAGCAGATGCGGGATGTCCTCGCGCCGGGCCCTGAGTGAAGGGATCGTCAGCGGCAGCACGTGCAGGCGGTAGAACAAATCTTCCCGGAAGTGTCCCTGCTTCACCCGGTCCAGCAGCTTGCGATTGGTCGCGGAGATGATGCGGACGTCGACCTTCACGGGCTTGCGGCCGCCGACTGCCTCGACGGCGCCTTCCTGCAGTGCGCGCAGCAATTTGACCTGCGCGGTCAGCGGCAGCTCGCTGACCTCGTCCAGAAACAGCGTGCCGCCATGGGCCTCGATGAACTTGCCGGTATGCCGTTCGGTCGCGCCGGTGAAGGCACCCTTCTCGTGGCCGAACAGAATGGACTCGACGAGATTTTCGGGGATCGCGCCGCAATTGACGGCGACGAAGGGCTTTGCCTTGCGCTCGCCGCTGCCGTGGATGGCGCGTGCGAACATCTCCTTGCCGACGCCGGACTCGCCTTCGATCAGCACCGGGATCGATGAGTTCGCCGCCTTCTGCGCGGCGCGCATCACGCCTGCCATCGCCTCGGCGCGCGTGATGATGTCGGAGAAGGTCAGCCGTCCCTCGCGGCTGTGACGGATGCGCTGCAATTCGCCCTTGAGCGCGGAAGCGTTGAGCGCGTTGCGAAGCGAGACCTGGAGCCGCTCCACGCCGACCGGCTTGACCACGAAATCGGCCGCACCCGCGCGCATCGCCGAGATCACGTTGTCGATGCCGCCATGCGCGGTCTGCACGATGACGGGGACGCTGAGGCCCGCTTCGCGGATTTTCGCCAGCACGCCCATGCCGTCGAGGCCGGGCATGACGAGATCGAGGATCACGGCGTCGATAATAGGTGCATCGGGGGTGGTGAGGGCTGCGATCGCGGCGTCGCCGGACTCGACGACGACCGTCTCATAGCCGCATTTCTGCACCATGTTCTCGACCAGACGGCGGGCTACGGCGTCGTCGTCGGCGATCAAAATACTGGCAGCCATGGTGCTCCCCGCACGCTACTACTATCTGTCTCGAATCGGGTCACTCTGGCCGAAGCCGATTAACGCACTCTTAAACCTTGATGCCCCCGCCCGCCGCAGCGATTGTTGAACACAGGTTTCCCACACAATGACTTCGCGCTCCAAGAACGCTCTTCGCAAGCCAGCCACCAAGAAATCCGCCTTCAAGAAATCCGCTGCCAAGAAATCTGCCGCCAAGGCAAAACCCTCCGCCAAGTCTGCGAAGACAGGCAAGCTTCCGGAATGGAACCTTGCCGATCTCTATTCCGGGATCGATGCGCCGGAAGTGGCGCGCGATCTCGAAACGATGGATGCCGATTGCGTCGCGTTCGAGACCGACTACAAGGGCAAGCTCGCAACAGGCACAGCAAACGAAGATGGCGGAAAATGGCTCGCGGACGCCGTGCGCCGCTA